>CAZKOE010000083.1:0-10362 GCA_964554305.1 uncultured Gammaproteobacteria bacterium
GGCGTGAAGTGGAGCTTCATGCCGAAGACGCCGCCCTCGCCGGAAAAGCATCTCGTCGTCAATTCCGACGAGAGCGAGCCCGGCACCTGCAAGGACCGCGACATCCTGCGTTTCAATCCGCACGCGCTGGTCGAGGGCATGGCGATCGCGAGCTACGCGATGGGCGTGGAAGTCGCCTACAACTACATGCGCGGCGAGTTCATGGACGAATGCTTCCGGCGTATGGAGCAGGCGCTCGCCGAGGCGCGCGGGATCGGCTTGGTCGGCGCCGACGTCAAGGGTTCGGGGATCAACTTCGAGATGCACAACGTCCTTGGCGCGGGCGCCTACATCGCCGGCGAGGAAACGGGGCTGCTCGAGTCGCTCGAAGGCAAGTCGGCAATGCCGCGCTTCAAGCCGCCGTTTCCGGCCGCGCACGGCGCCTGGGGGCGGCCGACCACCGTCAACAATACCGAGACGATTGCCTCGGTGCCGGCGATCATGCGCAACGGCGCCGAGTGGTTCATGAAGCTCGGCAAGGACGAGAAAAACGGCGGTCAGAAGATTTTCTCGGTGACCGGCCACGTCGCGAAGCCCGGCAACTTCGAGGTTCCGCTCGGCATCCCGTTTGCCGATCTGCTGGAACTCGCGGGCGGCATGCGCGGCGGCAAGAAGATGAAGGCGGTCATCCCGGGAGGCTCCTCGGTGCCCGTGCTCTCGGCCGACGAAATGATGGCCTGCACGATGGATTACACGAGCATCCAGCAGGCCGGTTCAATGCTCGGCTCCGGCGCCGTGATTGTGATGGACGAGGATACCTGCATGGTGCGGATGCTCGAGCGCATCGCCCGTTTTTACTACACGCAGTCCTGCGGCCAGTGCACACCCTGCCGTGAGGGCACGGGTTGGCTCCATCGCGCCGTGGGCCGCATTGAGCGGGGCACTGGCCGGCCCGAGGATCTCGATCGGCTGGTGGACCTTGCCCATCACATCGAGGGCCATACCATCTGTGCGTTCGGTGACGCGGCGGCGATGCCGGTGTGGAGTTTCATCAGCCATTTCCGCGACGAGTTCGAATATCACATCCGGGAGAAGCGCTGCCTCGTCGGACCGGGCGCGGCGGACAGGGCGAAGGCGGCATGAGCGAGGAAACGGTCAAGTTCACGGTGGACGGGCGCACGCTCGAGGCGCCCAAGGGCGAGATGCTCATGCGCGTGACCGACGAGGCGGGGATTTACATCCCGCGCTTCTGCTATCACAAGCACTTGCGCGTCGTCGCCAATTGCCGCATGTGCCTGGTGGAGGTGGAGGGTTCACCGAAGCCGCTTCCCGCCTGTGCAACGCCCATCGCGGATGGCATGGTGGTGCATACCCGCTCCGATCGTGCCGTGGACGCGCAGCGTTCCACCATGGAGTTTCTCCTCATCAATCACCCGCTCGACTGCCCGATCTGCGATCAGGGTGGCGAGTGCGAATTACAGGATCTGTCGTTGGGTTACGGGCGGGGCGTGTCGCGTTTCACCGAGCGCAAGCGCGTAGTCAAGGACAAGGATCTCGGGCCGCTGGTCGCCCCCTACATGACGCGCTGCATTCATTGCACGCGCTGCATCCGCGTGCTCGAAGAAGTGGGCGGCCGCCAGGAAATGGGTGCGACCGATCGCGGCGAACACCTGAAGATCGGCACCTGGATCGAACGCAGCATCGATTCGGAACTCTCGGGCAACATCATCGACGTCTGCCCCGTCGGCGCGCTCACCGACAAGCCCTTCGCCATGCATGCGCGAGGCTGGGAGCTGCTCGCACACAAGACGGTGTCGCCGAACGACTGTGCGGGTTCGCACCTGTATGGCCATTCGCTGCGCGGGAAGTTTCTGCGCGCCGTGCCGCGCGAGAACGAAGCGATCAACGCCAGCTGGATTTCCGATCGCGATCGCTGGAGCCACACGGCACTCGATGCACCTGACCGTTTGCACCACCCGCTCGTTCGCCGGGACGGCGAGCTGGTCGAAGCCAGTTGGGAGGAGGCGCTGGCGGCGGCGGCGAAAACGCTCAGGGACGCCGGCGCCGGGTTGGCCGCGCTCGTGTCGCCGAATTCGAGTCTCGAAGAGTTATATCTTGCGCAAAGGCTCGCGCACACCCTCGGTTCTCCGAACATCGATGCACGCCTGCGCCAGGCGGATTTCCGCGACGACGCCGGTGATCCCCGTTTGCCTTCGCTTGGCGGCCCGATCGCGGAGCTCGATCACGAGGACGCCGTTCTCGTCATCGGTTCACGCATCAACAAGGAAGTGCCGATACTCGGTTGGCGCCTGCGCGTAACGGCCGCCAACGGCGGCGCGGTGATGGCGCTCAATCCACGCCGCTATGATCTCAAGTTGCCGCTTGCCGAGGAACAAGCGGTGCATCCCGACGCACTCGTTCCAGCGCTCGCTGCGCTCGCCCGGACGCTCGCCAGGCGTGCCGGTGGCGAGGCGCCGGCCTTTCTGGATGCCCTTGCGACGTCCGGCGACGACGCCGGGCTCGACGCGATCGCCATGCGCCTGTTCGAGGCGAAACACCCGCGGATCCTGCTGGGTCAGCTTGCCCGGCAGCACCCCGCCTGGGCGGATCTTCGCCGGCTCGCGGCCCTGATTGCGGAGCTTGCCGGTGCCGGTCTCGGCGTGATCAGCGAAGGCGCCAACATGGCGGGCGCCTACCTCGCGGGAGCGGTTCCACATCGTGGCCCGGGTGGCGTGGCTCTGGAAGAGGCGGGGTTGAATGCCGGCGCCATGTTATCTGCGCCTCAAAAGGCCTACCTACTTCTGAATGTCGAGCCCGAGCATGATAGTTGGCATGGCCCGGCGGCGCTCAATGCCCTGCAGGCGGCGCCGGTCGTTGCGCTGAGCAGCTTCGTTTCGCCGGCTATGCGCGAGTACGCTGACTGCGTGCTGCCGCTCGCGGCCTTCGGCGAGACGGCCGGCTCAAGCGTCAATGGCGAGGGTCGCATGCAGCGTTTCGATGCGGTCGCGGTTCCGCCCGGCGAAGCGCGCCCCGGCTGGAAGATCCTGCGCGCGCTCGGTGCCGCGCTCGGCTTCGAGGCGGCTTTCGACTTCACGACGATTGCCGAGGTACGCGAATCCGCGATCGATGCGATCGGCTATGCCGGCGAGGAGGTGACCCGGATCGCCTACGCCGGAGCTTGGGAGCCCGCACCGGCCGGGGAGAAGGCGAAAGGGCTGCGCGCGGTTGGCGAAGTCGGCATCTACGCGGTCAATCCGCTCGTTCGCCGCGCCACGCCCCTGCAGGAAACCGCCGATGCGCGCGATTCGGGGAAACTGTGGCTCAATCCCGGCGACGCCGTCAAGAACAACCTGGCCGACGGCAGCCGTGCGCGGGTCGCCGGCGCTGCGGGCGGGCGCGAGTTCGTGGTGGCGATCGATCCGGGGGTCGTGCGCGGGAGCCTGTGGCTGCCGGCGACGACGAGTGGTCTGGCCCTGTGGGAGACGGTCGAACTCGAGGCGGTTGGCGAGGGGGTCGAGGCCTGACGATGGACAAGAACAGGAGCAAGCTCGGGCAATGAACACGATTGCGAACTTCGCCAGCGGTGTGTGGGTGCAGATCCCCTCCTGGGGACAGTACATGCTGTACACCTTCGGCGAGATCCTCGCGATTGCGATCCCGGTGATCCTGGTCGTTGCCTATCTTACCTATTACGAGCGCAAGGTGATCGGCTACATGCAGTCGCGCATCGGCCCGAACCGGGTGGGTTGGCGCGGCTACCTGCAGCCCTTTGCCGATGTGTTCAAGCTGCTTCTGAAGGAAGTTGTCGTACCCACCAACGCGAACCGTTTCGTGTATTTTCTTGCGCCCGTCCTCTCGCTCCTGCCCGCGATCGGCGCCTGGGTGGTGATTCCCTTCTATCCCGGGGTAGTGGTCGCGAACGTGGACGCGGGGCTCCTCGTACTGCTTGCCGCCAGTTCGATCGGCGTTTACGGCGTGATTCTCGCCGGCTGGTCCTCGAATTCCAAATACGCCTTTCTGGGCGGAATGCGCTCGGCGGCGCAGATGGTGTCCTACGAGATCGCGATGGGTTTTGCCGTCGTCGGCGTGCTCATGGCCTCGAAGACCCTGAACCTTACCCAGATCGTCGAGGCGCAGACGGGCGGCATCTGGCACTGGTACTTCATCCCGCTGCTGCCGTTGTTTGCCGTGTATTTCATCTCCGCCGTCGCCGAGACCAACCGTTTGCCCTTCGATGTCGCCGAGGGCGAATCGGAGTTGGTCGCGGGTTTTCATACCGAGTATTCGGGCGCGGTTTTTGCCGTGTTTTTCCTGGCCGAATACGCCAACATGTTGCTGGTCTCGGCGATCGCTTCGATCCTGTTCCTGGGCGGCTGGCTTTCGCCTTTCCAGGGGGTGCCCTATATCGGTCACGCCAGCGCGGGGTGGCTGTTCCTGAAGATGGCATTCTTCATTTTCCTGTATCTCTGGTTCCGGGCGACCTTCCCGCGCTATCGTTACGATCAGATCATGCGTCTCGGCTGGAAGGTGTTCATTCCGGTCACCCTGGTATGGATCTTTGTCGAGGGCGCCTTCATCATCACCCACGTTCATCCCTGGTTTGCATGATGACCTTACTAACCCGAACGTCGGCAAAGTCTCATTCAGCGGGCCTGTGCCGAGCCGCCTGCGGCGTTGCGTCCGCTTGCCGTAGAATGGCTACGGCTGCGCGAACGCGCCTTGCAGGCGAACTTCTCTGCGACTCTGACTGGAGGTTTTGCCAGTGTTCGGGTTAGTAGAACGCATCAGGCACTGGTTCAAGAGTTTTCTGTTCGCGGACCTCTTCGTGGGAATGCGCACGACGGGACGCTACTTCGTCACGCCCAAGTTCACCATCCAGTTTCCCGAGGAGCACACACCGAAGTCGCCGCGTTACCGGGGATTGCACGCGCTGCGCCGTTACGAGAACGGCGAGGAGCGCTGCATCGCCTGCAAGCTTTGTGAGGCGGTCTGCCCGGCGCTTGCCATCACCATCGATTCGGAGCGGCGCGAGGACGGCACACGGCGCACCACCCGTTACGATATCGATCTTTTCAAGTGCATCTTTTGCGGCTTCTGCGAAGAGGCCTGCCCGGTGGATTCGATCGTCGAGACCGACATCACCGATTATCACTTCGAGGAACGCGGCCAGCAGATCATGAGCAAGGAAAAACTGCTTGCCATCGGCGATCGTTTCGAGAAGGAAATCGCCGCGGCGAGGGCCGCCGATTCGCCTTACCGTTAGGGTCTGAGGGAGTAGAGAGCAGGACATGTTGTCACCCGCACAAATCATGTACGAGGCGCTGTTTTACCTGTTCGCCGGCGCAGCGGTTTTCGCGGGGTTGCGCATGATTACAACGCGCAATCCGGTGCATGCGGCGCTTTTCCTCGTGCTGGCCTTCTTCAACGTTGCAATTCTCTGGGTGCAACAGGGCGCGGAGTTCCTGGGCATCGTCCTCGTACTGGTCTATGTCGGCGCCGTGATGGTGCTCTTCCTGTTCGTGGTGATGATGCTCGACCTCAACATTGCCAAGTTCCGCGAGGGCGTCACTCGTTACGCGCCGCTGGGTTTCATGGTCGCCGCGCTCATCATCGCCGAATTGATATGGGCCATCTGGGCCCATTTCCTCGGCGTTCCGAATGTATCGAAACCGGCCGTGCCGGCAACGCTCAGTAATACCCGCGAGCTTGGAACCGCCATTTACACGCACTACATTTACGCCTTCGAGATTGCCTCGGTCATCCTCGTACTCGGCATCGTCGCCGCCATAGCACTCAGTCTGCGCTGGCGCCCGGCGACCAAGCATCAGGATCCGGGCAAACAGATGCGGGTGCACCCCGACAAGCGGCGCATCCGGCTGGTGGATCTGCGCGAGACGGAGGTCAAGGAACAATGATCGGTCTTTATCACTATCTCGGACTTGCCGCGGTACTGTTCGCGATCGCCGTGGCGGGAATTTTCATCAATCGCAAGAACATGGTGCTGCTTCTGATGTGCATCGAGCTGATGCTGCTTGCCGCGAACATCAATTTCATCGCTTTCTCGCGTTTTGCCGGCGATATAACCGGGCAGGTCTTCGTGTTCTTCATTCTTACCGTCGCCGCCGCCGAGGCCGCCGTCGGACTGGCGATCCTCGTCGTGCTGTTCCGCAACCGGCGCAGTATCAACGTCGAAGAAATCAACCGCTTGAAGGGATAGGGTGTCGTGCTCGAAACAATACTACTCATAATTCTGCTCGCGCCGCTCGCGGCATCGGCCGTCGTTCTGATCGGCAACAATCAGATCGATCGCCGTTTTACGCATGTTCTCACGATAGCGGCCGTCTTTGCTTCTTTCTGCCTCTCGATGTATGTGCTCTACCTCTTGATCTGGGGCGGGTTCGGACGTATCGACATGAATGTATACGGCTGGGGCGTCGGCGGTCCGTTCAGGCTCTACATCGGCTTTCTGGTCGATCGCCTGAGTGCGCTCATGATGGTGATCGTGACCTTCGTCTCCTTCGCCGTGCATGTCTATACCATCGGTTACATGGCCCACGACCCTGGCAACAAGCGCTTCTTTGGCTACATCGCGCTGTTTACGTTTTCGATGCTGCTGCTCGTCATGGCGAACAACTTCATGCAGCTTTTCATGGGCTGGGAGATGGTAGGCCTTGTCTCCTACCTGCTGATCGGTTTCTGGTTCAAGCGCGACAGTGCAAGCTTTGCCGCCCTGAAGGCTTTCGTCGTGAATCGCGTCGGGGACTTCGGTTTCATCGTCGGCATCGCCGGCGTGCTTTATTTTGCGCACACACTCAATTACGAAGCGGTCTTTTCGCAGGCACACGCGATCTCGGCACAAACGGTTGACATTACGGGAAGTTTTTCCGTCAGTGCGGTAACGGTTATCTGTATTCTGCTGTTTGTCGGCGCGATGGGTAAATCGGCACAAATTCCGCTCCACGTGTGGCTGCCGGGTTCGATGGAGGGCCCGACGCCGATTTCGGCCCTCATCCATGCGGCGACGATGGTCACGGCCGGCATCTTCATGGTCGCGCGCTGTTCTCCGCTCTTTTCGCTGTCCCCGATCGCCATGAGTCTGGTGTTGATCGTCGGTGCCAGCGGCGCGTTTTTCATGGGGCTGATCGGCATCGTGCAGACCGACATCAAACAGGTGGTCGCCTACTCCACGATTTCCCAACTCGGCTACATGACGGCCGCGCTGGGCGCGGGTGCCTTCGCCGGCGGCATCTTCCACCTGATGACGCATGCGACCTTCAAGGCGCTGCTTTTCCTCGGCGCGGGCTCCGTCATCATGGCCATGCATCATGAGCAGGACATGCGCAAGATGGGCGGGCTCTGGCGCTATATGCCCATCACCTATGTCACCTTCGTGATTGGCGGCCTGTCCCTGAGCGCATTTCCGGGCTTTGCCGGATTCTTCTCCAAGGACGCGATCATAGACGCCGTGCACGTCAGCGCGACGCCGGGCGCGACCTATGCGTACTGGTGCGTGTTGCTGGGTGCGCTGGTCACGACGATCTACACCTTCCGCATGATTTTCCTCACCTTCCACGGCAAGCCGCGGATGAACGAGCATACGAAAGCGCAACTCAGGGAATCTCCGTGGGTAGTCACCTTTGCACTCATCCTCCTGGCCATCCCGGCGGCAGCGCTCGGCGGCATTGCCGTGAAATGGCTGGACTTCGGCAACTTTTTCGGCGGCTCGATCGTGAATCGTGTCGGTGACGCCCCGCTTGCGCAGACGGGAGAGGAATTCCACGGTGCCTGGCAGATGTTCGTACACGGCTTTTCAACCTGGCCTTTCTTCCTGTTCGTGATCGGCTTTGCGCTCTGCGTCGTGTTTTACATCTGGAAGCCCGAGTGGCCGGCCGTATTGCAACGCAAGCTCAAGCCGATCTGGTTTGCACTCGATCACAAGTTGTTCTGGGACAATTTTGAAATCGGCGGCGTCATGGAAGGAAGCCGGAGGCTCGCCGTCGGCTTGTGGCGCTGGGTGGATGACGGTCTCATCGACGGCTTCTTCGTGAACGGCACGACTCGCGTGATCGATAGCGGTTCGCGAGTGATTCGCCACTTGCAGTCGGGTTATCTCTATCACTATGCCTTCATCATGATCATCGGTCTCGCCGCCATGATCGGCTGGCTGGTCTGGAGATAGGCCATGAAACGGGCATCGAATGAACACATTCGGGGGAGCCTGATTCGCCCTCCCTTCCCTGCGGGGAAACATCAGAACCAAATCGAAGGGGAAGACGTTTGCCGTATTTGCTGACGCTGACCATCTGGGTCCCTATTTTCGGCGGTGTCGTCGTACTCGCGTTCTCGCGCATGAAACCGCGCGGGCTGCTCGACATCCGCTGGATCGCGCTCGCCTTCTCGGTGCTTACCTTCGGGTTGACGGTACCGCTCTACACCGGCTTCGATACCACGACGGCCGCAATGCAGTTCGTCGAAAACATTCCGTGGATCTCGACCTATCACATCAATTACCATCTCGGCGTGGATGGCATTTCCATGTTGTTCATCCTGCTTACGGCGTTCATGACGGTCATCGTCATCCTCTCCTGCTGGCGGGCGATCCAGTACAAACTTGCGCAGTATCTGGCGGCGTTCCTGATCATGGAAGGCTTGATGATCGGGACTTTCTGCGCCCTCAACGCGATGCTTTTCTACCTTTTCTGGGAAGGCATGCTGATCCCGATGTTCCTGATCATCGGCATCTGGGGCGGCAAGCGCCGGATTTATTCCGCGCTCAAGTTCTTCCTCTACACCTTTCTCGGCTCGGTGCTGATGCTGGTTGTCTTCATCTGGTTGTACATCCGGACCGGCACCTTCAATATCCTGGATTTCTACGGTCTGCACCTCGGGGCGACGCAGCAAGTTCTCATCTTCATCGGCCTCTTTTCCGCCTTTGCGGTCAAGGTGCCGATGGTGCCCTTGCACACATGGCTGCCGGACGCGCACGTCGAGGCGCCGACGGGCGGCTCGGTAATTCTGGCGGCGATCCTGTTGAAGATGGGTTGCTACGGTTTTCTGCGCTTCAATCTTCCGATTGTGCCGTGGGCGAGCCTGCGGCTGGAATGGCCGATGATCGTGCTTTCCATCATTGCGATCATCTACATCGGCCTGGTTGCTATGAGACAGAAGGACATGAAGAAGCTCGTCGCGTATTCTTCAATCGCGCACATGGGCTTCGTGACCCTCGGTTTCTTCGTATGCTTCCTGATCTGGCAGCACACGCACAGCTACGCCGGATCGCGTCTCGCCATGGAGGGCAGCCTCGTGCAGATGGTCTCCCACGGTTTGATTTCGGGCGGCCTCTTCCTGTGCGTGGGCGTGCTCTACGATCGAATGCACACGCACGAGATGTCACTGTTCGGCGGGGTAGTCTCGCCGATGCCGAAGTACGGCTACTTCTTTCTCGCCTTCATGCTCGCGAACGCGGGACTGCCGCTCACCTCGGGATTCGTCGGTGAATTCATGGTCATTCTCGCAACCTTCCACGCCAACTTCTGGATTTGCGTGCTGACGGCGGTCGCGCTGATCACGGCCTGCTCCTATTCCCTGTATCTGATCAAGCAAGTCGTGTTCGGCAAGGTCAAGAGCGAGCGGGTGGCGGCGCTGAAGGATATCAGTGCGCGTGAGGTGCTGATCCTGGGGCTTGTATTCGTGCCGGTCCTGCTGATCGGTTTTTACCCGCAGATCATCCTGCGGATCATGCACCCGTCGATCACGCATCTGCTGGCACAGGTGGTGCCTGCGGCGCTGGGGTCTTGAGGAGAGGGCGATGACAGGTTTGGGCGCTACCGATTACATTTCCGCTCTTCCCGAGATCGTGCTCCTGGGCGCCATCTGCGTATTGCTCGTCGCCACGGTGTTTCTGAAGGGGCGCACGCGCGACACGGCGCTTCACTACGGCTCGCTCCTGACGATCACGGCACTTGCGATCATTACGAGCTTCCTCTTCAAGGGGCACAAGACGATCGCCTTTCACGGGCTTTTCATCCAGGACGGCATGGGCGATGTGCTGAACCTCTTCTGCTACGCGATGACCGGTGCGACGCTCGTCTATTCCCGGCCGTATCTCGAAGGCAGAAAGCTCCTCTCCGGCGAGTTCTATATTCTCATGCTTTTCGCCCTCATGGGCGCAATGGTCATCGACCAGGCCTACAGTCTGTTGATTCTGTATCTCGGCGTGGAGTTGCTGGCGATTTCGCTGTATGCGCTGGTGGCGTTGTCGCGCGACGACGGCACGGCTTCCGAGGCGGCCATGAAGTTCTTCGTGCTCGGCGCGGTATCTGCCGGCGCGTTACTCTTCGGAATGTCCTGGATTTACGGTCTTACCGGCACGCTCAACATCGG
>CAZKOE010000084.1:0-8905 GCA_964554305.1 uncultured Gammaproteobacteria bacterium
TTTTTGTCTCCATTTGGATAACCGTGCGTCTACTTACTTTCGTACTCCTTAGTAACGGTAACAGCTCCTGCCCTGTGCCCCGGAAGGATCATCATTACGACACAGGACGGAGCATTTGCGGGATGCATAACCAAAGACCAGTTCCGGCAACCCATTCGGCTGCTTTCCCCACCCGACTATCCCACAAGCAAGCACGCCGGTCCACGCCGTCGCAAAGGCAAGAAAAAGAAAAATCCTTGCACCTTACAACAGCATACCTCATTCTCACGTTGATGCTATAATGCAAGGCTACTCTGACGAACAGAGCGGAACCTTTTGTCATCAGTAACCGATAAAGGTTCTGAAGGAATAAGGCTTTGAAAAGATTCGACTCTATACAAGTAGCTCGTCGTAAAGGCACCGGATTCACGATAGTCATTGGAACTTGCGTTTTGCTCTTGGCCAGCTGTGGCTTTTCCAAGACTATATGGTCTACAACGTCCAAATCGCCGGATGGAAGGTGGATTGCAAGTGCGAAAACGTACAGGGCAGCGGCCTGGGAATGCATCAGTTGACGCTTCTGTATATATAAGGCCCACTGGTAATGAGCATTATTGTTCATTCATGCCGACCTAGGAGCCAACCGATGCGTCAGGAAACACTTGCCACAGCGGGATTCGAGAAGTATCGCAAGGTGACGCGTCGCGAGCGGTTTCTGAAGGAGATGAACGCGATCGTTCCGTGGGTGAGATTGGCGAAAGCGATCGAGCCCTACTATCCGGCGCCGGCGGGCGCGGGGCGCCGCCCGGTGGGTATCGAGCGGATGCTCAGGACTCACTGCCTGCAGCACTGGTTCAACCTTTCCGACCCCGCCGCCGAGGAGGCGCTGTATGAATCGCGCTCGATGTGTCGGTTCGTGGGCATTGATCTGAGGCGCGAGCCGGTACCCGACGAGACCACGATCTTGAAGTTTCGCCATCTCCTGGAGGCGCATAATTTGGGCGCGGAGCTGTTTCGTCTGATCAACGCCTATCTTGCCGAGCAGGGGCTCAACGTCGGCACGGGCACGATCGTGGATGCGACGATCATCCATGCGCCGGCCTCGACCAAGAACCAGGCCCAGAGCCGCGACCCCGAGATGCACTCGACCAAGAAGGGCAATCAGTGGTATTTGGGCATGAAGGCGCATATCGGGGTGAACTCCAAGACCCGGCTCATCCATTCGGTGGAGACCACGGTGGCGAACGTGCACGACAGCCAAAGGTTGGGGGAGCTGTTGCACGGCGAGGAGACCCGTGTGTGGGGCGATTCGGCCTATACGGGCCAGCGCGAGGCCCTGCTTGAGGCTGCGCCTTATGCGAGCGACTTTACCCACCGCAAGAGCAAGCGCAATCGGCCCTTGAGCGAGCGCGAGAAGAATCGGACCCAGTCGAAAGTGCGCGCAAAAGTCGAGCATCCCTTCCACGTCCTCAAATGCGTATTCAGCTACCGCAAGGTGCGCTACCGCGGACTTGCGAAGAACACCAACGGCTTGTTCGTGAGCTTCGGGCTTGCCAATCTTTACCTCGCGCGCAGCACATTGGTGGGCGTAACGTAGGAGAGGGGCATCCCGAGTACGCTGCGAATGCCGAAATCGGCATCGCCGGCGCCAAAAAGCAGCCAGCGGAGTGGCTTTTTACCCATTTCAGCATCCCGCTATGCGCTATTGGGTAAATTTGGCTCACCGCGCCCATTGATCAGACTTTCCCTATTTGAAGAGGTGGAATCAATATGGCCTCTGATTTCTCAAACTTGAGGGTGGCGTTTGCAGGGACGGCGGAGTTTGCCGTGCCGGCACTGTCGGCGCTTCTGGGGGCGAGGCATAAGGTTGCCCTGGTCGTTACGCAACCCGATCGGCGCGCGGGGCGCGGACGGCGTTTGCGTGCGAGTCCGGTACGGACCGTTGCCGAGGCTGCGGGGCTTGCGGTTGCGACCCCGCCAACGCTCGCCGATCCGGCGTTGCGCGAACGGCTGGCGGCATTAACGCCCGATGTTCTGATTGTCGTGGCCTATGGGCGGCTTATTCCCGATGGCTTGCTTTCCCTGCCGCGTTACGCAGCGCTCAACGTGCATCCCTCGTTGTTGCCGCGCTGGCGCGGCGCGGCACCGGTGGAACGTGCGATTCTTGCCGGCGATGCGGAGACGGGCGTTGCCGTGATGCGGATGACTGGCGAACTCGATGCCGGCCCGGTTTACCGCAGTCTGCGCGTGCCGATAGGCGCGCAGGAGACTGCCGGTGAACTGTCCGCACGGCTTGCTCGGCGCGGAGCGGAGCTGTTGCTCGAGACGCTGGATGCGCTCATCGCGGGCGAAGCGCGTGCCCGCGCGCAGCGCGGTGAACCCACTTATGCCGCGCGGTTGACGGTCGCCGAGGCGAGGCTCGATTTCACGCAGTCGGCCGGAGCACTCGCACGGCGCGTTCGCGCGTTCAATCCGCGGCCCGTGGCCTGGTGCGAATGCGGCGGCGAGAGGTTGCGCCTGTTGCGTGCGGAAGCGGTTGCTGCGCCGGCCGCAAATCCGCCCGGAACCATCGTTGCCGCCGGCGAGCGCGGGCTCGACATCGCGACGGGCGAGGGTTTGTTGCGGGTCACCGAGTTGCAACGTGCAGGGCGCAAGCCGGCTTTGGCCGCCGCCTTCGCGCGCGGGCAGCGCTGGGTGGGCAGGCGGCTTTTCTGAAGATCGTCGTGTAGACGGCTTACACTAGCGCTTATGAATGATGCAGGCCGGTCCATCGAGGGAGCGAAAAGGCTGAGCCGTTACACGGCTTGCGCCTTGCTCGCGTTTGGCCTGGCCGCCGTTCTTGTTCCCAGGGCGCAGGCGAAACCCGCGTTCGCGGTGACCAAGCTGGCTACTCAACTCGACAAGGGCGTATATTATCTGAATGCCGACATTCGGCTCGATCTCAACCGGCGCGCGCATCAGGCGCTCGCGAATGGCGTGGCGCTCACTTTCGTGATTCCGATTCATATCCAGCATCCGCGCCTGTGGTTGTGGAAGGTTGTGGTTGCGCATCTCACCGAGCGATTCCGCCTGCGCTATTTCCCGCTGACCGAACGTTACCGGGTTGAAAACCTGAACGGCGGCGCGCGGAACAGCTATGCGACGCTCGACAAGGCGCTGTTCGCCATCGGGCATATTCGCCATCTGCCGATTATCGATGCGAGCCTGCTCGACAAGGGCACGAAATATTTCGTTGCCATGCGTATCGTGCTGGACACGAAGCAGTTGCCCGGGCCGCTCAAGGTGGCGGCGGAGGTCGTGCCCGGCTGGCAGCAGTCGAGCCGGTGGCGCGTGGAGCGCCTCACGCCATGAAACGAACCTCCGCTTTTCTCCTGCTCGCGGCGCTCGCTCTCGTCGGTGCCGCGTTGTATTTGCTGAGCCTGAGTACCGGGCGCTCCGCGGCCTTCGGCCAGTGGCATCTGTGGCTGATCGTCGCCAACATCGTGGTGGCAATCGGCCTGATTGCCGTGATCGGACTGAACATCGTGCGTCTCGTTCGCGCTTTCCGCCGCTCGCGCACGGGCGCACGGCTTACCGTGCGTCTCGTCGTGCTTTTTACGGCGCTCGCCATTCTCCCGGTGGGCGCCGTGTTTTATTTCTCGGTGCAGTTCATCAATCACAGTATTGACAGTTGGTTTACGCTCAATGTCGGCTCGGCACTCAACGACGCCTTGACCCTGTCCCGCCAGGCGCTCGCGAGCGAAACCGGGCCGTACGCGGGTGCGAGCGCGCAGGCGGCAAGGATGCTTGCGAACCGCGGCCCGGAGCCCCTGGCGCCGGCGCTCGATCGCCTGCGCCAGGAGCTCGGCGCGACTGCGCTCGGCGTGTTCGACAATTCCGGGATAATGCTCGATGCGAGTGCCGCGGGCACGGCCGCCTCTCCGCTTGCCGCGCCGGCGGCCGGACTGGCGACGGTGCTGGCGAGCAAGGGCCCGCAGGTGAAGCTGTTTTCGAAGAGCGGCAACGGTCTCATCGTGCGCGCCTTCGCGCCGATCCAGGCCCCGGACGGCACGTATCGGATCTTCGAGGCGGAGTATCCGGTGAGCGGGCAATCGGCCGCACTCGCCCGGCGCGTCGAGGCCGCTTACAGCCGCTACCGGGAGCTCGAGTACATGCGCGGGCCGCTCAAGGCGAGCTTTACACTTACGCTCTCGCTGGTTCTGCTGCTCTCGTTGTTGGCCGCCGTCTGGGCCGCATTTTTCGCGGCGCAAAGGGTGAGCGCACCGGTACGCGATCTCGCCCGCGCCGCCGAGGCGGTCGGGCGTGGTGACTTCAGGGTGCGAGTGGCGGAAAAGCATCGCGACGAAATCGGTTTCCTCGCCCAGGCCTTCAACACGATGACGGATCATCTCGCGCAGACACGCGCCGAGGCCGATCGCGGCCAGCATGCACTGGAGGCCGAGCGCAGCTGGCTGGCCACCGTGCTCGCCGCGCTTTCCGCCGGCGTGGTGACCCGCGATGCGTCGGGCGACTTGCGCAGTATCAATCCGGCGGCGGCGCGGATGCTCGGAGTCGAGGCCGGGAGCTGGGTCGGCAAGCCGCTGGCGGCGCTGATTGATGCGCATCCGGAGTTCGCTTCGCTGCTGCGGGACGAGTCGCGCCGGGCGGGCCGCCTCTACGATGTGCGCCTGCCATCACCGGCGGGCGAGCGCACGCTGCGCGCGGGCTACACTGTCATGCAATCCGGTGCGGGGAGCGTGTGGATTTTCGAGGACGTCACCGAATTCGTGCTCGCCCAGCGCGAGGCCGCCTGGGGGGAAGTCGCGCGCCGGCTGGCGCACGAGATCCGAAACCCCCTGACGCCGATTCAACTCGCTGCCGAGCGCTTGCGGATGAAGTGTCTGGCGGCGCTACACGGTCACGAGGCGGCTATTCTCGATCATGGTACCGCTACCATAATTGCCCAGGTTCAAGCCATGCTGACGATGGTGGATGCGTTTTCGACCTATGCCAAAAGCCCGCCGCTGGCGCTCGCGTCGGTGGATCTGGCGGCGTTGATCGGCGAGGTGGCCGATCTGTATCGCGGCCGTTCGGATCTCGAGCTCGCGATCGAGACGGCGCCCGATCTGGAACCGGTGACGGCCGATGCCGCGCGTCTGCGACAGATCCTGCACAATCTGATCAAGAACGCCATCGAGGCTCAGGAAGAAGCCGCGGGCCCGATCCGCGTGTGGCTCGAGGCGGGTCCCGACGACGATCCGCAGGCCGTTGCAATCCGGGTGCGCGATGCCGGACCGGGGTTCCCCCGGGAGCTGCTCGCCAATGCCTTCGAGCCTTACGTGAGCGGCAAGGCTCGTGGCACGGGGCTCGGGCTGGCTCTTGTGAAAGCTTGCCGAAGAGCATGGCGGCGGTGTCACGCTTGCCAACCTGCCCGCTGGCGGCGCCGAAGTACGGGTGACTCTGCCGCGTCGCCGCCCGTCGCTTAAATTATTGCGTGGAGGAGCGCCATGAGTACACGCGGGGCCGAACATATTCTGGTGGTGGACGACGAGCCGGGGATTCGCTCGGCGATCGGCGAAATTCTGGGCGACGAGGGCTACAAGGTGGAGCTCGCCTCGGGTGCGCTCGAGGCGCGCCGTGCCGTTGCCGCCGCGCGCCCCGATCTGGTGTTGCTTGACGTCTGGATGGAGGGCGAGGACGGCATTTCCCTGCTGAAATCCTGGACCAAGCTGCCGGGCGGGATTCCCCCGGTGCTCATGATGTCGGGTCATGGCACGGTGGACACGGCGATTGAGGCCACCCGGCTTGGGGCGCTCGACTTCATCGAAAAGCCCGTGTCGCTCTCGAAGTTGTTGCGCATGGTCACGCAGGCGTTGCGGGCCGCGCCGCGCCGGCACGAATCACTGGGGACCCCTTCGCTGTTCGAGTTGGTCGGGGCGCACCCGGCGATCGCCCGGCTTCGGCGGTCGTTTGCCGCGGCCTGCGGCTGTGACGAACCGGTGCTCCTGGTGGGCGAGACCGGGAGCGGCCGCGAGATGCTCGCACGCCAACTTGCACGCGATGATCGCCGTTCCTATGTCCGCGTTCCACTCGCCGGCGCCGAACCGCAGGACCTGCGCCTGCGCGCCGAGAAGTCGCGGGAGCCGACACTCGTGTTCCTCAACGAGCTGGGGGACGCCAGCGGGAAAATGCTGGAGGCGCTTCTCGAACTCGTGTCGCGTTCCGCTACCCGTGCGAACGGGGGTGGTCCGCGTTTCGTCGCCTCGATGTGCCCGGGTGCGGACGGCGAGGACAAGTTCAGGGGATTGCGGCGGGAATTGCATGATCGGCTTGCGGCGTTCACGCTCGAGGTGCCCCCGTTGCGCGAGTATCGTGATTACTTGCCCGAAATCATTCGTTATTACGTGGACGAACTTGCCGATCGCGAAGGTTTGGCCTACCGTCGTTTCGGTGCGGACGCCCTGAATCGCCTGCGCCGCCACGATTGGCCGGGCAATTTGCGCGAACTCAGCGATGTTCTGAAACGGGTGCTGGCGAACGCTTCTACCGAGCCGGTCGGCCTGGTCGAGGTGGATACGGTGCTCGGCACTGGCGTTTCTCCTGCCTGGCGCCTGGATGAGGAAATGCTGGCGCTGCCGTTTCGCGAAGCCCGCGACCGCTTCGAGCGCGCCTATCTTCAGGCCCAGCTCGAGCTCGCGGGCGGCAAGGTCGCGGCGCTTGCGGAAAGGGTGGGGCTCGAGCGCACGCATCTGTATCGCAAGCTCAAGATGCTCGGGGTCAACCTCGGCAGCGACGAGCGTTCCGCGAATTCCGGCTGAAGTGCGCCGGTGATTCTCCCCTATGCCGGCGTCGCGCTGGCCGTCCTCGCGGCGCTCGCCGGCCTGACGCTCGCCGGATTCATGCTTGCCCGCCGGCGCTCGCCGGGTTGGTTGATCGCGCTCCATCCCGTGGCGGGGATCTCGGGTCTCGCCTGCCTGTGGGTCGCCTTCGCGCTGTGGCGCGGCGCGCGGGATTTGCCTTTCGATGCCGGCGTTCTCGTGCTGAGCTTCGTCCTGGTCGCCGGCGGCCTCCTGTTTTCGCTCCGGGCTACGCGCCTGCCGCTCCCCTTTTTCGCCGTGCTGTTGCACGGCGGGGCCGCGATTTTGGGCTGCGCGCTTTTGATCGCGGGGCTCGTGCATGCTTCGGTGGTGGGGTGATGAGCGAAAAGAAGATAATCGCCACGGTCGAGAAGACGACGCCGGGCACGATTTCGTAGAGCGCGAAAATGCCGCCGAGACCGGCGAGGTGATGCCAGACGATCACCGTGACTCCGCCGGTGATGACGCCGGCGAGCGCGCCCGCCCAGTTCATGCGTTTCCAGTAGAGCGAGAGTACGATCACCGGTCCGAAGGCGGCGCCGAAGCCGGCCCAGGCGTAGGCAACGAGGGCGAGGATCAGGCTCGAGGGGTTGAGCCCGGCGACGAAGCCGAGCGCGCCGATCGCGAGCAGCGCGAAGCGCGCGATCCACAGCAGTTCGCGCTGCCCGGCCCGTTTGCGGAAAAAGGCATGGTAGATGTCTTCGGTGAAGGCACTGGCCGCAACCAGGAGCTGCGCCGAGGCGGTGGACATGATGGCGGCGAGAATACCCGAGAGCGCAATGCCGGCGAAAATCGGTGGAAGCAGTTTCAGCGACATCAGGATGAATACCTTTTCGCGGCTGTCGCCGGTCAGATGATGGTTCAGGGCGCCGAGTCCGGCGAGGCCGACGATGATGGCGGCGAACAGTGCAATGATGACCCAGAACATCGCGAAGCGGCGGGCGGTGGGGATGCCGTTCGGGTCGCGGATCGCCATGAAGCGCGCAAGAATGTGCGGCTGGCCGAAGTAGCCCAGGCCCCAGGCAAGGAGCGACACGATGGCGATCCATTCGAACGGGCGGCCGTGCTGCACGTCGTAGAACGGATGCAGAAGCCCCGCGTTGACCGCATTCAGGGTGTCGGCGAGCCCGTGGAACCAGCCCAGCCAGGCCACGCCGAGGAGGCCGACGACCACAAGCGCGAAGAACATGATCGCGCCCTGGAGCACGTCGTTCCAGGCAACGGCGAGAAAGCCGCCGATGAAGGTGTAGGACATCACGACGGCGGCGCCGGCGACCAGTGCCCAGAAGTACGGCACGTGAAAGAGGCTTGTGAACAGCCGGGCTCCGGCGACGAAACCCGAACTCGTGTAGAAGACGAAGAACACGAGGATGAACAGCGCCGTGATGCCGCGCAGAACATGTGACTTGTCGCCGAAGCGCCCGGCGAAGTAGTCGGGTAGGGTGAGCGCATCGCCGAAGTTTTCGGTTTCCACGCGCAGGCGGCGTGCGACCACGAGCCAGTTGAGCCAGGTGCCGACAGCGAGGCCGATGGCCATCCACATCTCGCCGAGTCCGAATGCGTAGGCCGCGCCGGGGAGTGCCAGGAGCAGCCAGGCGGACATGTCCGAGGCTTCGGCCGACAGCGCGGTGACGAAACTCCCGAGGCCGCGCCCGGCGAGGATATAGTCCTTGAGGTTGCGGTTGCGCGCCCAGGCGGCGAAGGAGATGAGGAGCACCACGGCCATGTAGCCGATGAAGGTGTAAAGGATGATGTCGCCGACCTGGCTCAAGGTCTGTCCCTGCCGCGCAAAGTCGCCTATTCTGACAGAAGAGCGGGGAAAGCGCGGGATTCGCCGCCACCAGGATTGGTGCGGGTCGCCTCGGTGCGCGAACGAGGAGCGGAGTCACCCTCCACGGGAAGATGCGGAATCGGGGGCGACGATTTGCCCTCTGCCGTTGCCGGCGGCCGGCCCGGTTCCCCGGGTGTTCCCCTGCGCCGCGACGATGTCCTTGATCTCGTCCGTGGCAAAGCCCGTCTCGATCGCCCAGAAATAGGCAATCAGGCCAACCCCGATTTCCGCGATCATGCCCCAGGGGAAGAACAGCACC
>CAZKOE010000084.1:8915-10130 GCA_964554305.1 uncultured Gammaproteobacteria bacterium
CACCGGATGGGCCAGCGGGCCGTAGACCCCCAGATAGCCGACAAGCATGGATGCGAGCAAGAGCCAGACGAGCCACCAGGTCGCGTTCACATGCCGGCGCCCCTCGCGATTGCTCGACAGCCACAGGGCGCCGCAATAGGCCGTGACGAGGACGCAGAACGACGCGAAATATGCCGTGAACGACCAGGCGCCGGCGCTCTGTCCGGGGTTAGCGGCAAGCACCCAGCCGCTGGCGAAGGCGACGTAGAGCCACAATACAAAAAACACGATGCTGAGGGCGGCGCTGGCCGCGGGTGAAATCCAGCCGTTTTTCCAGGCGTAATAACCGCTGAAGAGGGGGAGTCCGATGAACGTGGCCGTGAACACGTTCGTCATCGTTTCGAAGCCCGCCCAGTACAGGATGATGACGGCCGCCAGAAACGAGATCGGCGACCACAGCCAGGCCGCGCGGAGCCGGAACGGTCGCATCAGGGACGGTGCCGTGCGCCGCAGCACGGGGAGCCCCACGCCACCCATGATGTAGGTAAGCACAGCGGCCGAACTGATGAAACCGACGAGCTTGTACCAGCTCGGTGCCGGCACGAAAAAGCAGCAGCCGACGACGGCCGCCACGACCAGCGGCAGCCACGGAATCCCGAATTTGTTGTTGTCCGAGAATATCCTGGGAATGGTGCGGTGAACCGCGAGACCGTAGCCGGTCCGCGTTCCCGTGCCCAGATACACCCATCCGGTGGCCGTCGGCGATACCACGGCATCCACCAGCAGGAGCGTGCCCAGGGCTGCCAGTGCAGCTAGATTGGCGGAATCCAGCGCGTGGAACAGCGGCCCGTCCGCCCAGTTGCTGGTCAGGAGTTGGCCCCAGCGGCCGGGCTCGACCCCCAGGCTGCTCCAGTTGAGGGCGCCGATGAAGGCCGCCTGCAGCGCCGTGTAGATGATGGCGGGGATGACGATCGACCCGAAGGTCGCGAGCGGTACATCGCGTTGCGGGTTGCGCGACTCGCCCCCGTAATCGAGGGCCTGGCGAAAGCCGAGCAGTGAGAAGATGATGCCCGTCGCCGGTATCGCGTGGAAGATCGCCGGAACGCCCGTGGGGACGAAACCGCCGAAGGAGATGAAGTTACTGCCGTTGAGAACATAGAACAGGAACGCGAATGTCGCCGTAGGCAGGGCGATCTTCCAGTACGTGACCCAGCGGTTCGATTCCGCGAGCAGCTT
>CAZKOE010000085.1:0-10090 GCA_964554305.1 uncultured Gammaproteobacteria bacterium
TAAGATCTTCAGACTACCTCTAGAGATATTACTGTAACTTCCGTGACCCCACCATCGGAAAGCCTGATAAACTCCCAAACTACCTTCAATCGGCAATGCAGTAGGTTCCGATACCCCACCATCGGAAAGCCTGATAAACTCGAGGCGGCTGAGCATGCCATCACTGCTTGGGTTCCGATACCCCACCATCGGAAAGCCTGATAAACTCCAGTCACTACAGGCGCCTCACCCCAGGTGTGTTCCGATACCCCACCATCGGAAAGCCTGATAAACTCGATTGCGCTGACAATGCGGACAACCGTAGTGTTCCGATACCCCACCATCGGAAAGCCTGATAAACTCCATCGCCATGCGGCGACGAAGCTTGAACGTGTTCCGATACCCCACCATCGGAAAGCCTGATAAACTCGGAATTTCACGCGACGATAGCCGGGCTGTGGTTCCGATACCCCACCATCGGAAAGCCTGATAAACTCCGAGTACGCGGTTGCGCCGCAAGCTGATTCGTTCCGATACCCCACCATCGGAAAGCCTGATAAACTCCTGCAAGGGATCGGGAAACTCGGTCAGAGTGTTCCGATACCCCACCATCGGAAAGCCTGATAAACTCATGATATACCTGTTGGTTGTCCATGCCTACGTTCCGATACCCCACCATCGGAAAGCCTGATAAACTCTGGATCCTGCACGGGCAAGAGTTGGAACACGTTCCGATACCCCACCATCGGAAAGCCTGATAAACTCCTGCTGTGTGGGATATCATCGACACGATCGGTTCCGATACCCCACCATCGGAAAGCCTGATAAACTCCTCCCGGATGGAGTGAGCTGGCCAAACAGTGTTCCGATACCCCACCATCGGAAAGCCTGATAAACTCTGGTCGCCCGCAAGTCTTTGACTTGCGGGCATATTTTTTACAGAAGAAGCAGTTGTTCCGGTACATCGGGGCGAATTTTAGTGCGCTGATACCCGACAAATTCACGCGTCATCCCATACTGCTTGTCGGTGAGGAAGAAGAAGGCCACATGGGCGCCCGGCGGAATATGGGGACGCAAACGTTCGACTTGAGCTTGCGCTGCAGAAATCGTCGGAAAGTGTTTGATATATACGGAAAATTGGTGCTGCATGAAGTTCTCTTGCAGCAAGCATCTGCGGAAGACGGTGTACTCATGCCGCTCCTCGGCCGTCACGACGGGACAGTCGAAAGAAGCCAGGATCCACACGACACGCCAACTATTGACAGCCATCGTCAGCCGGGCAGCGCTAGGCTGCCGCTCGCGCTGTCGAGAACGCGCAAATAGCTGCCGACGCTTTCGTGTAGCGCGGCCGGGAGACGAAAATTCACGTTGCCGAGACGAGCAGTTTGCTTGATAAAGCCGAGTACTGACATGCGCGCCTGGGTGTCGAAATCGCCGAGCGAAGCACAACCCTGCCAGACGTGGCGCTCGACCAGATAACGGTAAGGTTCCATGAGATCGTCGGCCAGGTTGAACGGATTTTCACGACTTACGTGGCCAATGCCAAGCATTGGCACGAGACTGGCAAGTGCCAACTCGCGTGCGATCATGGCACGCAAGACAGCATAACCATAGTTAAGCGCCGCATTGAGTGTGTCTTCGGCGCCTTGTTTGATGCGCTTGAAATCCTTCCCGAACAGGCAACCCCAGTAATGCCTGGCCGCTTGCCCTTCGGCATGCGCCCGATCGCCAGGTTCGACTTCCTTGGCCAATCGTTCCAGGCGCAGTGCGCCGTTCAATTTCAGATGCCGCAAATTCAACGCCTCTGTCTGAATACGCGAGCGCACCACCGCCTGCCAAAGCCGGTCCCGTATTTCCGACGCGAGCCCGATCTGCTGGTGGAGCCGTAACGTCGCCTGCGGCAAACCATACATCGGCGTTAACCAAGCGCTCGGGTGGTGTTTCTCATCGGTCACGATTACAATCGCTCGGCCTTCACTTAATACCCGCAGCACCTGCGAATTGAGCACAATGGTGTGGTGATGGAGTAAGAGCACGGCGATATCCGACGGTAGAACGAAGATGTCCTCTTGGCCTTCGCGTTGAATGCAAATGCGCCCCAAGTCCACCGACAATCGGGCGGCGTTCTCTATCAGCAATATCCGATGTTCAGACATTTCATTACAGAAATTCGAGCCGGCACATGGCTCGACCCGAAAACTTGCGACGTCCGTCGGCCGCAGTTAATTCCCGTACCGGACGCGTTTCAGTCACCAACGTGCCGATCAATGACCCTCCACCCTCCGCCTTGATCTGCCGAATTACGAACGACCGCCCATCCCGTCGATCCAGAACTGTGTCTCCTTTCCAAAACCTCGTGACCGATTCACCGACAGGCATTCCTCTCCCCAACATTGCCTCTTGGATAGTTACCAATCGTGGTTTACCAATGAGCTTTCCGTCCTTGACGAGAATCTCAAGATACGCATTACCCGCATGCGGATACCGTTTCTCGAGCTGCTTCCCATAGCGATTCGTGTGAGTTACAACTGCCGCCGTATCGGCCGAGTCACTTAGTAAGCGCACGCGGCGAATCGGCGTCCCGAATTGAGGGTGCAGGATCGGCTCATCAAAGATTTGCTTGAGGTTTGCTCCAGCGGCGATACGCCGATCGAAGGCTTGCAACACCGCGTTACGGGTCGCATCGCTTTCTATGTCTTCCAATGCACGGCGCGTTTTCTCCACGTTTCCTTTATTGTCGATCAACGCGATCAATGGCTTGCTTACGGCAAGCTTGTACTCGCCTTTGTCGCCCGGCCTGCGACTGAGGCCGTAGGCGGTCTGCTCGAACATCGGGCCGTCGGGGTGGCGGTCCGGTTTATGCCGAATTTGCGCATTCGCGATGGTTTGCATCGCCACATCGCGCAGATGCGGAATTGGGGGCGCTTCGTAGAGGCTCAATTTGGCTCGTTCGCCGTGACGCTCCTTTTCGCGCTCATGTTTATAGTTCTCGGCCATCTTGGCAAAAAGTTTACGGTCGGTCAGTGAGATCACCAACGCATCCACGAGATGATGACGATGATCAATGCGCTTGTCCAGTCTACGCTCCGTCGGCACGCCGCCGGCAGCTTCGTTGTGTCCTTCCCACCAGCTTTTATAGCGCTCGAACTCTTCTGGTGAAATAGGTTTGCCATCACGATCTAGAGCCGGCAGGCCAGAAACCAGGCGAACCTCGGGAATAACGGTTTCGAGCTTCCAGATGCGGCGCAGATGCGCGGTCAAAGCGCCTCGCGAGACGGACACATCCGCACAGACACTGCGCAGCCATTGAGCGGTTAACTTGGCGATCCAGGAGCCTTCGTGGAACTGCCGATCGGTAAAACCCTTGATCGCTTCGTTATCCAGGACTTCATCTTCCCAGTCCTTGAGAAGGAGCAACTTGGCTTTGCCATGCTGCCTGTTGTTCGCGAGGATGGCCGCGTGGTCTTCGATAATTTGCCAGCGCTTTTCATCACCCCCAAACGCTTGCCACGGCGTATGATCGCCTTTCTCGTTGTTGCATTTTTTATGGGACAGTACGAGCTGGCTGCGCTTGCCTCCAACTCGTGTTAACGTGCGCGGCAATATGTGCTCGCGTTCGGTTACCGAACTCAACGCTTCTCCGAGGCTGATTCGATCCGCGCAATAAGGACAGTAGTGTAACTGGCTTTCCCACAACAGGTAACGCTGGATGTTCCGCTCTGTTGCCTGCTGGTTCTCGGCTTTAAGCGCTTTCCGCGCATCATTTCGAGCCTTTTGGTTGCGCCCAATCTTCTTCTCGATTTCTCCGCGCTTCTTCACGCCAAGAGCCATATCACGCGACAACTCCACAATAACCTGTTCCGGAGGGCCGTCCATTTCGTTCATTGCACGTCGCACCGCACAATAGACCTGACGCAGCGCGACGTCCACCACCGTATTCCCGGTAGCATCCGGCAGCGGGAGTTCCCGCTCGATCGCCTTTTCCGCAAATCGATCCGGATAAGCCTGCTCGATTGCCGCACGTTCATCCCAGCCCTCGCGCATAAGCACGACAAGCTTATTCAGCGCCTTGATCGAGTAGCCCATGCGACCGCCATCGAAACCCATACCGGACAACCGACCACATTGGGGGTGTTTGCGTAGAAGGTTGACGAAATCCACCAAAGCCAGGCTAAATTGGCGCTTTTTCTTGTGCCCAGTTACTGGATCCTTCTGCGCCGTTTCGAAGTTTGTGTGCCAACTGTCGTCGTCGAGCGCGTCCGGAGAACCCAGGTCGGCAAGAAAATTAATAACTTGAACCTGTGTAATCTCATCTAGGGCTCTCCACTCGTCTTCCAGACCGAGCTTTTTGAACGCGGCGAGCGTGGTGTTCCCTTTCAGGTTTTCGCGATTGCTTCGGTCCATGTTGAGCCCACAGCCCTGCGGGCCAGGGCAGCCGCGTACCTCGAAAGCAGCAAGCACCTTCTTGAAACTGAGGTCTCCCTTTTGGGTCAAAACTCCAGTGTCGTCAAGCATTTCACGCAACACGGCCTTCTGCTCTTTCGAAAGCGGCTGCGCCCGGCGACCAATCCCCCAACGCAGATCGGCAATCTGCTTCTCGATGCGGAATGCTTGCGCCACCATTTGTGCCGCCGGCGAACGCGGCAGTGTCGGCTCCAGCGGACAGTGACCTACCATCGGCGCCGGCGATTTGAGCGGACGCTGATAAAAAATTGCGTCAAAAAACTGCTTGCGCACTTCCGGATTCTCCAACACCGAGTGATATTCGGACTGCTTATTCCAGATACAATCAAACTCGTCCTTGACCATCCGGCGGCTGGGATAAAGCCCCCCTTTCCCCAATATGACCGTTTCCCCTTGTTGACGACGGTAATAAAGGTACTGGCCGAGCGTAATTCCTTCCATGAGCAATTGCTTTGCGGCTTCATCCATCAGGCTTTCCAGCTTGCGAACACCGGCCACGATGCCCTTTCTCTCTTCCTCGGTTTGCTTAACCGGCTCATCGACCTGAGAAGTACCGACACCATCTGCGGAGGCCACACCGCCTTTCACCTTCACACGCTTCGGTTCGGGTCTGTTCGCATCCGGCTCCGCATAAACCCAATCGCCGGAAGGCCCACGATGCTTGGCCAGGTGCAGCAAGACGGGAAGCAAATCAGCAAGGTCGATGCGATCCTCCGCCGCTTGCGCTCGCAGCTTATGAATATGCTGCCCGTTATCGGAAGGAATATCGGCAGCATATAACCCCAGGAGTCCAGCCAGGTGAGCAATTTTGCGCAAGCGCCGCGCCCGGCGATAGACTCCTCGTCGCATCTGCCGCGCGGACCGACGCGCAGCCTTCTTGGGCTGACCGACGCCGCCGGATTTCGCAGGCAGCAAGGGTTCAGGCCAGATATCAAGCGAATTCCAGGCCAGCCGGGACGGTTGACCATTCTCATCGAGTTCCCAAACGACCAAGCCACAAGAGGCGGTACCTACGTCCAAAGCGAGGCGATAGGCCATTTGCATTCTCCCTGTGAATTTTGATATGCTTCGCAGTGTATCAGGTTTTCCGATGGTGGGGACTATCGGCAACAAAGCAAAGGAACTTCGGTTCTGTTGCTACCGATACAGAGGCGCCCTTTCCGGGAGTCTCTTGAAAGGGCCTCTTCGGAGGCCCTTTTTAATGTATGGACGTCAGGCAAGGCGCAGGCGGAATTCGACTTGGGCGATTTTTTCGAAGTCGGCGTCTCGTCGTGGAGCTGCGCCAGGCTATGCTCGATGACAAGCTGTGCGACAGGCACTGAGGCCGTTTCGCCGCACGGCCTACTCAGTTGTTCGTCCGGCTCGGGCTGCCTCGTAGTCGTGGCCCCCGGATCAAGCACGTCCGATCCGTACATTTCCAAAATCCTGCGCCATTCACATTTCGCAACAAATTCCTGCATAGCGACGTCAACCGCTGCCCGCTTGGTTTTCACTCCGGCCAGCTCATCACCTTATCCAGTAGTTTCTGGTCAACATCCATGGCAGTGCGTGCGATGTAAACTCCGAGCCACCGTGACTGCTTGCTACACAGCCTTACTGGCGCAGGACAGGAATTCCGCGCCGCGAAGGCATCTCAATTGTGACGCGGGCAAGGTTGAAGAATGCTAAGGAATATACGGCGCGATTGTAGTTGACAACAGGCACAACGGCCTCACGTGTACCTGTTATCTTGCGCGCTGCGGCCTATGGGCGCTGGTGATCGAGTGGTCGGGTTCGACAGTCCCCATCAAGTCGCGGGCATCTGCCTGAGGGTGGCATCCAGGTTCTGTAAACGCCGGCCCACGGCACGCGTCCCCAGATGAAATGCCATGACCGCAGATGGCCACAGCGGAAAAGCCCTGCCCTTGATTTCCAGTGTGCCGAACCGTGTACGGGTGGTGACCCACGTCAACTTGAGATCGCTTTTATCGCTGAATTTCAATAATCCTTGCAACAACTCCTTGTGCTCGATTATCCGATCGCTCCATTTGATCTCCATGGCCATGACCGGATGAAAAGCAGCATCGAGCTCGATCATGTCCACTTCCATGCCGCTCTTACCCCAACGGGCGTAATGGATATGGGCATTTTCATGGAACCGTTGTGCAAACAGGGCGGTTTCGACCATGTGCCCAAAGACGGGTTGATCCACTTCCACGGGCCCGAAAAGCCCTGTACGCATGGCCGGGTTGGTCAGGTAAACCTTGAATTTTCGATCTCGCTGGTAACGCCTGCCGGTCTGGTCCACGCGAAAAATGCGTTTAAGCAGGAATGCCGCCTCGAGGTATTCGATGTAGCGGGTAATGGTTGGTTTGCCGACGCCGCTGCGATTGGACAATGCTTCCAACGACACTTCTTCCGCGGAGTTGTAGGCCAACAAGGTAAACAGGGCATTCAACTCCTGAATGTCATTGATCCCGTACAGTTGCGGCAAGTCGCGCAACAGTACCTTGTCCACGATGTCCGATTTCACGAAGCGCTGCGGATCCCTGCGGGCCTCACGTGACAAGGCCAGTTCGGGATAGCCGCCGAAATTGACGTAATCCTCGAACTGCTCGTTCAAGGCATCAATGTTTGTCACCTCATAGGTCGCGGGCTCCGCCAGGCGAATGTGCCTGGGAGAATCAAGCAGCTCAATGTATTCCGGAAAAGTCAGCGGCGGCAACAGGAAGTCCGTGAAACGGCCGGCCCCGGATTCCATGCTTTTGCGCCGCAACGCTGCAGCGGCCGAACCCGACACCAGCACACGCAGATCGGGCCGATGGTCAACCAGCGTCTTCAGGTGGCGCTCCCAGTCCTTGAGATACTGCACCTCGTCGTAAAAGAAATAGCGCGTACCCTCGCCTTCGTCCCCGCTCGCCCGGCGCATCAGCTGCTGGAGCGATTCCAGCGATTGCCCACGCAGCAGGGGGTTGTCCACTTCGATATAGGCAATCCGCGTCGCCGGAACACCGTCACGCAACAGGCAATCAATCAGATGATGGATGAGGATGGTCTTGCCGACCCGGCGTGGCCCCATCAACACCACGGCGCGCCTGACACTGGAGCGCGCCATCAGATCGTATACGGCCGGCAGATAGGCCCGTGGCTTCAGGTTCTCAATCACCGGATCGGGCGCTTTCGGCTCCTGCCACCACCTGTTCAGACGCTTGATGTGATCTATAACCTCTTGATCCGATATGGTTTTCACCAAAATATCCGGTTAAGGAAAGCCTGCTTATCTTAACCGACCATCCTCTCCGCCGGAATCCAATGCCTGTCGGTCCATCCATGCGAGACCCCGTAGCCACAATTCCCATACCAACCGTCGGTCGAGCTGGTTGCCCCGGTGACTGAGCGCCTTGCGCAACGGTTGTTATAGACTTGCGCTGCGACAGGCAATGTGGGGCGCCCCGGAGAGAACATGAAGAGAGCCTACGACGCGGTGGTGGTGGGCGGCGGGCACAACGGACTGGTTTGTGCCTGCTATCTGGCGCGCGGAGGGTTGAAGACGCTGGTGCTGGAGCGGCGCGGGATCGTTGGCGGCGCGGCCGTAACCGAGGAGTTTTATCCCGGCTTTCGGAATTCAACGGCGAGCTACACGGTGAGCCTGTTGCATCCGAAGGTGATCCGCGATTTGCATCTCGCGGAACACGGTTTGCGGATCGTCGAGCGGCCGCTGGCGAATTTCCTGCCGCTGCCGGACGGGAATTATCTCAAGGTCGGGCCGGATACCGCCTCCACACAACGGGAGTTCGCCCGCTTCTCGAAGCGCGATGCGGAGCGGCTTCCGGCCTACGAGGCGATGCTGGAGCGCGCGGCGGGAGCGCTTCGAGAACTCGCGCTTGCGACGCCGCCCGCCATCGGCGCGGGAATGCCGGCGATGTTTCAGGCAGCGCGCGAGGGCCGCAAGTTGTGGAAGCTGCCACGCGCGGTGCAACGCGATCTGCTGACGTTGTTTACACGCAGCGCGGCGGAGTTCCTGGATGGCTGGTTCGAGTCGGAGCCGGTGAAGGCCGTATTCGGTTTCGATTCCATCGTCGGCCATTACGCGAGCCCGTACACGCCGGGCTCGGCTTACGTGTTACTACATCACGTCTTCGGCGAGGTGAACGGCAAGCATGGTGCCTGGGGACACGCGATCGGCGGCATGGGCGCGATCACGCAGGCGATGGCGCGCGAGGCCGAACGGCTGGGCGTCGAGATTCGCATCAACGCACCGGTGGTCGAAGTCGTTGTCGCAAACGCCGCAAGAGCCGGCAAGGTGACGGGGGTCGTGCTTGAATCGGGCGAAAGGATCATGGCGCGGCGCGTGGTGTCCAATCTGCATCCAAAGTTGCTGTTCGAGAAGCTGGTAGCCCCGGAGCATCTGGACGCGGACTTTCGCGCACGTATCGCGCAGTACAAATCCGGCTCCGGCACGCTGCGAATGAACGTGGCGCTCTCGGAATTGCCCGATTTTGCCTCGTTGCCCGGCGCGGGGCCGCACCTCGGGGCCGGCATCATCATGGCGCCCTCGCTCGCCTACATGGATCGTGCCTTTGCCGATGCGCAACGCGACGGATTTTCGCATGAGCCCGTTGTGGAGATGGTGATTCCATCCACCCTCGACGATTCGCTCGCGCCGCCGGGAAAACACGTCGCGAGCCTTTTCTGCCAGCACTTTGCATCGCGGCTTGCGAGCGGGCGCAGCTGGGACGACGAGCGCGAGGCGGCGGCCGACACCGTCATCGAAACCGTCAATCGTCATGCGCCGAACTTCAGGCAAAGCATTCTCGGACGGATGGTGCTGACCCCACTTGACCTCGAGCGCCGTTTCGGGCTTGTCGGCGGCGACATTTTCCACGGCGCGCTCACACTCGACCAGCTCGGACCGGCGCGTCCGGTACTCGGTCACGGCGACTACCGCGCGCCGATCAAGGGACTGTATATGTGCGGCTCCGGCACGCATCCGGGTGGCGGCGTGACCGGCCTTCCCGGCCACAACGCGGCGCGCGAAATCCTCAAGGAGGCAACATGGTGGCGTAGAAAGAAGTGAGGGAAAAGAAGTGAGAGAGGTGAAGCAATGCATTATCGTGAAACTATTGTTTGGCAGAAGGCCATGGAGGCCGTGAATCAGCTTTACTACCTGGCCCGGACGCTTCCCAAAGAGGAAATCTATGGAATACGCTCGCAGACTACCCGTGCCATGGTCTCGGTACCCGCGAACATTGCCGAAGGCTGGACACGGGAAACACCGAAAGACAAGGCGCACTTTCTCGCCATTGCCCAAGGCTCATTGACAGAAACCGCAACCCCGTTATCCATTTGCGAACGGCAGGATTGGTTTGCTACCAAAGACACCAGGGCACTCTGCGGGTTTTTCGATGAAGTCAGCCGTATACTGACTACCATGTGCCGCAACCGTCGCGCCTGATGAGCCAGTCTCTCACTTCTCACTCCTCTTCCCTCGCCACTCTGTACACGATCGGGCACTCGAATCGTTCCATTGAGGACTTCATCGCGCTGCTCGAGGCGCACGGGATCCAACGGCTGGTGGACGTGCGCACGATGCCGCGCTCACGGCACAATCCACAGTTCAACGTTGATGCGCTGCCCGATTCGCTGGCGCGGGCCGGCATCGGCTGGG
>CAZKOE010000086.1:0-10066 GCA_964554305.1 uncultured Gammaproteobacteria bacterium
TCGCGATCCGGGTTTGACGGTTCTCGAACGCTTTGTCGCGGTCGGGGGCAAGCGCCCCCGCGGTGCGCCGATGCAACCGCTTCGGTTCCGATTTCCGTCCCGGATTTGACGCGGTCCGGTCGTATAGGTCATGCTGCGCGGTCATGAACGCAGATTTGCCCGCACCGCAAAAGACCTGGCTCGGGCACCCGCGCGGGCTCGCAACGCTGTTTTTCACCGAAATGTGGGAGCGCTTCAGCTTCTACGGCATGCGTGCGCTGCTGGTGCTGTTCCTGACGGCCTCGGTGGCACAGGGCGGGCTCGGTTTCACGGATGCCAAGGCGACCGCGATCTATGCGCTCTACATGGCCGGCGTCTATCTCTCCGCGCTCCCGGGTGGCTGGATCGCCGATCGCCTGCTGGGCCAGCAACGTTCCGTCTTTTACGGCGGCATCGTGATCGCGCTCGGCCATTTCACGCTCGCCATTCCCTACGAGAAGAGCTTTTTCATCGGGCTCATTCTCATCGCGATCGGCACGGGCCTCTTGAAACCCAACACAAGCACGCTGGTAGGGGATCTTTATCCCGAGGGCGGTGCGCGGCGCGATGCCGGATTTTCGATCTACTACATGGGCATCAATCTTGGCGCCTTCGTCGGCCCGCTGATTTGCGGCTGGCTGGGACAAAAGGTGGATTGGCATTACGGCTTTGCCGCCGCCGGCGTGGGCATGGTGCTCGGCGTGATTCAGTATCGCCTGATGCTGGGGAGCCTCGGGGGTTCCGGGCGGCGCGCCATGAAGCGCTTCGAGGATACCGCCCGGGAGGTGCGTTCGCGCCGGCGCGGCTGGTCGGCGCTGGCCGCGGGACTGGCGGTTTTTGCCGTCTTCATTGCATTGGGCTATGCGGGCATCATTCGGTACTCGCCGACGAGACTGGATATCTGGGCGAGCATTGCCATCCTGGTCGCGGGGGTCGGCTTCGTTCTCTGGACGCTCGTTTGGGGTGGCCTGAATGCCCGCGAGAGGCGGCGGCTCATCGCCCTGGCCATCCTGTTCGTGGTCTGGGTGTTGTTCTGGGCGGGTTACGAGCAATCCGGTTCGACTTTCAACCTGTTTGCGGAGCGCTACACCGATCTCAGCGTGCTGGGCTGGCGTTTCCCCGCTTCCTGGTTCCAGAGCGAGAATCCGCTTCTCATCATCACCTTGTCCCCGGTTTTCGCCTGGCTGTGGATCTGGCTGGGACGGCGCAACCTGGATCCCTCGACGCCGCTCAAGTTCGCCTTTGGACTGGTTTTCGTGGGCATCGGCTTCGTCGTGATGGGCGGCGCGGCGCTGATCGTCGTGGCGGGCCAGAAGGTATTGCCTACATGGCTCGCACTCACGTATCTGCTCCACACCGTCGGCGAACTGTGCCTGAGCCCGGTGGCGTTGTCCGCCACGACCAAACTCTCGCCGCGCCGTTACGGCGGGCGGCTGATGGGCACGCTGTTTTTGTTTCTCGCCCTGGCCGAGTTGCTCGCCGGCCTGATCGCCGGACAGTTCAGCGTCAAGGATGTGGGCGATATGCCGCGTCTCTTTTTCTTCGTGGCCATCGTCACGATCGGCGTCGGCATCGCGCTCGCGCTGTTCTCGCACCTCATCCAGCGCCGCCTGATCGAGTGGAAAGATGTGGCGAGAAGTGAGCAGTGAGAAGCACTCTTACCGCTCTTCCTCTTTTCTGGCTCAGGCACGGGCGAGGGCGTAGATGATCACTTCGGTGGCGCCGGCCCGCTTGAGGCTGTGTGCAATGGCTTCGACGGTGCTCGTCGTGGTGATGACGTCGTCCACGACGGCGACGCGCAAGCCGCGAACCGGGTAACGGCAGGCGAAGGCGCCGCGCAGGTTGCGCCGGCGGGCGGCGCGATCCAGGCCGCTCTGGGCGGGGGTGGCGCGCAGGCGCGCAAGACCGTCGTAGGTCGGTTTCAGGTCGAGGCGCCGCGCCAGCAAACGCGCGATTTCGGCGGCCTGGTTGAAGCCGCGTTCGGCGAGACGGCGCCGGTGCAGCGGCACCGGCATCAGGACGTCGGCGCGCGCCGATTGATGCAGATCAAGGTAATCGGCGAGCGCGAGCGCGAGCATTCTCCCCATGGCGAGGTCGCCGTGGAATTTGAACCGCCGGATCAGCCGGTCGACCGGCCAAGCGTAGGCGAAGGCCGCCAGAGCCGCGTCGAAAGCCGGCGGATCGCGTGTGCAGGCGCCGCAGAGTGCAGACGGCAGATCCGGTAACGCGCGCGCGCAGCGCCAACAGGCGTGATCGTTCCAGGGTAAATCGTGGAAGCAGGCCGCGCACAAGGGTCCGCCGGCGCGCGCGCCGCAGGCGAGGCAGCGCGTATCGAATGCGCGGCTCAGGCCGGCGGAAAACCGGCGAAACGGCTCCAGGGCGGCTCGGGCACGGGTTTTCCGTTTGCCGGAAAGAGGGCTTTGGAGTAACATTTTCGAGGTTTGGAACAGGACTTTCAGTTGGATTCGGACGATCCTATCGTGACGCGAATCGTGATTCGGCGCAACCAGTCGCTCGATCGGAGAGGGCTTGCCTGGGTTCTCGCGGTGCTTGCGGTGCCTGTGGGCGGTTATGTGGCGCTTGCCGCGGTAGAGGGCATGTGGCCGATCCTGACTTTTTGTGTGGGCGCATTTCTGGTCTTTGCGGCCATCCTCTACGGCGTGATGATCGCCGGGCGCGAACGTGAGGTGGTGACGGTGACGGCGCGCCACGTCGTCGTCGAGGGCGGGCGATTCCGTCCGCGGATGCGTGTCGAGCTCGATCGGTACTGGACCCGCATCGAGCAGCGCGAAGGCGCGCGCCCGGCGCTCGCCCTGATCGCGCGCGGGGTAGTGGTCCTGATTGCCACCGCGATCTCCGAGCCGGAACGCAAGGCGCTTGCCCGCAGGTTGCGAACGCTGGTCGGGGTCGACGCAGGCCGTGGAGAGCCGGCGGGGACCTGCGCGGCGGGCGATCCCGCGGATGGGGAAGTGCGGCGATGAGGTTCGTGAAACCGGCGATTGCGGTGGCGGCGCTCGTGGGCGGCGGGCTGGCGGCGCCCGGCGCGTGGGCGGTGCCGCCCATGCCCAAGTTCAACATGCCCTACGGCGTGACGCCGATGAGCCACGAGATCTGGCATCTCCACATGGCGTCCTTCTACGTGATGTGCTTTGTGGCCTTCGTCGTGTTCGGCGCGCTTACCTGGACCATCATCCGTCACCGCCGCAAGCGCCACCCGAAAGCGGCTACGTTTACCGAGAATCCCAAGCTCGAGGTCCTCTGGTGGACGATGCCGTTCCTGATCATCCTCGGACTCGCCATACCCGGCACGATCGTCCTGGTTCACGTGCAGGATTTTCACCACTCCGATCTCAAGATTCAGGTCACGGGCTACCAGTGGCTCTGGCACTACGAGTACCTCGACACCGCGGCCAAGCCGACCTACGGGTTTTACAGCCGTCTGTCCTACGCCAGCGAGCGGCGCATGGGTCTGCGCTCCAAGGTCGGCGTGTGGAGCGATCCGACCTATCTCGAGGACGTCAACCACCCGCTGATCGTGCCCACTCACGAGAAAATACTCTTGCTCATCACCTCCGGCGACGTGATCCACAGCTGGTGGATGCCGGACCTCGGCGGCAAGCAGGATGCGATCCCGGGCTTCATCAACCAGATGCGGATCAACGTGCAGAAGCCGGGCGTTTATCGCGGCGTGTGCAATCAGGTTTGCGGCGCGGGCCACGCCTATATGCCGATCGTGGTGGTCGCCGTGCCGAAGGCGCAATTTGAGGCTTGGTTGAAGGCAGAGCAGGCGGGCAAGGCAGGCCCCCCGACGATGAAAACCTTCGTGGATGGGAAATGGATGCGACACGATGCAGGGCATCTCGTCGCGAAGATGGAGACAGGAAAATGAGCGCTGAAATCGTACTCGAGCAACCCGGTCACGGTGCGCACGGGCCGGCGCGCGGCATCATGCGCTGGATCACGACCACCAACCACAAGGACATCGGCACCCTGTATCTGGTGTTCTCGCTCATCATGTTTTTCGTCGGCGGTTCGATGGCGATGGTCATCCGCGCCGAACTCGCCCAGCCGGGCCTGCAGATCGTGGACCCCGACTTCTACAACCAGATGATGACGCTGCACGGCCTCGTCATGATCTTCGGCGTGCTCATGCCGGCGCTCGTCGGCTTCGCCAACTGGTTGGTCCCGATGCAGATCGGCGCTCCCGACATGGCGCTTCCGAGGCTCAACAACTGGAGCTTCTGGATGCTCGTCGCGGGCATGTGCATGCTCTTGTCCACACTCGCGATGCCGGGTGGCGCACCGGAGATGGGCTGGACGATGTACGCGCCGAATGTACTCCAGACGCCATACTCCTTCGCCTTCATGGTGTTCTCCGTTCACCTGCTGGGGATTTCCTCGATCCTCGGCTCGATGAACATCATCGCGACCATTCTCAATTTGCGCGCGCCGGGGATGAAGCTCCTCAAGATGCCGATCTTCTGCTGGAGCTGGTTCGTCACCGCGCTGCTCATCATCGTCATCATGCCGGTGCTTGCGGGTGGCGTGACGATGCTCCTCTTCGACCGCTTCTTCGACACGAGCTTTTTCAATGCCGCCGGCGGCGGTTCACCGATTCTCTACCAGCACGTGTTCTGGTTCTTCGGTCACCCCGAAGTGTACGTGATGATTCTACCCGCCTTCGGGATCATCTCGGAAGTCATCCCGACCTTCTCGCGCAAGCCGATTTTCGGCTACACGACGATGGTTTATTCGCTCGCCTCGATCGGTTTTCTCTCGTTCATCGTGTGGGCGCACCACATGTTTACCTCGGGCATGCCGACCTCCGCCGACATCTTCTTCATGTACGGCTCCATGCTCATCGGCGTGCCGACAGGCGTGAAGATATTCAACTGGGTGGCGACCATGTGGCGGGGCTCGCTCAGTTTCGAGACGCCGATGCTGTTCGCGACCGGTTTTCTGGTAACCTTCACCATCGGCGGGTTCACCGGCGTCATGATGGCGCTCGTGCCGAATGACTTCCAGTACCACAATTCCTATTTCATCGTCGCGCACTTCCACTACGTGCTCGTCGGCGGCACCCTGATGGCGATCTTCGCGGGCATTTACTATTGGCTGCCCAAGTGGACCGGGCACATGTACAACGAGCGGCTCGGAAAGTGGCATTTCTGGCTCTCGATGATCTCGGTCAACGTGCTCTTCTTCCCCCAGCATTTCCTGGGGCTCGCCGGGATGCCGCGCCGTGTGCCCGACTACGCGTTGCAGTTCACCGATCTGAATCTCGTCTCCTCGATCGGCGGCTTCGTGTTCGGCGCCTCGCAATTGCTTTTCCTTTACAACGTGATCCGGACTGCCCAGGCACGCCGCGGGAAGCGGGCGACGAGCCGCGTCTGGGAGGGTGCGCACGGTCTCGAGTGGACCCTGCCGTCGCCGGTGCCGTATCATACCTTCCAGGAAGCGCCGGATGTCGACTGAACCCGATGAGGTTCGTTCGCACAGCAGGAGCCATCGCTGGTTGTTCGTGACTGCCGCGGTGGTGGCCGCCATTGCGATCATCTTTTACGTCGGTTCGTTTTTCATCGGCCACTATTTACACGCGGGACACTGAACAGGCCCTGAACTGCTATATTGAAGCCCGCCCTCGCAGGAACAAGGATTCAGATGACAACTCGAAACGAAGCCGACCGTTACTTCGTTCCCCACAGTTCGCCGTGGTCGTTCCTGGCCACCGTGGGCGTTTTCGGCCTCCTGTTCGGCACCGGGACGATCCTGAGCGGGCTGCCCCGGATCGGCCTCGGGGTTCTGGCCTTCGGCGCGGCCGTCCTCATCACGAGCATGGTCGGCTGGTGGCGCCTGGTGATCGGAGAAAGCGAGGGCAACATCTATCGCGCCCTGGAGGATCGCAGCTTCCGCTGGGGCATGGTGTTTTTCATCTTCTCCGAGGTGTGCTTCTTCGGCGCCTTCTTCGGGGCATTGTTCTACGCTCGCCTGTTCGTCTTGCCCTGGCTCGCCGGCGCGAGCAACAACCTTTTTACCAGCGTTCTGCTGTGGCCGGGCTTCGTGAATCACTGGCCGTCGAACGGCCCGGGGCTTTTGGGCGGCTCCTTCGAGGGTACGGGTCCGGGCGGCATTGCGGCGATGAACACGGCGCTGCTGTTCATCAGCGCCGTGACCATCACGATCGCGCACTGGGGGCTCAAGAACAACCACCGCGGCATCGTCAAGGTATTCCTCGCGATCACCTTCCTGCTGGGCTTCACCTTCGTGACTTCGCAGGCGCATGAGTACATCAACGCCTACATGAACGAAGGCCTGACGCTCGGTACGGGCATTTACGGGACTACGTTTTTCCTCCTGACCGGCTTTCACGGTACTCACGTCACGATCGGGGCGATCGCGCTGGTAACGATCTGGGTGCGTATCATGCGCGGGCACTTCGATGAGCACCACCACTTCGGTTTCGAGGCGGTCGCCTGGTACTGGCACTTCGTGGACGTGGTGTGGCTGGGGTTGTATCTGTTCGTCTATTGGCTTTAGGATCGGGCTCCGGGCTTCGCCGGCTCTGTATCCCGGGCTTTTGTCAGGCGTTGGGGTGAAGGAGACCGACGGCCCAGAGCACGAAGATCAGCACGAGCAGCAGCATCGAGAGCCCGACGCGCCAGCTCAGCGCCTTTACGGTGCGTTTGGATTCGCCCCGGTCGCGCGCGAGATAAAACAGGGCCTGCGCCAGCGAACCCACCACGATCAGAAACAGAACGACGAGGACGATGTGGACGATCATGCGGGGTTCGGCAATGGAATACTGAGGCAAACTAGCACGTGAGGGGTGGTTCGGGCAAGTGGCGGTTGTGGCTGGTGACGATCGCGATGATCGCATTCGTGATTGCCTGTGCCTGGCTCGCGGTCTGGCAGTACCACCGCGCGCACGAACGCGAAGCGCGGATTGCGGCCGTCGAGGCGGCCCGTCGGGCGCCGCCGGTGCGGCTCGATCCGGCGCGGCTCGCCGGCCTGCCGCGTTATTCTCACGTTTATGCCGAGGGGCATTACGAGCGCGCGCGCCAGTCGCTGCTGATGGAAATCACCCGGCCGCGCAGCGATCGCGTTGGAGTCGAGGTTCTGACGCCGCTCGCCCTGCCTTCGGGTGACCTGTTGCTGGTGAACCGGGGCTGGGTGTACGTGGATGCGCAGGGGCATACCCATGCCGACCTCGCGGCACCGGCGGGCACGGTGCGTGCGGCGGGCTTTCTCGCACCGCTCCCGCGGCCGGGGCTGCACCTCGGCGGCAATCCGGCGCGCGCGAAAAGCTGGCCGGCAAAGCTGCTTTTCCCCGGTTGGACCGAACTCGATCGCCTCTACGGTCCGCGTTTGCTGCATCGCCAATTGTTGCTGGAGCCCGCCGCGCCGGACGGCTACTTCCGCGGCTGGCAGATGCGGCCGCGGCACAGTCCCGCGCAGAATTACAGCTACATGGTGCAGTGGAGCGTATTCGGCTTCATTGCCTTCGGGCTCTGGTTGTGGTTCATCCCCCGGCGCCTGCACCGGGTGCGCCCGGAGCGGTGAACGTGGTCGGGAAACGGCGCCGGCCCTGGCCCGTCCTGAGCCTGATCGTGCTCGCCGTGATCGTGCCGATCACGCTGTCCGTGCTGCTCTATCTGCATGCGGACTGGTTCGCGCTCGGGCGCTCCAATCACGGCAAACTGGTGCGCCCGCCGGTTAAAATAGACATGGCGGCACTCGCGCGGCCCTTTGCCGCATCGCCCCTGCCAAGCGATTTTTTTCGCGGCCACTGGACGATGGTGTACATCGGCTCGCCGAGATGCGATGCGATTTGTCGCGAGGCCCTGTATGTGACGCGCCAGATCCGGCTGGGCATGGGGCGGAACATCCAGCGCGTGCAGCGGTTGTACATCGTGCGCGGGGATCGCGTGGACAAGCCCAAGGCTCTGCGCCACGCGCATCCCGACCTCACCGTGGTATTGGCGCCGGGGATGGCGGGCCGGCGTTTTGCGAAGGAGTTTACTTCCCGTGCCGGGAGCGACAGCATTTATCTTGTGGATCCGAATGGCCTGTTGATGATGACCTATCCCGTGAAGGCGAAGCCGCTGGGGCTGCTGAAGGACCTGCGGCATCTGCTGAAGGTGAATGCACCGTGAGCGGCGGCGCGCGTTCGCTCGCCCACTCGGTTGCACTCGCCGCGCCGGGCTTCGGCCCTCGCGTGCGCAGTTACCTTGCGCTGTGCAAGCTCAGGATCGTCGCGCTGATTGTATTCACGGCGCTGGTCGGCATGCTGCTTGCGGTGCCGGGTCTGCCCCCGATCGGCCTGCTTATTGCCACGCTCATCGGCGTTGGTCTGGCCGCCTCGTCGGCCGCGGCTATCAACCACGTCATCGACCATCACATCGACGAGCGCATGCGCCGCACCTGCTTCCGGCCGCTGCCGCTCGGAAGCCTGGGCGAGCGCGAGGCGCTCATCTTCGCCGCCGTACTCGGCGTGGCCTCGATGGGCGTGCTGACGCTCGCGGTGAATCCACTCACCGCCGTACTCACATTCGCGGGGCTCATTGGTTACGCGGTGATCTACACCGCCATCCTCAAGCATCTCACGCCGCAGAACATCGTCCTTGGCGGAGCGGCCGGAGCGGTGCCCCCCATCATCGGCTGGACGGCGATGACCGGCCACGTGTCGGCGACCGCCTGTGCGCTGTTCCTGATCGTCTTCGTGTGGACGCCGCCGCACTTCTGGCCGCTCGCGATTGCCCGCCGCGACGACTACGCCAAGGCGCACGTGCCGATGCTGCCGGTGACCCACGGCATTCCCTTCACCCGCCTCCAGATTCTGCTGTACACGGTTCTCCTGATTCCCGTGAGCCTCCTGCCCTGGGTGATCGGCACCAGCGGCTGGCTCTACTTCGCAGCGGCGCTTGTATTGGGGGCGAACTACCTGCGTCACGCCCTGATCCTCTGGCGCGGCAAAAATCCCAAGGCGGCCTGGGCCACCTTCGGCTATTCCATCTGGTACCTCACGGCGCTGTTCGCGGCCCTGCTCGCCGATCACTATCTCCTGCTCTTCGTCCCCGGCGGCTGACCGCCTGTTAGCCTCGTCAGTCGGTTGAGCCAGTGAGCCAGCCGCTTCGCACGACCAGTCACGGGTTCTTTCTGTCGTTCTATTTACACGCAATTGTGGATACATTGCAGAATGATTCAACCAATGTGCGGCAATTGGAGAACCTCGGTGTCAGCGAACCGTAAGAACGAGTTTACCGTTGGTTACCGAAGCATCGCAACGCGGGTATGGAAGAGAGGTGGGGAGGACACTTTCGCTTGCACTGGACGAGGCGTAGCGCCTGCAAAGAACCCTTGCGGCCGCCGGTTTGGCAACCCGCGCGCCCGCGCGGCCGCGCAGATATCTTCCGGTGTGGTCCGGCGTTGCCCTGGGCCGCTGGTGATTCGGCGACAAACGGATTGCAAGAGGCTAAAACCGTTAGGAGTTGGGAAGCGTCGCGAAGCGTGAGCAGTCTGAAGGACGAGAACAAATACTGGAGTTGGTTTCCGACCCGAGACGATGCGACGAGCTCGATCGGCACCGCTTTCAAGGCCAGTGTTCGCGAGCGAGACGTGCGAGCGCGGGAAGCGGCTTCAATGCGGTTAAGCGCGATGCGGTAAAGGTTTGATCGCACCTAAAGCGATCATGCGGGGCTCGGTCACTCCTGCGCTTGCCTGGATACGTGCGTTTTGCGTTAATCTGAACGTCCCGCTTATCTTGTATTGCCCCATGGCCACGCACGCAATCGACAATTCCCCGGAACGGCGTCTCGCCATGCTCGGGATTTCCGAGCCGGAGGTGCGAGTTTACCGCTGGTTATTGAAGCATCGCAACACGACCGCGGCAGAGACAGGGCGTGCCTTGTCGCTCGCGCCGGCCAAGGTACAGCGTTTACTCGATACGCTTACAACCAAGGGCTTGGTGACGCATACGCCGGAAAAACCTCGCCGTTACATTCCTGCTTCGCCCGACGTAGGCTTGGGCTTTCTGGTTGCGCAACATCAG
>CAZKOE010000087.1:0-9989 GCA_964554305.1 uncultured Gammaproteobacteria bacterium
CTGAATGCCTGGCGCGAGACACCCTTTTACAACGACCGCGAACGCGCGGCACTCTATTGGTGCGAGGCGCTCACGCTCATCGCCGACGACCACGCACCGGACGCAGTGTATGAACGCGTGCGCGCGCAGTTCGACGAGAAGGAGCTCCTCAATCTCACGCTCGCCATCGTGGCAATCAACGGCTGGAATCGCATCGCGATCTCCTCGCGGGCGGAAGCCGGCAGCTACAAGCCGGAACTCACGAAGTAGCCCGATGCGCGTTTTCGATGACGAACGGGGCAATCGCTGGCAAGCCGCGACCGTGTTCGGCTCCTACGGCGAGGCCCGGGTCGTTTTCTCGCGCGTGGACGCGGACGAACTGCGCACCGCCGCCATGCCCGACGCAACCCTGCGCGAGGCGGAACAGCGCCTCGAGAGCTTCGACGAAGAAGCGCTGCGGACCTGTCTCGCCTCGGCACAACCCGGACCATGAATAACCCGGCGGGCCGGAAGTTCCTGAAGGCCCTGCCTGCCCTGGCCCTGCTCGCACTCGCCGCGCCGGCACTCGCCGCAGGCGCACAGACATTCACGTTGACTTCGCCGGCCTACAAAAGCGGGGGAACGATTCCGGTGCGGTTCACCTGCACGGGGGCGGGGATCTCGCCGCCGCTCGCCTGGTCGGGTGCGCCGGAAGGAACGAAGAGTTTCGCGTTCATCCTCGAGGACCCGGATGCACCCGACCCGAAGGCTCCGAAGATGACCTGGATTCACTGGGTGCTCTACGATATTCCGGCCGATGTCCACGCCCTCGCCGAAGGGGACTCCGGACGGCTTCCGCCCGGCACGCGGGCGGGCGAGAACAGTTGGAAGCACGACAACTACGGCGGCCCCTGCCCTCCAATCGGACGCCACCGCTACGTACATGTGCTCTATGCCCTGGACACGGTGCTTCCGAACCTGCATCATCCGGACGCGCAGGCGCTCGAAGCCGCCATGCAGGGGCACATACTCGCCCGGACGACCCTCATCGCCACGTACGCAAAATGACAAGGAGAAAATGGCCCGCCCGGCGCTGCCAGCCCATCGCCGAATGATGTGGTCCCGCAAACTGTTATGGTGTTATAATACGGCGACCGCTACTTTTCCGACGCTGGGATACAGGTGGACAACGCACTCACAATCAGGGAAACAACCAAACGCTTCGGCACCCACACGGCGGTAAACGCGCTCTCGCTGGAAGTGCCCAAAGGCATCATCTACGGCTTTCTCGGGCCCAACGGCGCGGGGAAGACGACGACGCTGCGCATGATCACCGGTATCCTCGACCCCGACGCGGGCGAAGTCCGGGTGCTCGACGGACTCAAGCCGGCCGCGGCACGCAACCGCACGGGCTACCTGCCGGAGGAAAAGGGCCTGTACAAGGACATGAAGGTCGCCGACGTCGTCGCCTATTTCGGCGAACTGAAGGGCCTCTCGCATCGCGAGGCGCTGGCGCGCGCCAAGGCTCGACTCGCCGCGGCCGGCCTCGACGAGTGGGTCGCGAGCAAGTGCAATGCCCTGTCCAAGGGCATGGGCCAGAAGGTGCAGGTGATTGCGACGCTGCTTCACGATCCCGAGCTGGTCGTCCTCGACGAGCCCTTCAGCGGCCTCGACCCCGTCAACGCGGAAATGGTACTCGAACTGATCAAGCGCTATAAACGCGAAGGGCGCACGGTGATTTTCTCCACCCACGTGGTCGAACATGCGGAACAGATTTGCGACGCCATCGTCATCATCGACCGCGGCCGGCGCAAGGTCGAAGGGTCGCTCGCCCGGGTCAAGGCCGCCGCCGAGCGCACGATCATCCTGGACTACATGGGCAACGCAGGCGATCTCGCCGCGCTTCCCGGTGTCGTGGCGGCCGACGACTCCGGCCAGCACGCGGAATTGACGCTCACCGCCGACGCCGACAGCCAGGCGCTCCTCGCGACGCTTGCCGCGCGCGTCACCATCCGTCGCTTCGACACCCGCGAGGCTTCGCTGAAACAGATTTTCCTCAACACGGTGGAGGAGGACAATCGTGAAGCTGCGTAACATTCTTCTCATCGCCCGCCGCGACTACCTCGCCTATGTCGCGCGCAAGCGCTTCTGGGTCGGCCTGTTGCTGACGCCCGCGATCCTGCTCGCATTCATTTTTGTCCCAGTGCTCATCCAGCAGTTCGAGAATGCCAATAAATACGCCGTGATTGATCATTCGGGCTGGGCGCTCGCCCAGGTCAATCAAAAAATTGCGGGCGGCGACTACCAGCAGCTCCTGCAACTCGCGGCAGCCAGCGCCAAGACCGGCGACGTCAAGCAGCTCCCCAAGCCACTCGCCGACATGGCCAAGCCGGCCGCAAAGCTCAACTCCAAGGCTCGCGAATCGCTGGCCAAGGCACTTGCGGCCGGCGGACCCGCTCCCAAGAGCGCTGCCGGACAGGCTATTTGGGCGCAACGGCAGGCCTTCACGGCTTGGTATCACGGGCTCGATGTGAAACAGGCGCGGGCGATAGACAGCGGCCTGGCCATTGCCAAGTACCGTCAGATCAGCGGCCACTTCACACCCGAAGAACTGCGTCACAAGGTGGCCGATGGCAAGCTGTTCGCCTACTTCGTGATCCCGGCCAAGCCCCTCGCGAGCAATGCCCAGATCATCTACGCCTCGAAAAATCTGACCAACACGGACTTGCGCACTTGGCTCGGGGAACAGCTGAATGCCGTCGTGCGGGCGCGCAAAGTGGCCACCGTCGGTCTGCCGCCGGACCGCGCAGCCTGGCTGCAGACTCCGGTCAGCTTCAAAGCCAAGCTCGTCACCAAGACCGGGGCCAAGCAAGCCACGGCCGCGGAAAAATTCGGGCAATACCTGCCGATCGGCTACGTCTATCTGCTCTTCATCGCCATCATGTCCATCGCCCAGTTGCTGATGATGTCTACGATAGAGGAAAAGTCCAGCCGCATCGCCGAAACTCTCCTATCCTCCGTCAAACCGGGCGAAGTCATGGCCGGGAAAACCGTCGGCGCCGCACTGGTCGGTCTCACCCAAGTTTGCTTCTGGCTGGCCATCGTACTCGGGCTCGTGGCCGCCTTCGGCCCCATGCTCCCGATCGGAGGGTTCGCGCACGCACTCTTGTCCAACATCACGGCCCGGAGCATCGCCTGGTTCCTGGTCTACTTCGTGCTCGGCTTCCTGCTCTACGCATCCGTGCTCGGTGCAATCGGCGCTGCCGTCAACAATATCCAGGAGGCCCAGCCTTATATAAGCCCCGTCATGATCTTCATGATCCTGCCTTTGCTCATCATGTTTCCGGTAGTCAAGGATCCGACCGCGACCTGGGTCAGGGTACTCTCCTACATCCCACCGTTGACGCCTTTCGTCATGGTCAACCGCAGCGCGGCTTCCCCACCTCTTGTGGACTACATCGCCACCACGGCAATCATGATCGTGACGGTTGCACTCGCCCTTTACGCCTCGGGCAAAATCTTTCAGGTAGGCCTGCTCAACACCGGCGCGCCACCGAAATTGAAGGAACTGCTCTCCTGGCTGCGCAGCTCGGGCGGAGACTCGAAGAAAGCCCGGCCGGGCGCCACAGAAGGCTCCGAAACCTGAGGCATCGACGAGCCCGTCGCTAACCCTCGTCTCGCGGCTCGATCAGTCCGGCGGCGGGCCCGGCGCCATTTCCACTTTCGCCTTGCAGTGCAAGCCCCCGGGGCATATACACCGTGGAGACGGGTACGGCGAGTTTCGCACCATGCCGGGCGATGATCGCGGCAATCTTCAGCAGCACGTCCTGCTTGACACGCATGAAGTCGGTATAAGCGGTAATCGTCCCCGCCGTGTACGCATACAGATAGAGTTTCAGGGCATATTCACCATAGCCGTCGAACTTGAACACAAGATAATCGCCCATGTCCGGATGCTTTTCCAACATGCGATTCACGTCCTCGACGATGGCGGCGACCTTGTCAACATCCTGCAAGCGCACGTACACGAACTCCGACAGCTGACGGAAGGCCATGCGCGAATGGTTGATGACCGTTTCGGTGTTGAACTTGGCATTGGGCACGTAAAAGGGCTTGCCGTTCCAGTCGAGAATGCGGGTCGCCCGCCAGCCGATGTGCTGGACCTCGCCCGCCTGCCAACCGCTGTACCCTCCCGTCGCGCCCGTGCCAAGAAAGATGATATGGTCGCCAACCTTGAACGGGCGGCTGGCGTAAATCGTGATGCCGCCGAGGAGGTTCGCGACCAGCCCCTGTGCCGCAAAGCCGAGAGCGATGCCGGCAATGCCGCCGAAAGTGAGCAGACTCGCGATGGAAAAGCCGAGCACCTGCATCGCAATCAGGGCCGCCACCACGACGACGATGGCGATGACGAACTTCCCGATGGCATCGGCCGCCGTTTCGTCGAACTCCTTGCCCCGCACCGTCGCTTTGGCGTGCAGATTCTTCGTAACCCGGCGTGCCATCCGGATCAAAAACCAGGCGGCGACGACGATGGCCGCCACATCGCGCGCCGGCGGGAACACCTCGGCAAGGAGCGGCATCCGCCCGCCGGTGGTCAGCGCGCCCACGGCGACACTCAGGCCGATGATCCACACGGTACTCTGAAGCGGTGCATTGAGCGCTCCCAGAATCGCGTCCCGCCAGATGTGGCGATGCGTGCCCGGGCGCCGGTAGCGCTTGCGGAACAGGAGGTGGAGAACCAGGGTGACGACGAGCGTCACCAGCAGAATCAGAATGGCATAAGCGAGCTGATGCCAATGGTTGTAAAAACCCATCAGCGCGTTTCCAACGGAATTCCAACTCAAAATCGCACCTTCCGCAAGGGTCTGCAATCGGAATATTCACATTGAAACACAAACATGCAGTCCGGTAAACCGGGCACCTCCCCCCGAGGCTACGACAAAACTCATCGGCGCCGGGCACCTGTCCCGCACAAGCGGCGCTGGTGACTACCCAGTGGTAGCGGATTTCAGGCCTCCTTATTCCGATTGCAGCCCGGCAACGCGGTTTTCGGGAGACAAGAGGTCGGGCAGACCTTTTTCATCGAAATAGAGTTCCTGGCGCGGCAATGCAATCCGGATCCCTTCCTCGTCGAAAGTCCGCTTGATGCGGGCAAGAAATTCACGCCCGGTAGCCCACTGATTCATCGGTGTGGTCCTGAAGCGACCGCGTATCACCACCGACGAATCAGTCAACTCGTTGACGCCGTGGATTTCCATGTCGCCCAGGATGTTGGCTCCGATGGCCTCGTCCTTCTTCATGTCTTCGCCGACACGTTTTATAACTTCGATCACCCGATTCGTATCCTCCTTGTACCCCACGTGCAACTTGAAGACATAACCGCCCCAGCCCTTGGTCGCGTTGGCAAGCTCGGTGATATTCCCGTTGCTGAACACGTGAACGATGCCGTCCATGCTGCGCAGGATCACGGTGCGAAAATTTACCGATTCCACGGTTCCCCAGACCCCATTGATGATCGCAATGTCGCCCACGTTGACCTGATTCTCGAGCACGATGAAGAAACCGGAGATGTAGTTCTTCACCAATTGTTGCGCGCCGAAGGCCAATGCCAAACCGACGATTCCGGCGCCGGCGATGAGCGCACCGATATCAATTCCTATTTGGGAAAGCAACGTGAAAACAACCATCACCCAGTACACGGCCGCCAGCAACTTGTGCAGCAACGAAGCGATGGTCTCGGCGCGTTCCTTGGCGCCGTGCACGCCCTCTCCGCGGGCCTCCGCTCTCCTGACCAGGCGTGCCTCGAAGCGCGACAGGGCGAAACGGATGAGCACCCATATCAGAATCGCAACCCCGATGATGATCGCAATCCGGATCGCGTTCTGGAGCAGCGACGCGTAATCGAAATGATTGAAAAAGTTGGTCATCTTTTCCGGCATGTAAATCTCCTCGACGTTGATGGCAGAACACGGCCTAGCCTATCAGGTCCGCGTGGAGTTTACGAATCGACAACCACAAAAATGACCTGGAAGGTCTTGAATTTTTCCCGATTCTCCCCCAGGGCGGCACCGTCGCTCCCGCGAAGAGCCTGCCCCCGCGAAGGCGTGGGGCGGGAGCCCAGTCAAAAAGGCATCCCGCCCCCAGAGCGGGATTCGTGTTCAAACTGGGTTCCCGCCTCTGCGGGGATGACGGGGGAAAGGTGTGCTTCCGGAGTTTTCCCGGACAGCAGTGCCCCGATGCGGCGAAATCGGCGGGCGGCCTTCGGTCGGGTCGTTGCCTATGCCGTTTTCGCGCCCTCGCCGGCGGATTGAACGATGCGCAGTGGCGGACCCTCGGGGTCGAACAGCATGACCTGCTGCGGATTCGGGTTGGGATTGATTCCGGCTTCGTCGAAGGCCGCCTTGAGTCGCGCCAGGAAGGCGCGGCCCGTGGACCAGTGCGCCCCGGTCACGGTCTTCAGCCGACCCGTGACGAGCATCGCATTGTCGGCCAGCTTGTTGACGCCAAAGACTTCGATATCGTCGGTGATGCTCTTGCCGAGTTCCGGATCGCCGCGCATCTCCGCGCCCACCCGCTTGATCACTTCGATCGCCCGATCCACATCTTCGTCATAGGCAATGGCGATCTCGTAAAGATACCCGTTCCAGCCGCGAGTCAGGTTGGTAAGGGCGGTGATGGTATTGTTCGTGAATACATGCAACGCACCGTCGCCCCCGCGCAACACGATGGTGCGGAAATTGATTTCTTCCACCGTCCCGCTGGTGCCGTTGATGGTAGCGATGTCGCCGACGCTGATCTGGTCCTCGAGCACAATGAAAAAACCGGCGATGTAGTTTTTGATGAGATCCTGCGCACCGAAGGAAAAAGCCAATCCCAGGACGCCTGCGGCGGCAATCATGGCGCCGATATTCACGCCGATCTGGGACAACAACGTGAGAGCCACCGCCACCCAGTACACGGCAGCGATAACCTTGCGAACCAGCGAGGTGAGCGTACCTGCGCGCCGTTGCGCGGCTTGCTTGTTCTCGCCCCGCTCCTCGGCCTTTTTGACGATCCGCGCACCAAGGCGATTGATTACCAGCCGGATAAGCATCCAGATCAGGACGGCAACGACTATGATGATCGCAATCCGGATCGCGTTCTGGAGCAGCGAGGCATAATCGAACTGGTTGAAGAAATGAGTCATTTTCTCCGGCATGACTGAACTCCTTTGGGATGGTGTATTGGTACCTGAAAACTCTACCAGGGGAAAAAACAAATCTCAAGAATCGGCGATCAAGCGAACGATGTCGGTATCGTGGCCCGCGTCGGAAGGGTATTCCTCGCCGATGAGAAAACGTCGTGCGTAAAGGCCGGCGAGCTTCGCGAAGCGCTCGCCACCCGCCGCGAGATCGTACAGGAGAGCGACGCTGGCAACGTCGGCAAGCCGCGTGAGCGTATGCTTGGCGATCCATTCGGCGCCCTCGCGATCCGTGGCAGCCGCCTGCGCGGCGAGGGCCTCCTCGAGCGCGCGCAGGGCGAGCCTCGCTTCGTGCGTCTCCGCGTCTTGCAGCGATCTCGTTACCTCGGCGACCATGGCTTCGTGGGCCTGCTTTTTTGTCATCGCCTCGAGCATGTCGAGCGCCTGGATGTTCGCGGGACCCTCCCATATCGGCGTGATGAGCGCCTCGCGATGCCAGCGTTCCACAGCGTATTCGCCGAGAAAACCGAGCCCGCCGAAAAGTTCCATCGCCATCTGCGTCACGGCCGCCACGTGTTCGGCCGTGCGCGCCTTGGCCAGATGCGACCAGAAGCGCGCCGCATGATAGGCTTGCGTGTACGGCGGGCATTCGTGCCAGGCCGCATCGAAGGCGGCAACGGCACGAAAGGCGAGCGCCGTCCCGCCCGCCAGGCGCACCGCCATATCGGTCAGGTCGCGACGAATCAGCGGGTGCTCGCTCAATGATTTGCCGAAACTGCGCCGGTGCGCGACGCGACCGGCGACCTCGAAGGCCGCCTTGCGGGCGATGCCCATCGCCGCCGTTGCATTGGTCAAGCGCGACACGGTGAGATTTTCGAGCGTGTAGTAAATCCCCTCTTCGGCCTTGCCGATCAACCAGGCTTCGGCGCCATCCAATTCGACTTCGCCCGAGGGCACGGCGCGGGTCGCGCTCTTGTCCTTCAGGCGGCGCACGCGGAAATTGAGTTCGCCGCGTGCATCGAGGCGCGGCAGCAGGAACAGCGCGAGACCCTTCGGTCCCTCGGGCGCACCCTCGGGCCGCGCCGTCGTGATGGCGACGTCGGCGAGCCCCGCGCCGCTCGCAAAGTATTTGTCGCCGTCGTGGATTCGCCAAACGCCGCCCTCGTTAACGGCCCGCGCGCGGTTGGCGCCGAGATCCGATCCACCCTGGTTTTCCGTCATCCAGGTCGCGCCGAAGGCCTCGCCCGCGAGGAGCTTGTCCTCCCATCCGGAATGCTCGGGCGCGTATTTGTGAATGGCGTATACGGTCTGCTGCGTAATCGTCAGCACGCAAAACAGACCCGGATCGGCGATCAAATAACCGAGCGCATAGTGATGATGCCAACTGCCGCCCGCGTAGGGCGGGCGCATGACCGGCGCGAGCGTCCGCAGCAGTTCTCGCTCCGACGGATCGAGGCGCACCCGGTCCACGCGCTTGCCATCCACGTCGTACTGCACGAGCACCGGCACCGCCCCGTGATCCACGTGATGGCAGGTCTCGTACACCTCGCGCCCGGCAAGCGCACCGAAGTGTTCGAGATCGGCGCGCGCCGTCGCCCAACCCGACCAGAAGTGTGCGAGCACCGCCGGCAGATCGGGATCGAACGCCCAGTGGTTTTTGCCCCAGGCGTAGCTGATGTATTCGAGGCTCACGGTTTCTTTTGCATGCTGCCGGGAATGCGCACGGCCACCACGTCGCCGCGCGCCGTCACCTCACCGCCGGCGGAAAGCTCGACGTCCACGCGCACCTTGCGCGCACCCACCTCGCGCGCCCGGGCCGAAAGCTCGAGCGGGCCGATCGGCGTCGGCTTGAGATAATCCACCTTGAGGCTTGCGGTCACGAAACGCAGCGCCGGCTCGCTTCCCGCTTCGCGGCCTTCCTCGCGGTAGGTTGCAGCCGCCGCCGTCGCCATCGCGTGGCAGTCGATGAGCGAGGCAATCAGACCACCGTAGGCGAAGCCCGGCACCGACAAATGCCAGGGCTCGGGTTCGAAGCGGGCGACGACCCGCTCGCCGTCGATGTAACTCTTGAGCTGATGACCGTGCTCGTTCAGCCGACCGCAGCCAAAGCAGTGCGAGAAATCTTCCGGATAGAAATCCTGGATGGCAAGCGTTTTCCGGCTCATCGGTTGGCCGCGATCCCGGCCGCCGCCGCTTCGAGTTTCCGGTTGAGCGCGGTCAAAGTCTCCGTGACGTTCGCGGCGGGCGAAGGCAGGAGCTTCCATTGGCCGTTGACGACGAGCACCGGCGCGCTGGCAACCTGGAAACGGTCGCTCATGGCGCGGGCGCGAACGAGTGCGGCAGAAGCCGCGGGCGCGTTCCAGGCCGCCGTGAATTCGATCCGGTTGATGCCGACGCGCGCGAATACGGCGGCGATCGCCGCGCGCAATTCGTCTCGCGCCTGCCGGTCGGGCGGCGAGTTTCCGGCCGGCGGGCCGGCCTGGGCCAGCTTGAACAAGGCGGGCAAGACTGCGCCCGTCACGCCGAGCGTGCGCGCCACCATGAACGCACGGGCGAACGGCGTCTCACCGGTGCCGGCGACCACCGGCTCGCGGTCGAGCACGATCGGGCGCCCCGTACCGCCAAGCCAGGTCGGAAGGCGGGCAAGCAGAATCTCGGAAGCCTGCGTGAAGTCGAAAAAAACCAGCACGCCGATCCGCTCGGGACCGGCAAGACTCGGCTGGGCCGGTACCAGGCGGGTCGCCACGACCGGCGCCGCTGTCTTCTCCGCGACCTGCGTTTGCCCCGAAGCCGCCCGAGCCGCCCCGCCGAACACAAGCCACGCCAAAGCCGCCATGCCCGCCGCCACAAG
>CAZKOE010000088.1:0-9962 GCA_964554305.1 uncultured Gammaproteobacteria bacterium
TGGGATAGCTTTCCGTGGAAGTGCGGGAGATGACCTTCAGGGCGCCGATGCCGGCCAGCTTGGTGATGATCAGATCCTGGATGCCGCGCACGAAGTAGGCATTGGTGGGGTCGGCGCTCAGGTTTTCGAAGGGGAGCACGGCGATGGAAGGCCCGCCCGCCCGGGGCGCGCCGTCGGGCGGGAAGAATGCCGTGAAGTACCAGGCCAGGAAGATGGCGACGATGGCGACCGCAAGCAAGCCGAATTCTGCCAGCAGGCGCCCGCGACGTCGAGGCGGCGAGCCGCGTGCGGCGCTTCCCTGATCCGCGGAGGGTTCCTGCGGATGGAGCGCGGCCGGCTCTTCGGTCTTGACGGTGGCTATGAAGCGATAACCGTGCCCGCGCAGCGTTTCGATGTAACGATGCGGCGGGCCCTTGTCGCCCAGCGCCTTGCGCAACGCATTCACGTTCCAGGACAGATTGATGTCTTCGACGATCACGTCCGGCCACACCGTCTCGAAGATTTCGTCGCGGGTTTTCAGATGACCGGCGGAACGTACCAGGGCAAGCAGCAGATCGAAGGCCTTCCCGCCCAGCGGGACCTCCACGCCATTCCTGGAAAGCCGGCGCTCGGAGGCATCCAGCCGAAATGGACCGAATATGTATAAGTGGCTGTCTTTCAAGGGATCGTTCATGGTTTCGCGGCGGTGTGTGCGGCTACCAAGGCAAATACAAGCGAAATTAAAGCTGAAACCAATGATGTTTTGCTGCGGCAATGCGAAACTCTATCAAATTTTTCTCGCAGGCAAGGCCGATCCGGCAAACGGAAGCGTCAAAGCGAGCCTTCCGGGCTGCCGGCGGTACCGCCAGGCATTCGACCGACCGCACACCAGGAGATTCAGGCTCATGATTAAAAGGCTATTTTTCGCAGTTTCCGGATTCCTCGCCATCGCCGTGATGGTCGGCGCCGGATTTGCCCACGATTCTCCTGCCGCGGGCGGATCCGAATCGGCGCCGATCCAGCGCCGCCATTCCGGGCTCGATGCCGCGGGTCTGGCCGTGAACCGGCAGAGCGCCGCGGCAACCGAACGGGTCAGTTTGCCGCCGCAGACCAACCTTGCGCTATTGCAACAGGCCAAAAGAATCGGACCCCATGCGCCGGATGCGCACATCCGGCTCACCGTGGGGATGAAACTGCGCAACGTGGCGAAGCTCAAGGACTTCCTGGGCCAGGTGCAAAATCCCCGTAGTTCGGTTTACCGCCAGTTTCTGACTCCGGCGCAGTTCACGGCCGAATACGGGCCGACGAAGGCGCAGGTGGCGCAGGTCGTGGAGTATCTCGAGGGCCGCGGCATCCGGGTGAACGGTGTTTCCCCCAACCGGCTGCTGATTCGCACCGAGGCGCCGGCGGCGGTCTATGCCGCCGCCTTCGATGTTCGGATCGGAGACTACGAGCTGGATGGCCGGCGTTTTTTCAGCACCGAAGACAGGCCGCGGCTTCCGCGGGTAATCGCGGGAATGGTGGCGAATATTATCGGATTGAACAACGCGGTTCGAATGCGCCCGATGAGCCACTTCAAGCCGCTGCCGGAGGGTGTTTCCGAGGCTCTCGACGCGGCGCCGCACGCACCGGCGCCGCCGCCGGCGACCAACCGTTACTACAATCCGATGCAGATCGCCACGGCCTACGATTGGCCCTCGATCGGGAACGAGGACAATGGCGCCGGCGTAACGATCGCCATTCTGACGGCCGAGAGTTCCGCCATCGGCTCCAATGCCGATTACCGGAATTTCTGGAGCGCATACGACCTGCCCGATCATACGGTTAACGTGATTCCAGTTGACGGCGACCTCGGTAGCAACGGGGGCATGGGCGAGACCCTGCTCGACGTCGAATGGTCGGGTGCGATGGCGCCAGGGGCAACGCTCGACGTTTACGTTGCCTCCAACACGGGTATGGCGACCTTCGTGGATCTCTACAACCAGTTCGTCGTTGACAACAATGCTCAGGTGATGACGACCAGTTGGGGAGCGCCGGAGACGGCCGGCATCGCGCGAACAGCCAATGCGATCTTCATGCAGGCGGCCGCCCAGGGCATCTCCATGTTCGCCGCGGCCGGCGATTACGGTTCGGGCGACGGCACCGGAACCTGGAACATGGCCGATTTCCCCTCCGTCAGTCCCTACATCACGGCCGCGAACGGCACCGAACTCAAGGCCGATAAGGAAGGCCACTACATCTCCGAGACGGCCTGGCGGGATTCGGGTGGTGCAATCAGCGAAATTTTCGCCCAACCAGACTGGCAGGTTGGCCCTGGCGTGCCGCAAAACGGCTGGCGCAACAATTCGGACGTGGCGATGAACGCCGGCGGTTCCTTTCCCTACATGTTGTTCGTCGGGGGCAAATGGGTGCTCGGTTACGGCACGAGCGCCGTCGCGCCGCAGCTCGCCGCGCTGTTTGCGATCGGCGTGTCGAAGCAGCCGGACGGCGTATCGCTCGGCCAGTCGAGCAGCCTCATCTACGACGACGTGAACGCCAATGACAGTAATTACGGCACCGATTTCCGCGATGTGACCACGGGTACCAATGGCGGTTACCAGGCCGGCCCTGGTTGGGATCACCCGACCGGCTGGGGCAGCCCCCGGGGCGAGAGCCTGTTGTCGCATCTCGGCATCCATGGCCCGGCCGGCGTGCTGGAAGGTACTGTGACGGGCGCCGATACGGGTGATCCGCTCGCGGGCGCGCTGATTACGATCAACCCCGGCGATTACGAGCGCCAGACCGGGAGTCATGGAACCTACCGGATCGCCTTGCCGGTCGGGAGCTACACCATCAGCGTCGAGCCTCCATTCGGCTACCTCGCCGATTCCGCTTCCGCGGACATTGCCGATGGCGGCGACGTGACGCGGGACTTCAGCCTCCAGGCGGCGCCGAAGGCGACCCTGTCCGGCATCGTGACGGATGGTTCCGGCCATGGTTATGGTCTTTATGCCGACGTCCGGATTACAACGCCGGGATTCGGTTTGGTGGCCGACGTGTGGACCGATCCGACGACGGGCAAGTACAGCGTCGTCTTGTCCAAGGGCTTCAAGTACACGCTGACCGTCACGCCCGCCTTCAACGGCTACGCTGCGTTGGCGCCCGTGACGCTGACCCTGGACGGAGATACGACGAAGGACTTTGCCTTCGTTGTGGGGGCAGCCTGTGTGGCGCCGGGTTACGTCTTTCGCGGTTTCAGCCAAGACTTTAACGGAGGTAAGTTTCCGCCGGTGGGCTGGAGCGTGACCAACGACGTTTCCGGGTCGCCGGTCGTGTGGGAAGCCAACTCGTTCTGGGGCAACGGCAACTGGACCGGTGGTACTGGCACGGCGGCGGATGTGAACAGTCAGGCGGCTTATCCCTACATGCAGGATCATGATTCGTCCCTGATCACACCGGCGATTACAATCGCCGACCTGCCGACCTTGACGCTCAATTATCGGGCCAATTACCAGAATTCCGGTTATGGTGCGGATGCGCTGGATCTCGACATCAGTGTGGACGGCGGGCCGTGGGGCAATCTGCTCCACTGGACGGACAATCACGGCGGCTACCAGGCCTTGCCGGGCGAATTCGTCAGCCTCGATCTCGCGGCTGCCGTTCCGGATGGCGCCAAGACTTTTCGGCTGCGCTGGCGCAACGCTGATCTGGCCGTGAGTTGGTACGACGGCTACGCGCAGGTGGACGACGTGGCTATCGGCGCATGTGAACCCGCGGCGGGCGGCATTGTTTTCGGCCAGGTGACCGACGCCAACACCGGCGTCGGCGTCACGCATGTCGGGATTGCGGATGACAAGGGCAACCGCGTCAACACGATCGCGAACCCGGCGGACCCCGACTTTCCGATAGGCGGCTATTTGATGTTCGTTCCCTCCGGGAAGCGAATGTTGACTGCATCCAAAAACGAGTACACACCCACCGAAAAATCTGTGGCCATGACAAACGATGCCATCATTACGCGGAACTTTGTTCTCAAGGCCGGCCAATTGATGGCCACGCCCGAGGGTTTTACCCTCCACGTGATGGTGAACAACAAGAAGCAGAAGGTCTTGAAACTGGACAATGCGGGGACCGGTGCTGCCCACTATCGAATCGTCTCGATTGACGCACCGCCGCTGATCACTACCGCCGCGGGTGCCGGGGCGCCGCCGCGCCTGACCGAGGGGCACTTTTCACCTGGCAGCCTGCTCGGCACGACCCGGCCCGGCGCCATGCTCAGGGAATCTGGAAATATCCCGCACGAGGCGCCGTGGAGGGACATCACGGACTACCCGATTGCGATCAGCGGCAATACGGCGGTGTGGGCGCCGGGCACCGGCCGCGTCTACTCGATCGGGGGTTTTTACAACGGCGTTACCGATGCCGGCTATGTGTACGATCCGCGTTTGTACGGCTGGAATGCCATAGCCAACCTGTTGCGCCCGCGCGGGAAACCGGCGGCCGTGTTCATCAACGGGAAAATCTACGTCGCGAACGGCTGGAATACCTACGGTGCACCGACATCGGAGCTGGGCATATACGATCCGGCCACGGACAGCTGGTCGGCGGGGGCGGACAATCCCGTGCCCGCAGGCGGCGGAAGCGTCGCGGCCGTGTTGAACGGCAAGATGTATATCATCGGCGGTTGCGACGATCGCGAATGCGACAAGACGCTCAGCGCCGTACAGGTTTACGATCCTGCAACCGACACTTGGAGTTCTGCCGCCGATTATCCCGTACCGGTGTCTTGGGAGGCTTGTGGCACTATCGCGGGCAAACTGTATTGTGCCGGTGGCGACATGGGGCGGGGCACTACGACCTACAAGACCGGCTATGCGTACGATCCGAAAGCGGATGAATGGACTTCCATTGCCGACATGCCGATTGATCTGTGGGGCATGGCCTACACCGCCGCCAATGGAAAACTCCTCGTCTCCGGCGGCGTAACCGACGGCGGCGCCGCGATAACGAACCAGGGGTTTGCCTACGATCCGGCGAGCGACAGCTGGAGCCCGCTTCCCAACTCCAACTACACCACTTATCGCGGTGCGAGCGCCTGTGGCTTCTACAAGATCGGCGGGCTTGACAAGGCTGGCTCTGCCTCCTGGCATTCCGAGGTCTTGCCGGGGTACGAGTTGTGCGGCTTGACGGGCATCGCCTGGCTGACGGTAACGCCGCCGACGGGAACCGTCGCCGCCGGCGCTCCGACAACCATCGGTCTGGACTTCGATGGCACGGGGCAGGCGGAATACACGACCTCCAAGGCGTACCTGAAAGTCACCGGTACGCCTTATGAAGACGGAATCGTTCCGCTGACCGTGACTTGGGATCCCCAGCCGGTCCGCCTGCAACTGGCGGGCAGCGCGAACAAGGACGCGGTTCGCAAGGGCGATGCCGTCGTTTATACGATTTCCGTCGCGAATGCGAGAGCGGACAACCATGGCGCGGCGACAGCTACCCTGCTGACCTACGCGATGCCCAAATCGGCGAGCTATGTTGCCTCCAGTGGCGATGCGTCATGCACGGCACCGTCGGCAGGCAGTGCGCCGGCGCCGGCCGCGGCGACGGGCGGCAACGTGATCTGCGACCTGGGCACCGTGGCCGAAGGCGCGTCGAAGACCGTCACGATCGCAATCGAGGCCGAGCAGGCCGGAACCCTTGCCGGCCATTTCGCCGTCACGGCGCGCGAGCCCGACGATTCCGATCGAAGTACGCTCGATATCGAGACCACAGTGATTGGTATCGCGGATGTCAACGTGAGCACGGCCGCCGCCACGATTCCCGAAGGCGGTCGCGGAACGCTTCGGTTCGTGGTGTCCGATGCCGGGCCGGATCCCGCAACGGGTGTCCGGTTTCAATCGAGCTCCGGCGGTAATGCGAAGCTTATGGCGGCCAAGAGCAGCCAGGGCAGCTGCACCGTCTCGGGCAGCGGCGCTTACAGTTGTGACATCGGAGAGATCGAAGCCGGTGGCAAAGTTCAGATCACGCTTACCGCCTTCGGGCTCGCTGCCGGGACCGCGACGGTGCAGGGACAGGTGTTCACCAGTTCGGATGACCCCGATCAGATCAACGACATCGCAACGGCAATGGCGACGGTAAAAGCCGCGGACAACGGCGGCGGCAACAATGGCGGCGGTGGCGCGCTCGGCTGGATGATGCTGGTTGGACTGCTCGGTGTGGCGCTGGCCGGAGTCTGTAGGAATCTTCGGCGGCGCATGGGGTAAGAATCCCTCGTTTAACGAGGGATACCGTGGGGGTGGTCAGCGGCTCGGCCACCCCCACCTCTTACTGTGGTGCCGAGGTGGTGGTAGCGTTGGATGCAGGCGTCAGCGTCAGGGGGTTTGGCGTGTGGCTTTTTGGAGCGTATTGTTTCAACAGTGCCTGAAAGCCGGGATTGTGGCGGATCGGATTCCACGTGGGATCGAACCGGAGCAGCGGCACAGAGATGCTCAGGCCCGCGGGTATGCTCAACAGGTGCCGCAGGATTTTCACCGCGGAGACGGCCTTGCCTGATTGCGTGTATACGACGGCAAGCGCGCTCAGGTAGGAGGGACCGTACATTGCGTCTCGTGAGATGGGAATCCGTTTTACTGTGCGCATGGCGGAACGAAGCGCGGCTGATTCTTGTCCCAGGCCTGACTGAATGAGGGCCAGGAGGCTCAGCAAGTTCAGGTTATTGGGCTCTTCGCGCAATGCATTCTCGGTGAGAGTCAGTGCGTGCTCGTACGCCAGCTGTGCTTTTTGAGGATGGTTCATCAAGCGGAGGGCTTGGGCGCGGAACAGGCTCGCGGGGATGCGTCCCGGCATGAGGGGCGCTGCCAGCCAACCGCTTTTTACGGAATCCAGGGCTTTCAAGGCTTGCTCGGGTTGACGGCGCAACCAGTCAATTTTGAAGCGGACAGCCGATATGGCACCCCGCGGGTTGATCGAGGCGGGAATCGAGTTCAAGGTCTTTTGCGCGAGTTTCAGATTTCCGGAGAGTAGATAGACGGTTGCCTTGTAGCCCGTGACCCAGTAACTTTTCGGAGCCAGGCTCAACGCGTGATTGAATTCCGCTTGCGCCTCGTCGTAGCGGCGCAATTGTGCCAGGGTTGAGCCGAGCTCGTAATACCACAGGGGATTGCGCGGGTCGAGAATCTCGGCCTTGTGGAGTTCGTGAAGTGCGCTGCTCCATTGTCCGCGGCGGCGGTGTATGAAGGCGATGCCGCCGATGGCTTCGGTATTGTTGGGCGCCGCCTCGCGGACCTGTCGGAATTCGGCAAGCGCCTTGGCGTAATCGCGGCTGCCGTAGTAGTAGGCGTAGCCCAAGGCCAGATGTGCGGCGGGCAGTGCGGGATTGAGGGCAATGGCTCGCTTCGCGGTCCTTAATGCATCCGTTATTCTTTCGGGCGAGCGATCGACATGATACCAATATATGTGGCTTTCCAGGATGGAGAGTTGCGCGAATGCGCGTGCAAATTCCGGATCTTCCTTGATGGCCTGCCGGTAGAGTTGAATGGCATGCTTTGCCGTTTCGCCGGGATTTGCGGACGTGCCGGCGAAAATCTGCGCGGCGAAGTATTCCGCCTGGAAATACAGGTCGTACACTCGCGGATTCTTGGTCAGGATATTCTTCAGGCGATTTGATTCTTCTGGCATCAGGCGCAATTTCAGGGCTGCCGCCACGTTCTGGGCGATGTCGCTTTCGATGTCCAGAACGTGATCGTACCGGCGTACGTAGGATTGTGCCCAGAGATAATTGCCGCTTCTTGCATCCACGAGCCGCACGTTGACCAGGACCCGATTGCCTACCTGTTGGACGTTGCCTTCCAGCAGATTTGAAACACCCAGCTGGTTGGCTATCCGGGCGTAATCTCTCGGGTGGCTGGGATAACTCTTGGTGGAGGTGCGGGCAATGACCTTGAGTTCGCCGAGGCCGGCCAATTTGGTGAGGATCAAATCGTGGATGCCGCGCACGAAATAGGCATTGGCCCGATTTGCACTCAAATTCTCGAACGGCAGTACCGCGATGGATTGGGCGGGCGTGCGCCCGACTCCGGTCGAATCCGGGCGTATTCCGAAGTACCAGATGAGCAGGCCCGAGATCGCGGCCACAACGATGAGGGGTGCCGCAATTTGCATCCAACGTCTGCGGGATGTCGTTTTCCGCGCTTCCTTGCGGGTATCGGACTCGCTCGCCGTGGCGACTTCGGCGATGAAGCGGTAACCTTGGCCGCGCACCGTCTCGATGTAGGCGGGAGCATCCCCTTCATCGCCCAATGCACGGCGGAGGGCGCTTATGTTCCAGGTCAGGCTGTGCTCTTCGACGATGGTATCGGGCCACAGTGTCGAGACGAGGGCGTCGCGGGTCTGCAGATGCCCGGCTCCCTTGACGAGGATGACCAGCAGATCGAAGGTCTTGGCGGTCAGCCTGATTTCGGTGTCATGTTTGAGTAAACGGCGTTCGCCAACGTTCAGCCTGAAAGGGCCGAAGAGGTATAAGTCGTTGTTGCGACTGATAAAACTTTCAGCCATGCGGTGCTGAAACTACGCAATTAACACACAAAAAACACCCAATTTACAGGCTTTTCGGCAACGATCGGCCTATATTTTAGGGCAACCGTGCCGCGGCGTCGAGGGCGGGGGCGATTTTCCCTTTCGTTCTCTTCTGCCAGGTGTTTTTGACGGAATTGCCGGAGATCGCAATCCATGAATCGTGGTTCCCTTGCCTTTGTTGCCGGGCTCGTTGCGGTGATGCTGACCGTATATTCAATGGATGCCCATGCACATCCATCCGCTTACAGCCACGCCCGGGTGATCCCGGCCTCTCATCACGACGTGTCGCCGCCGCTGCGCGACATGCACTCGCATGTGTCGACCGTCGTGCGGCGGATCGTGAAGGATGAGAGTCTTTCCCGGCGGCAACTGCAGGAATTGATCAACAAACTGGAGGAAACCGCGCGCCTCGCTTCGCCGGAGTCGCCCACCGCCATTTCCGGACCGAAGGGACCCGGGAACCCGTCATCGCCGGTTCGGGTTCAGGATCCGGACTTGCAACGCGGGTTTGCCTCGGGAGCGCCTGCGGAGAAAGATATCGTCCCGGGCATCCGCTTCGACGGCCTGGGTTACTCTACCGGTACCGGTGATGCCATCCGGCAATATCAGCCGGATACCGCCATGGCAGTCGGCATGAAATACATTGTCGAGGCGGTAAACCTCACTCCCGAGGTGCACACGATTTCGGCCTTGAATGCCAGCGCTTCCTTTGCCGTCTATGACAAGAGCGACGGCTCACTGGTGATGGGGCCGGTGGATCTTCACACCCTGTGGACGGGCTTTCCGGGCGGATGTGCCGGGTCCATTTTCGATAATACCGTCTTCATGGGGCCGCAGGTGGTTTACGATCAACTGGCCCACCGCTGGATCATTTCCATCGGCTTCGGGGGGGCGAGCAGCAATTCGCCGAGCGCTTATTGTGTCGCGGTCTCGAAAACGGATGATCCGACTGGCGAATATTATCGCTACCAGTTCGATGTCTTCCCCGAGCAGTCGGTGTTGCGGCCTTCCGGCGCCAGGCTGGGAGTATGGACCGACGCCTATTACGCCGCCTTCAACTTGTTCGATTATCCGGGAGGGAATTTCAACGGCGCAGGCTTTGTCGCCATTGATCGCAATGCCCTGCTGCATGGTCTCGATGCCCGGATCGTGGAGATCCAGGTCAGACCCACGCCCCAAATGCAGGCCTTTTCGGTGTTGCCGGCAACCCTGGAGGGTTTCGCACCGCCTCCCCAGGGAACCCCGGGCCTGTTCGCCAACTACATGAGCCCGAATCTGGTTTCAGGCGCGCCCTACGCGCTCTATCTGTGGAAAATGTCCGTGAACTGGGCGCAACCTTCGGATGCGAGCCTGGAGGGGCCGTACGCCGTTACGCTGCCTCCGTTCAACGATCGGCTCTGCGGCGGTGCACCCGCCTGCATCCCGCAGCC
>CAZKOE010000089.1:0-9960 GCA_964554305.1 uncultured Gammaproteobacteria bacterium
GCGCTGGCGACGCCGGTCGTCGTCTTGAGCGGTTCGCTCTTTTTCGTGCGCGGGTGGAAATCCCTGCGCGGTGCGAACTTCAACATGTGTACCTTGATTTCGCTTGGCACCGGCGTCGCCTGGCTGTTCAGCCTCGTCGTGCTAATCTTCCCGGCGTTTCTGCCACCCGCGTTCCTCGGCCACGGCGGAGTCGCGCCGCTCTATTTCGAAAGCGCGGCCGTCATCGTCACCCTGGTATTGATCGGGCAAGTGCTCGAAGGCCGCGCCCGCGCGCGCACCTCGGGCGCGATCCGTGCGCTGCTCGATCTCGCGCCGCCGCGCGCGCGGCGCATCGGCCCGGACGGCACCGAAACCGATGTCGAACTCGCCGAAGTCGTCGCGGGCGACCATCTGCGCGTGCGCCCGGGCGAGAAGGTGCCGGTGGACGGCGAAATCCTCGAAGGGCACTCGAACGTGGACGAATCCATGCTCACCGGCGAGCCCGTGCCTGTGGAAAAGACGGCGGGCTCCAAGGTCAGCGGCGGCACCGTCAACGGCAACGGCGGCTTCGTCATGCGTGCGACCCGGGTCGGCGGGGAGACGCTGCTGGCCCGCATTGTCGCCCAGGTTGCCGCGGCGCAGCGCAGCCGCGCGCCGATCCAGGGCCTCGCCGACCGGGTGGCGAAGGTGTTTGTCCCCGCCGTGGTCGCCTGCGCCATCGCCGCCTTCGTCGTCTGGTTCACCGTGGGCGGCGGCTTCGCCTTCGCGCTGCTCGCCGCGATCTCGGTGCTCATCATCGCCTGTCCCTGCGCGCTCGGGCTCGCCACCCCGATGGCGGTCATGGTCGGTGTCGGGCGCGGGGCGGGCGCCGGCATCCTCGTGCGCGATGCCGAAGCCCTGCAGCGCATGGCCGAAGTGGACACCCTGGTCATGGACAAGACGGGCACGCTCACCGAAGGCCGCCCGCGGCTCGAAGACGTACACGCCGCCGCGGGTTTCGATGAAGGCGATGTCCTGCGCCTCGCCGCCGGCATCGAGGCGGCGAGCGAACACCCGCTGGCCGCGGCTATCCTCGGCGGCGCGAAGGAACGCGGCATCCAGCCGCCGCCGACTCAAGGCTTCGAGGCGGTAACGGGGCGAGGCGTGCGCGCGACGATCGAGGGCCACGACGTGCGACTCGGCAATGCGCCATTCCTGCGCGAATCCGGCATCGAAACCGAAACGCTGGATACAAAAGCGGAAACACTCGCCGGCGACGGGGCGACGGTCGTCTATCTCGCCGTTGACGAGAGCGCGGCCGGGCTGATCGCGGTGAAGGATCCGGTGAAGCCGAGCAGCCGCGACGCGGTCGCGATTCTGCATCGGCAAAACGTACGCATCGTCATGATCACCGGCGACGGCAAGCGGGCGGCTCGCACCGTGGCCCGGGCGGTCGGCATTGACGAATTCGAGGCCGAGGCGCTCCCCGAAACCAAGCTCGAAGCGGTACGCCGATTCCAGCAAGCAGGGCGCATCGTCGCCATGGCCGGCGACGGCGTCAACGACGCGCCCGCACTCGCCGCCGCCGACGTCGGTATCGCCATGGGTGCGGGCACCGACGTCGCGATGCAAAGCGCGGGGCTAACCCTGGTGAAGGGCGACCTGCGTGCCCTTGCCAAGGCCCGCCGGCTGTCGCGGGCGACACTCGCCAACATCCGCGAAAACCTCTTCTTCGCCTTCATCTACAACGGTGCGGGCATTCCGATCGCGGGCGGCCTGCTCTTTCCCTTCACCGGCTGGACGCTCACGCCGATGATCGCCGCCGCCGCCATGAGTCTCTCCTCGGTTTCGGTCATCGTGAACGCCCTGCGCCTGCGCCGCACCCATCTCTAGCCCCACGTTTCGTTTTCAGGCTCCATTTTTCACCGCGGAGATCGCGGAGAAAGACTTTTTCGGAAATCTCTGAGCGCTCGGCGCGCTCTGCGGTGAAATCTTTCACTCGGATGCGTATTCGTTAAAATCATTGCCCATGCGCGCTCTACCAGCGAACGCAGACTTACACTGTTTCAGGACTGAACGATGGGTACACACTTTACCGGGGTCTCCAACAACATTCTCGATGCCGTGGGCGACACCCCGCTGCTGGAAATCGAGGACGGGATCTTCGCCAAGCTCGAATTCCTGAACCCCTCGGGTTCGATCAAGGCCCGGATCGCCAAGTACATGATCGAGCGCGCCGAGGAGGAAGGCCGCCTCAAGCCGGGCGACACAATCGTCGAGGCGACGAGCGGCAACACCGGCAACGCGCTGTCCATGGTCGCCGCCGTCAAGGGCTACCGCATGCTCGTGGTGATGCCCGAGGGGCTCTCGAACGAACGGGTGGCGATCTCACGCGCCTTCGGCGCCGAGGTGCTTTTCTGCGGCAGCTTCCACGTCAACGACGCGCTCGCGCGCGCGCGCGAACTCGGCGCGCAGCCGGGGTTCTTCCACCCCGGCCAGTTCGAATCGGAACTGAACGTGGAAGAAAACCGCGAAATCCTCGGGCCGGAAATTCTCGACCAACTGCCCGAGGGCCGACTCCCCGATGCGCTGGTAATGGGCGTCGGCACAGGCGGCACGCTGATCGGCGTCGGTCAGGCGTTTCGCAAGGTGAACCCCGAGGTGCGCCTGTTCGCGATGGAGCCTTCCGAGTCCTGCACGATCCTCTGCGGCGAGGTGGCGCTGCACAAGATCGAGGGCATTTCCGATGGCTTCGTGCCCGGCATCTTCCAGCGCCACGGCAAGCTGGTGAACGAGATGACGAGCGTAGCAAGCGCGGAGGCACTCGAGGCGATGCGCGGACTCGCCCGCAACCACGGCATTTTCTGCGGCCCCAGCTCCGGCGCGCACCTCCTCGCCGCACGCCGCGTGCGCGCCAAGTATCCCGAACTCGAGACGGTGGTGACGCTGTTCTGCGACGAGGGCGAGAAATATCTGCAGGATCACTTCATGCCGACTCCCCCCCCCGCCGCGGGGGCGCCACTCTGCTTGGTTTAACGCCGCGGGCGGGGGGGGGCCTGGCGCCCGCCGGGGACGCCCGGTTGAAATCTCGGCGCTATACCACAGTCGTGTCGGACTCGCGATGCGTTCTGCCCATCATCGGCAGCCGCTCGCAGCCCTCGGGGCACATGACGCTTGTTGCCGATACGTAGAAGGCCATCAGCGCGGCGGCGAGCCCGAAGTAGGCCCCGATCTGTCCCGCCAGATTGAGCCCGAGCACGCCGTGCAAACCCTGGCCGACGGCGTCAATGCCGATCAGGAAGGCCACCGCTCCGATCGCGGCTTCCTGCCCCGCGCGGCTCGCGGCCAGCCACAGGTAAAGGTTGACGAACGCAAGCGCGAACCACAACCAGCCCGAAGCCATCATGCTGCCGAAGGCCCAGGCGGCGGCCGCCCAGAAAATGAAGAAAAAGCCGAGCCAGCCTTCGCGGCGCAAAAACGCGGCGACGCCGGCCACCAGAAGCCCGACTCCGGCAAAAACACCCAGCGCGGCAACGGGGCTCGCACCGCCGCCGAATCCACCGGCGGTCGATACGAAACCGGCCGCCAGCATGGACAGAAGCCATGCCGCAACGGCAAAAACGCCGAACCCGAGGGCCCTGGAACCCGCTATCATTGTCATGATGAACCTCCTTGTTCTCACCCAGTGAGAGAAAGAGGGCGCCAGCTGACGGGCCTCCGTCATCGAGGCGCCCGTGACCGTTCACCCCTAAGCATAGACCAAATCGGCAAATAATTGTCGGTTTCTGCAGGATTTTTTTGCCGGGAAATTCCGGGCTCAGACCGTCTCCAGGTACCGCAGGCTGAACATCCCGCGCTCGTCCCGCCAGCTTTGGCGCAGGGAAAACCCGCCCGCGGCGGCTAATTCGGCAAAACCTTCATCGGTATATTTGTAGCTGGATTCGGTGTGAATGGTCTCGCCGGGCGCGAAGCGGAAGGATTCGTCGTCGACGTGAACGGTCTGTGCGACGAGACTCTCCAGGTGCATTTCCACCCGCGACTCGGCTTCGTCATAAAAGGCGCGATGGACGAACCGGTCGAGATCGAAATCGGCGCGGAAACGACGGTTCAGGTGGGCCAGCATGTTGAGGTTGAAGGCCGCCGTGACCCCCTCGGCATCGTTATAGGCGGGTTCGATAACGCCGGCTTCCTTGGCCAGGTCCACGCCGACGAGTGCGCCGCCCCCGCTGCCCACCATGGCGGCGAAGTTCCCGAGCAGCGCCGCGGCTTCGCCCGGCTCGAAGTTGCCGATCGTGGAACCGGGAAAGTAGATGATCCGGCGCCGGGCCGCATGACGGGCCAGCGGAATCTCGACGGGGCGGGTGAAATCCGCCCACACGGGAAGAATCTCAAGTTCAGGAAAATCCGCGGCGAGCGCGGCACAGGCCGCCTCCAGATGTCCGCGGGCAATCTCGATCGGCACGTAGGCAACCGGCGTCGCAAGCGCGCGCAGCAAGAGCCCGATCTTCTCGCCGGCACCGCTGCCCGGCTCGATCGCCATGGCCTCGGGACCGATCAGGGCAGCCATTTCTCCCGCATGCGCGCGCATGATGGCAAGCTCGGCCCGGGTCAGGTAATACTCCGGCAGTTCGGTGATGCGCTCGAACAGGCGCGAACCCCGCTCGTCGTAGAAGTACATCGAAGAAATCCACTTTTGAGGCTGGCGCAGCCCCTGGCGAAGCTGCGCCAGCTCTTCTCGCCACTCGGGCGACTGATCGTCGAGCTCAGGCGCTTCAACAGCCACGATTCACCGTTAAACGCATATGTCGCGACACACTCGTATAACCGAATACCTCGCCGCAGAAAACACAGAGTGCGCGGAGACTGTTCCGAAACATTATTGATCAATCCCTCATTCGCAATACGGCCCGGCGAACGATAGACTTTGTATTTGCAATATTCATCTCTGCGCCCTCTGCGTCCTCCGCGGTTACTTCTCGTTTCTCGGGGTTTTCACGCAAGATCTTTCGCGAGGCGCAGGCCCGCAAACTGCCAGCGCTGGTGCGGATAAAAGAAATTGCGATAGCTGGCGCGGATGTGGTCGGCAGGCGTCGCGCAGGAGCCTCCGCGCAGCACCATCTGCCCGCTCATGAACTTGCCGTTGTATTCGCCGATCGCACCGGCGGGCGGGCGATAGCCCGGGTAGGGCAAATAGGCGCTCGCCGTCCACTCCCAGACGCCTCCCCAAAGTCCGGCGAGCGACCCGACGGCGACGGGCGAAGGCTGCAACCGTCCGCCGTCGGCGAAGTCGCCGGCAATGGCCTGTGCGCCCGCCGCGTTTTCCCATTCGGCCTCGGTCGGCAGCCGCGCCCCGGCCCAGCGCGCATAGGCATCGGCCTCGTAATGACCGAGATGGCACACGGGCGCGGCGGGCTCGAGCGCGCGCGTTCCGGCCACCGTGAATTCCCGCTCCTCGCCCTCCTGCCAATACAGCGGACGCCGCCAGCCCTCGGCCCTGACCCGCGCCCAACCGTCGGAAAGCCACAACTCGGGCCGGCGATAGCCACCGTCGCCGATGAAGTCGCGATACTCGGCGTTGGTGACGGGCCGATCGGCAAGCGCGTAGGCCCCGAGCCACACCCGGTGGCGCGGCCGTTCGTTGTCGAAGGCAAAACCCACGCCCGCATGACCAATCTCAACCGCGCCACCCGGAAACTCGCTCCAGCTCAGCGGCGGCGGCGCATCCATCGCCGGTGGCGGCAACTGCCGCCACGCCGGGGCAAGCGGATTCTGCGCGAGCACGTGCTTGATGTCGGTGACGACAAGTTCCTGGTGCTGCTGCTCGTGGTGGCAACCCAGTAAGACGCGGGCCGCAAGCGCTTCGTCATCGCCGCGTTCGGCAAGCAGTGCCGTCACCGCCGCGTCCACCCGTTCGCGGTAGGCGAACACCTCGGCGAGCGTCGGGCGACTGACGAGCCCGCGGCGCGCGCGCGGGAACATCGGTCCAACCAGATTGTAATAGCTGTTGAACAGATAATCATAGCCCGCCTGCACGCGCTCGTAACCGGGCAGGAAGGCGCCCAGCACGAACTCTTCGAAAAACCAGGTGGTGTGGGCAAGATGCCACTTCGTGGGACTCACATCGGGCATGGTTTGCACGACGGTGTCCTCCGGCGCCAACCCGTCTGCAAGCGCCACGCTACGCCCCCGCACGCGCCGATAGTGCGTGGGAAGCGATTGCGATGAATCCGCAAACAGCGCCGCGCGAGGTTCCGCCACCATTGGTCAAGCGTAACAGATAGCCGCCTGCGGCAGGCGCCCATTATGGCGCGGCGCAGCCCTTGACCGTCGGGTTGGTCTCGGCAAGCCATCCGAGCATCTGCCCGATGAGTTGACCGGCAAGCACGTTGGCCGCAACCACGCCGCCATAGGGATCAGGCGCCGCGCTTTTCTCCGCGGAAAAGTTCCTGCTCGAAAGCAATGCGCCTGTCTGCGCATTGCTGAGATTTGCGGCCAGCGACAACACTTCCCGGCTGCTGGCTGCCGCCGCGCCGCCGCTCGTCCCCGATGAAGCGGCGAAGACCTGCAGCGGCCCCTTGGTCAAGGCCACGGAGAGGATGAGATCGGGATTGCCGGGGCTCAGCGAACCGATCACGCCCCGGTACAACCCACTGCCGTCAAGCGCCTCAAGGATGTCGCTGGTCAACATGGTCGCGGGATCGGCCGCCCATTGATGATAGGCATAGCTGGCAACGGAGTGCGCCGTCTGCGTGTAGAGCATGTTGCTGGTCGCCCACGGCGCACTCGCCTCCACGCTGCGCACCTGAAGGACCAGCGGACAAACTATGCCGACGGCGGGTTGCCTGACGGCGGCGGGTGCGATCCGGTACTGGTTCGTCGGCGGTATCTTCGGCTGCGATAACAGGCCGCAACCGGCGAACAACACCAGCGGAACGAGAAACGGAACCGTTGCCGCCAACCTGACGTATCTGCGCATGTTCAACCTCCCGATGGAGCGGATTCCCCCGGCCCCGGATTCGCCGGGCGGCCGAAGAGCAATAGATTGGGGTGACGCTGCAACTGCCGCAGCAGAACATCGAGACTCCGGCTGACTTGGGTCAACTGGTTGAGCAGCGTCTCGGTCTGCGGGGCCAGTCCGCCCAGGCGGTGCGAAGCCTGCTTCACGCCGACAGCAGCACCACCGAGTTTTTCGGCCAGACCATTGTAGCTTGCGACGGTCGTACGCAGTTGCGCAACAAGCGCGGGGAGCTTCGAACTGGCGGCACGGGCATTCGTCATGGTCGCGTTCAAGTTGTCGATGGACGAGGCCAGCTCATTGCTGCGCGAGGCGAGCCGTGCGGTAAGCTTGCGGATATTATCCAGGCTCACGCTGATCGAACGGACATTCTGGTCGCTCAGCACGCGATTCAACCGATCGGCGATGCCCAGGAGGTGCCCGGTAATTTTCCGCACGGCGCCACTCAGCGTGGCAAGCGTTCCCGGTACGGTGGGAATGACGGGGTATTTCTGGCCCGGTTTGGCAACCAGCGGCGGCACGTTCGGCGCACCGCCGGTGAGGTCGACGGAGCCCCCTCCGGTAAGCAGGTTCGATGCTATCTTGGCCGTGGTGTCGGCCTTGAGCGGAAGATTCTCGCGTATGTCGAGAAGCACCTGCGCCCGCTGCGGATGAGCGGGATTCAGCGAGATCGAGCGCACATGCCCGACGCGCACGCCATGATACAGCACCGGTGAGTTCGGGCTGAGCGAACCCGCCTGGGATTTCAGGTACATCGCGTAAACGTCATAGCTCGTCCGCGACCCGCCGGCGGCAAGCCAGATGAGAACGGCCGCGAGCACGCCACCCAGAATGATGACGAAGGCGCCGATGACCGCATAGCTGACCCGGTGTTCCATCAGAGCATCACCTTTTCCTCGCGCATCGCTGCGTAACTCTTCTTCACCTCGAGCTGGAAGAAGTAACGCACCTGCTGGTCCTCGCTTTCGAGAAGCTCCGCGGGCGCACCATCGGCGAGAATCCGACCCTCATGCAGGAGGATAGCACGATCGGCGATGCGGCGAACGGAAGTCAGGTCGTGCGTGACCATGACGACGGTGAGCCCGAGCGCCGCCCGCAGGCGCGAAATCAACTCATCGAGCGAGCGAGCGCTCGCCGGATCAAGCCCCGAGCCCGGCTCGTCGAGCATCAGGAGTTCCGGGTCGAGCGCGAGCGCGCGCGCCAGCGCCGCGCGTTTCTTCATGCCGCCCGAAAGCTCACTCGGCATGAGCCCGGCTACCTCCGGCGCGAGGCCGGTCAGCTGGATCTTGAGTTGCGCGATCTCGGTGACGAGACGCGCGGGAAGCTGCGTGTGCTCGTGCAGCGGCATCTCCACGTTGTGGCGTATCGTGAGTCCGCCGAACAGCGCCCCGAACTGGAACATGTAGCCCATGCGCTGGCGCAGTGCGGCCTCGGCCTCGCTCCCGGGGCTGACGTCCTCGCCGAACAGTCTGACGCTGCCGTGCTGCGGGCGAAACAAAAGCGCCATTACCCTGAGCAGGGTCGTCTTGCCGCTGCCACTGCCGCCGAGCATCGCCACGATTTCCCCGCGCTTGAAATGCAGACTGATGTCGTCGTGCACCACATGCCGGCCGAAGCGAGTGGAAATGTGCTCGAGCTCCACCACCGGCGCCGCGCTGCTCATATTCCCACCGAGCTGTAGATGACGGCGAACAGGGCATCGATGATGATGACGAAAAAGATGCTTTGCACCACGCTCTGAGTGGTGCGCATGCCAACACTTTCCGCGCTGCTCTGCGCCTTGAATCCGTGGAAGCAGCCAACGGTCGCGATCACGAGCGCAAACACCGGGGCCTTGACAAGCCCCGTCACCACGGTGGCCACGCCGACCGTATCACCAAGCCGAGCCATGAAGGCACTGGGCAGAATCCCCGCCACCATGGTCGCGGCAAACATGGCGCCGATCATCCCCGCGATGTCGGCCAGTACCGTGAGCAGCGGCATCGCCACCATGAGGCCGAACACCCGCGGCAACACGAGCACCTCGACCGGACTCAGACCCATGGCAACGAAGGCATCCACCTCTTCGGACACCTTCATCGTGCCGATTTGCGCGGTGAACGACGAGCCCGTGCGCCCGGCGACCACGATGGCGGCAATCAGCGGACCGAATTCGCGCAGCACCGCGAGCCCCGTGAAATTGACGATGAACAGCGAGGCGCCGTAGGCGCGCAACAGCACCAGACCCTCGTAGGCGAGTACCAGACCGATCAGGAACGACAGCAGCGCAATGATCGGCACGGCGGTCACACCGGTCTGCTCGACGATATCGAAGAACTGATGCATGCGCCAGCGGCGGCGCTCGAGGAGCACCCGTTGCCAGTGATAGGCCGTTTCGCCGAGGAAGCTCACGTAGTTGTAAATGTTGGTCGCCAATCCCGCCGCCGCGCGACCGGTGCGATCGAGGATTGTGAAATGATGCGCCGGAAACTTGACCTCGCGCGGATCGGGCTGACCCGCCACCAGCTCGAGAATCGTCCTGGCCCCCATGGACAGGCGCGCAAACTCCACCTCGCGCCCGTCGCGGCGCAGATTCCTGACCGAGCGTTCGATCAACCAGGCGCCCGAAGTGTCGAGCGCGCTCACCTCGGCCAGATCCACGGTCAGGACACCCGTCGGCGGGATGCGGCGCGGAATCTGGGCGAGCGTGCGTTCGAGCGTATCCGAAGTCCAGCGCCCAGACAAGCGGATGGTATTTCCGTCCAGCCGGATTTGCGAGCGTGCCGGTTGTTGTGCTTCCCCCATCTGCTCACCGCTCCGTAGTGCACCGATCGATCGGACCGAACGTCGGTTTATTCTAGCCACGTTCGCGATCGGGCGAGGCAGCGGTCCGTTCGCGCGCCGGCAACCGGCGCGCTTTGGCCACCTGCTAAAATTTAGCGTCCGCACACGGCGGCCAGGTAGCTCAGTCGGTAGAGCAGTGGACTGAAAATCCTCGTGTCGGTGGT
>CAZKOE010000090.1:0-9724 GCA_964554305.1 uncultured Gammaproteobacteria bacterium
AAGAAGTATCACCTCATTACCGAGGATTACGTGATCAACGCCGGGCTCAAGGCCGGTTTCCGACTGGCCGGCGTGTCCGAAATCAACGCCAACCCCAAGGATCCGCTGGACATCAGCGTATTCAAGCTGCCGCCGGTTCTGCACGACTCCGCGGACGAGAAGGCGAAGATGAAGGCGATCGGCGAATCCGACTGCATGACGATCAAGTTCGTCAAACCTTGAGGGCGGAGTCGATCACCCTCGTTTTTGCAACTCCGCGCGCAGGCTTTCCAAAGCAAATAGGCGGAGGTATGAAATGGTGACGGGACGCGGCCTACAATGAAGGCATGACCCGTCGCATCGCCAATGCCGAAATCGCCGACCGATTCGAGCGACTGGCCGATCTGCTCGAACTGCAGGGCGACAATCCTTTCCGCGTGCGTGCCTACCGCAATGCGGCTCGGGTGATCGCCGGCCAGACGCGCCCGCTCGCCGAGCGCGTCGCCGCGAACGACGACCTCGAAGCGCTGCCGGGGATCGGCGAGGCCATCGCGGAGAAGATCCGCGGCATCGTCGAGACCGGAAAGCTGCCCGCGCTCGAGGAAGCGGCGAAAAGGACGCCGCTCGTGCTCAGCGATCTCATGCGTATCCGAGACCTTGGCCCGAAGCGCGTGAAGTTGCTCCATGACGCGCTCGACATAAAGAGCGCGGCCGATATCAAGCGCGCTGCCGAAGACGGGCGCCTCGCCGAACTTCCGGGCTTCGGCGAAACGATAGCGAAGAAAATTGCCGCCGCCATCGGGAATCTGGCCGGGGAACAGGAGCGTTTCCGCCTTGCCGACGCCGAAAGTCTCGCCGCTCCGCTGATCGAATACCTGCAGGGCATCGCGGGTGTGCGGCGCGTGGTCATCGCCGGCAGCCTGCGCCGGCGGTGCGAGACGGTCGGCGACCTCGACGTGCTCGTCACCGGCGGGGACGGCAAAAAGATTCTCGAAACACTGGCGAAGTTCGACGGCGTTCGGGATGTCGTTGCCCTCGGCGGAACGCGCGCGACTGTGCATCTCGCGATGAACCTCCAAGTGGACGTGCGCGTCGTGCCGGAGGTTTCCTTCGGCGCCGCGCTTTACTACTTCACCGGATCGAAGGCGCACAATGTCGCCGTGCGCCGTATTGCGCAGGAGAAAAAGCTCAAGCTCAACGAATACGGCCTGTACCGGGGCAAGAAGCGTATCGCCGGCAAGACCGAGAAGAGCATTGTGACAGCGCTCGGTTTCGCATGGATACCGCCCGAACTGCGCGAGGACTCGGGCGAGATCGAAGCGGCCGGCAAAGGCAAATTGCCGAAGCTGATCGAATCCACCGACCTCAAGGGCGATTTGCACAGCCATACCACCGCGACCGACGGTCACGATTCACTCGCGGGCATGGCCAGGGCGGCGCGCGAGTGCGGCTACGAATATCTCGCGGTCACCGATCATACCCGTTCGACGCGGGTCGCGCACGGTCTCGACCCTAAGCGCCTGCGCAAGGAGCTCGCGGCAATAGATCGCCTGAACGAAGGGTTCAAGGGTTTTCGCCTGCTCAAGTCCGCCGAAACCGACATTCTCGAAGACGGTTCGCTCGATCTGCCGGACGATGTGCTGAAGGAGCTGGACTTCGTGCTCGGTACCGTTCATGCTTATTTCGGTTTGAGCGAGGCGAAGCAGACCCGGCGCATCCTTCGCGCCTTCGACAACCCGCTTTTCTCCGGGCTCGCGCATCCGACGGCGCGCCACATCGGCAAGCGCGAACCGATCCGCTTCGACGTGGACCGGGTTTTCTCCGCCGCCGCCGAGCGCGGCATCTTTCTCGAAGTCAATGGTCAGCCCGCCCGACTCGATCTCAACGATACGCTTTGTCGCCACGCGAAGGAGAGGGGTGTCAGGTTTGCGCTTTCCTCGGATTCGCATGGCACCGGCGATCTCGCCAAGATCCGCTACGCCGTGGATCAGGCCCGCCGCGGCTGGATCGAGGCGACCGACGTCGTCAACACCCGCTCGCTCGGGTCGTTTCTGAAACTCCTGCGCAAACGCTGACCGTCGTCCCGCGTTAGCATGACCGTATGGGGCGGATTCGGATCGGCACCTCGGGCTGGAGCTATGCGCATTGGCAGGGCCCCTTTTATCCCGACGACTTGCCCCGCGGCGATTGGCTCGACTACTACGCCAAGCGCCTCACGAGCGTGGAAATCAACGCGAGTTTCTACCGGCTGCCGAAGGAAAGCACCCTGCGTGATTGGGCGAAGCGCGTGCCTCGGGATTTTCTCTTCGCCTTCAAGGCCAGCCGTTACCTCACGCACATGAAGAAGCTCAAGCCGGCGGCGGAAAGTCAACAACGGATGTTCGAATGCGCGCAAGTGCTTGGTTCGTGCCTGGGCCCGATTCTGTTCCAATTGCCACCGAACTGGCGCACCAACCCGGCGCGTCTCGATGAGTTTATCTCCGCATTGCCGCGCCGCCGCCGGCGCTACGCCTTCGAGTTCCGCGACGAATCCTGGTGGTGCGATGAGGTTTTCGGGATTCTCGAGCGTCATGACGTTGCCGCCGTCTGGTTCGATCTCGAAGGCCGCCGTTCGCCGCGTGTCGATACCGCCGACTTTCGTTATGTGCGCTGGCACGGCCCGGGTGAGCGGGCTTACACGGGGCGTTACGGTCGCAATCGCCTGCGCCCCCTCGCGCGCCGGGTTCGCGAGTGGAGCGCGGCCGGGCAGGACGTATACGTTTACTTCGACAATGACGAGGCCGGCCACGCCGCGACCGACGCCCTCGCGCTTGCCGACATGGTGGCGGGATAAGACCGCCGCGCGCGTGTTATCTTTTATCTACTGACGCACGGGGGACGAACATGAATCAGACTGCCACCATCGCCGCGATTCTCGGCGTCGGGCCAGGGCTCGGTGCGGCGCTCGCCGAGCGTTTTGCCGCCGAGGGCCACGAGCTCGCGTTGCTTTCGCGCTCGATGCGCAGCCGCAAGCCGGTTGCGGAGCGGATCGCCGAGGCGGGCGGGAAGGCGCAGGGCTACGACTGCGACGCGGGCGATCCCGAATCCGTTGCCGCCGCTTTTACCCGCGTTCGCGACACGCTCGGCGATCCCGCGGTGCTGATTTACAATGCCGGAAGCTACGCGGCCGGCGGTATCCTCGAGATGGAGCCCGCTCGTTTCGAGACGGCGTGGCGGGCAAACTGCTTCGGGGGTTTTCTCGCCGCGCGTGAAGTGTTGCCGGCAATGCTCGAAGCGGGCGCGGGAACGATCCTGTTCACCGGTGCGACGGCGGCACTGCGCGGCGGCGCCGGTTTTGCGGGGCTTGCCGTCGGCAAATTCGGCCTGCGCGCACTCGCGCAAAGCATGGCGCGGGAATTCGGCTCCGAAGGCATTCACGTCGCCCACGTCGTAATTGACGGCCAGATCGGCACGCCGTTGGCGCACGAGCGTCAGCCCGAGCGCCCCAAGGAAACCTTCCTGGCCCCGGCGGACATCGCCGAGGCTTACTGGCAACTCTATCGCCAACCGCGAACGACCTGGACGCAGGAACTCGATCTTCGTCCCCATCTCGAAAAGTTTTGAAGTCTTTCGTAACCGAGCGGTCCGGCTTTCAGCCGTAACCGGAAGCCACCGGCTTCAGCCGGTGGAGTATTCACAAGCCGAGAGAGCCGCTTGCCGGACAGGCTGTCGGCGCATTGCGAAAAGTCATCCGTTGTGGGATGATCTGCGCTTGAATATGCAGCGCCGGTTCCCGCCAATGAGACTCTTGCGCGTCGCCCTGTCGCTTCTTCCTTTCGTGGGCATCCTCGCCGGGGCGTTTTTCGTGAACCGTGTCACGCCCTTCGTGCTTGGATTGCCGTTCCTGCTGTTCTGGATCGTCGCCTGGACCGTCTTCACCGCGGTCCTGATGGCTCTGGTGTACAAACTCGATCCGCACAACCGGCGTGATGCCGGCGCCCGCTCCAAACGGACACAAGATTGATGGCGCTCGCACTCCTCGCCTTCGTCTTTGTGCTGGCCATCGCCCTTGGACTGCTGTCGCGCCGCGGCAAAAAAATGGACCTGGAGCAGTGGACGCTCGGGCGGCGCGGGTTTGGCACCGTGTTCGTGTTTCTCCTCATGGCGGGAGAAATCTACAGTACGTTCACCTTTCTGGGTGCCAGCGGCTATTCCTACGGCCGCGGTGCACCGGCGTTTTACATACTTGCCTACGGCGCACTCGCCTATGCGCTGGGCTACTGGGTCCTGCCGCCGATCTCGCGTTATGCGAAACGGCACGGACTCATCACGCAGGCGGATTTTTTCGCCCATCGCTTCGCGAGCCGCGAACTCGGCATCGCCGTCGGCTTGATCGGTATCGTCGCGATGATTCCCTATCTCGCCCTGCAACTGGAGGGGCTCGGTTTGATCGTCGAGGTCGTCACGGACCATCTGATCGGCGCCCGCGTTGCGATTCTGATCGGCACCGCGGGTCTCGTTGTTTACGTCATTGCCTCGGGCATTCGCGCCTCGGCGTGGACTTCCGTCGTCAAGGACATTCTGATTCTCGGCATTGCCGTGTTTCTGGGGATCTATCTACCGCTGCATGCCTTCGGCGGGATCGGACCGATGTTCCGGCACCTCGCGGTAACGCACGCTCATTTGTTCACGCTGCACGAACCGCAGGGGACGCTCTGGTTCGTCTCCACCGTGCTCGTCTCCGCACTCGGCTTCTGGATGTGGCCGCACGCCTTCGCCTACATCGCGTCCGCACGCAGCGAGAACACTTTCCGCAGGAATGCCGTCGTGCTGCCGCTGTACCAGCTCTTCATGCTGTTTATCTTCTTCGTCGGGTTTGCGGCGATCGGGATCGTGCCGGGTCTGAAGAATCCCGATCTCGCGCTGCTCGCGGCAAGCGTTGCGACTCTGCCCGGCTGGGTCATGGGACTCGTCGGCGGTGCCGGCGTGCTCGCGGCGCTGGTGCCCGGCTCGCTGCTCCTGATCGTGATTTCGACCCTGCTCGCGAAGAACGGGCTCGCGCTGGCGCCGGCGTTCGCCACCGAAAGGCGCATCACCTTCGCGGCGCGCCTCCTCGTCGTGCCGATCGCGATCGCCGGGGCGGCCTTCGCCATCTTCGGCTCAACCGGCATCGTCGGCCTGCTGCTCCTCGGCTACAGTTACGTCATTCAGTTGTTTCCGCCGCTGGTCTTTTCCTTCCTGTCGCGCCGGCTTGTTACGGCGTCCGGCGTCTTTGCCGGGCTCGGCTGCGGGGTCGCGCTGGTTACGGTGCTCACGCTGACGCATCGGCACATCGTGCAGCTCCTGCCGTTTCTGCCCGGGGGGCTGACGGGGCTCAACGACGGCATCGCGGCGCTGATCGTCAACATTGTCGCACTGCTCGCCGTGAGTGCGGCGACCGGCGGGCGGCTGCATGCCACCGACGCGTGGAATACATGAGGCCGGCGCTCGCTCTTCTTTGCGGGCTTCATGTCGCTTGTCGTCACGGGAGTGTGCGTGGCCGGCTCGTTGTCGGGGCGGATTAAAATATTTTCGAACTTCCTCCGGCATTGCTTTTCGTTGCGAGCGCCGCGGAACGAGGTCGTCACTGGTCGCCCGGGAGCAGGAGTCACGTGAAAATCGTCGCCGTCATTCGTCATCTTCCGTTTGAAGGGCTGGGTTCGTTTGCGGGCGTGCTCGAAGGCCGCGGTTACACGATTCGCCATCTCGAGGCGGGGCTCGACGATCTCACCGCCGTCGATCCGCTTGCGCCCGATCTTCTGGTTGTTCTTGGCGGGCCGATCGGTGTGGGCCAGGAGGCCGACTATCCCTACCTTGCCGATGAAATCGAGGCCGTTCGCAAGAGGGTTGCGGCGGATCGGCCGACGCTCGGGATCTGTCTTGGTGCGCAGCTCGTGGCGTATGCGCTCGGGGCGGAAATCGCTACCGCACCGGCCCCGGAAATCGGCTGGTCGCCGCTCGAGCTCACCGCCGAGGGCCGCGCCTCGCCGCTCCGCCATCTGGAAAATATCCCGGTGCTGCACTGGCACGGCGACCGTTTCGAACTTCCGGCCGGCGCCGAGCGGCTGGCGGCGACGCGGGCCTGCCCGAATCAGGCCTTCCGGCTTTCGGCCAACGTGCTTGCGTTGCAGTTTCACCCCGAAGTCCGCTGGCCCGATCTCGAAATGTGGCTGATCGGCCATGTTCGCGGTCTCGGGGCGAACGGGATCCCGATCCCGGAACTGCGCGCGGCCTCGCGCCGGCAGGCACCCGCGCTGGAGCCTGCCGCGCGCCGGGTACGTGAAGACTGGCGGGACGGTTTGCACGCGTCCTGAGAAACGGTTCAACATATACTGCTACATGGAGTTTACGGTCGGTTTCATGCCTGTTTCCTCGACAGTGCCGGGCGTCGCGGCGACGCCTGCCGGCGAAGGTTTTGCGCCGCGGGCGGAATGGGCGGCGCATGCGCGGACCTGGATGGCCTGGCCCTGGCACCCGGAAACCTTTGTCGGCACCGTCGCCGACGCGCAGGCGGCCTATGCGCGCGTCGCCAACGCCATCTCCGAGTTCGAACCGGTGGCGATGGTGGTCCGCCCGGGCCACGAAAAGCGCGCGCGACGCCTGCTCTCGACGGCAGTCGAGCTGCTCGTCTGGCCGCTGGACGATGCCTGGATGCGCGACATCGCGCCCAGTTTCGTCGTCAACGGAGAAGGCCGGCTGGCCGGCGTGGACTGGGCGTTCAACGATTACGGCAACAAGGACGGGCGCAATATCGAGGGTTACGGCAACGATGCGGCGACGGCTGGCCGCATCCTTGCGCATCTAGGCTGCAAGCGCTTTCAGGCGCCGCTCGTCTGCGAAGGCGGCACACTGGTTACCGACGGCGAGGGGACGCTCATCACGACCGAACGCGTCGTGCTCAATGCGAATCGCAATCCCGGCGTGTCGCGCGAGCGGGTCGAGGCGATTTTTCGCGATTACCTCGCAATCGAGCGAACCGTCTGGCTCGGCGAAGGGCTGGCCGACGACGACACAGACGGTCACGCGGACAACCTTGTAGCCTTTGCCGCCCCCGGCGTCGTGTTGGCGCTTGCCGAGTCCGATTCGAGTGACATCAATCATGCGCCGCTCGCCGACATGCACCGGCGGCTCGCCGAAACACGCGATGCGCGCGGTCGCGCTCTGGAAATCATTCCCGTTCCGCAGCCGCGGGCGCGGTACAAGGGCGCGTTGCGACTCGCCCTGTCCTACGTGAATTTCTGCCTCGTGAACGGCTGCGTGTTGGTGCCCGCCTACGACGATCCGAAGCGCGACGCGGATGCGCAGGCCATCGTTGCCGAGGCTTTTCCCGGCCGCAGGGCGCTGTCGCTTCCGGCGCTCGCCGTCATGAACGGCGGCGGAAGTCTGCACTGCATCACTCACGAGGAGCCGCAAATCGCCGCTCCCACTGTGTAACATGCAGGAGCAGCGGTCTCCGCCGCGATTAGTTTCGGGTATCCGATGATGACGGAAAATCGAATGGTACGGCAATCCGTGGCTCGCCGCGAATACAAAATGTTCCAAAGGCGTGCAAGAGACGAGGAGTAAACAATGCGTCAATTGAGGGTCGCCGCCGTGCAGATGCGCATGAGTGCCGGGCGCGACGATAATATCGCCCGCGCCGAAGGCTTCGTGCGCGAAGCCGCGAAGGACGGTGCGAGGCTCGTTCTCCTGCCCGAGTTGTTCGCGCATCCCTACTTCTGCAAGGACGAAGACCCGGTCTACTTCGAATTGGCTGCGGCGGCCGACAATCACCCGATGCTTGTCCGGTTTTCAGCGTTGGCGCGTGAGCTCGGCGTCGTGCTTCCGATCTCCTTTTTCGAGCGCGCTGGAAATGCGCACTTCAACAGTCTCGCTGTGCTCGATGCCGACGGCGCGACCCGCGGCATCTACCGCAAGACGCATATCCCCGACGGCGCGGGCTACCAGGAAAAGTTCTACTTCACCCCCGGCGCCGGATCCTACGAACCACTGGCGACCGGCGCCGGACGACTTGGCGCACTGGTTTGCTGGGATCAGTGGTTTCCCGAGCCCGCGCGCCTCATGGCGCTGCGCGGCGCGGAGATTCTGCTCTATCCGACGGCCATCGGCTCCGAACCCGAAGCTCCCGATCTCGACTCATCGACGCATTGGCGCCGGGTCATGCAGGGTCACGCGGCGGCGAACCTCATGCCGGTCGTTGCCGCCAACCGCGTCGGCGAAGAGCGCGGCCGCGATGCGACCGTGACGTTTTACGGCTCGTCCTTCATCGCCGATCATACCGGCGCCCTTGTCGCCGAGGCCGGCCGCGAGGAAGAGGTAATCGTTGCCGTCGACTTCGACCTCGACGCGATTGCCGCCGCGCGCCGCGACTGGGGTGTGTTTCGCGACCGCCGTCCGGAGCTCTACCGCGGCCTTGCCAGCCACGACGGCCGCGAGTGACCGGGCCAGCCGCCAAGCGGGCTGGCTTGCGGTTGCTGCCGGGAAATTCCCGATCAATGGCCCGAATCGCCGCTCCGGCGCAAGCCCACTGCTGTCCGGGGAAAGTTGAAATTCGTCATTCCGGACGCGCGTGAGTGCGATCCGGAATCCAGTATGAATCAACGAATCCCGCCCGCAGGCCAAGGGCGGAATCCATGTTTGAACGCGCCAAGACTCTATCGGTAAGCGGTTGCGTCACAGCCCCTCGGGTCGAACGCGCTCGTATTCCAGCACCCGCTGGCGCAAGCCCTCGGGTATCGCCGCCGGCTGCTGGGCGTCGAAGTCGAACCATACCATTACGCCTTCGCCCGTGGCGACGATTTCCGACTCGCCGGTGCGGCGAACGATCTGCGCAAGCCGGAAACTCGTGCGCCCGACCCGGGCGGTGCGGGTATAAACGTCGAGCTCGCCCGGCCACGTCAACTGGCGCAAAAAGGAGCAGCGCTGATCGGCGAGAATGACGCTTTCCCCCTTGGCCCGGAGATAGCTGCCTACCACGTCGCGCGAATAGGCGACGCGCGCGCCCTCGAGGTAGCGGAAAAACTGCACGTTGTTCACGTGACCGAAGGAATCCATGTCCCCCCAGCGGATCGTCTCGCGATACCGGTGCACGAACTTGGCAATCTCATCGTGTGGATTCAGAGTTTTATCCATTGCATGTTCCTGGCCCCCTTCGTTTACCGCCCCTTCAATTTTACCGGACATTGTCGGATGCAGGCACGATACCGTTCGTGTCTTCCCGATTCCGCCATTACGTGGACAAGCGCATAGCGTCCCGTCCACCCTTTGGTGAGAGGGCGGAGTGAGAGGTGCCGTGAAGCGGCGCTGCATGGATTTTTCCCCCTTGTGGTTTTTTCTGCGCGGGAGGAGCGCTGCGTGTCGACTTCGCCGGAAATTGCCTGCCGTAAAGTGGTACGCTTTCAGCCATGAAAGCTATTTTTCGATCTCGAATTTTCCGTGGCGTCGCAGTCCTCCTGGCCGCCTTTACGGTGGGCTGGAGCGGTGCATTCGCCGCGAGACTGGCGCCGGGTGCAGGCCGCTTCCTCATCGCCAAGGGCGGACAGCCGGGCGTTTTCTCGCGCAGTGTGGTTCTCTTGATCGCCTACGGGCCAAATGGCGCCGTGGGCCTGATCGTCAATCGGCCGACGGAATTCCCCCTCGCAAAGGCCATTCCCGATGTGAGCGATCTCCAAGGCAGCGACCATTCGTTGTATTTCGGAGGACCCGTTTCGCTCGACCACTTGACTCT
>CAZKOE010000091.1:0-9667 GCA_964554305.1 uncultured Gammaproteobacteria bacterium
CGGCGAAACCGCCGTCAAGGGCATGATGCTTCCCGGCGCGCTGTTCGAGGAGCTGGGTTGGAATTACGTCGGCCCGATCGACGGCCACGACCTGCCGGCACTGGTGCGCACCCTGCGCAACCTGCACGCACTCGACGGTCCGCAACTGCTCCACATCGTGACCAAAAAAGGCAAGGGCTACGCGCCGGCCGAGGCCGACCCGACGGCCTGGCACGGGCCGAGCCCCTTCGACGCCGAAAAGGGCGTAATGAAGAAGAAGTCGGGCACCCCCACCTACTCCAAGGTCTTCGGACAATGGGCCTGCGACATGGCCGAGCTTGAGCAGCGGCTGTTCGCGATCACGCCCGCGATGCGCGAGGGCTCGGGCCTCGTCGAATACCAGCACCGCTTTCCCGGGCGCTACGCCGACGTCGGCATCGCCGAACAGCATTCGGTGACGCTCGCCGCCGGACTTGCGATCGAGGGCCTGAAACCGGTGGTTGCGATTTACTCCACCTTCCTGCAGCGCGGCTACGACCAACTGATCCACGACGTTGCAATCCAGAACCTGCCCGTCCTGTTCGCGATCGATCGCGCCGGCATCGTCGGCGGCGACGGTGCGACCCACCAGGGCGCCTTCGACCTCAGTTACCTGCGCTGCGTGCCGAACATGGTAGTCATGGCGCCGGCCGACGAGCGCGAGTGCCGGCAGATGCTCACGACCGGCATCGGTCTCGACCAGCCTGCCGCCGTGCGTTATCCGCGCGGCGCCGGTCCCGGCGTCGAGGCGGGAAGCGATTTCACCACCCTTCCGATCGGCAAGGCCGAACTGCGCCGGCGCGGCCGGGGGCTTGCCATTCTCGCCTTTGGCGCTCTCGTACCGACCGTGGCCGAAGTGGCGGAAAAGCTCGACGCCACGCTCGTCAACATGCGCTTCGTGAAGCCGCTCGACCGGGACATGATCCGCGACGTGGCGAAAAGCCACGACCGCCTCGTGACCCTGGCAGACAACGTCGTCGCCGGCGGCGCCGGCAGCGCCGTCGGCGAGGCCCTCGCCGATATGGATATTCAGATCCCGCTTCACCATATCGGTCTGCCGGATCACTTCTGCGACCACGGCAGTCGCGAAGAGGTGCTTGCAAGCGTCGGCCTCGACGCCGCCGGCATCGAGACGAGCATCCGTGCCTGGCTGAGCGGCCATCGCGCGGCCAAACCGCGGCTCGCCGCCTCCTGATGGATTGCGAAACCCGCTCCCGGCCCGCTGCCGGCGGCCTCGAAGACGTGCAGGGACTCGGCGATGGGCGCCGGCTCGCAATTGAAGCCGTCGGCGTACGCGACCTACGCCATCCCGTCGCTATCACCGACGCCGGGCGGATTCAGCACACGATCGCCACTGTCAGCCTCGCCGTCGAGCTCCCCGCCGAACGGCGCGGCACTCACATGTCGCGTTTCGTCGCACTGCTGATGGAACAGGCCCAACCGATCTCGGCGGCAAGCCTCCCGGCCTTCATGGCGACCCTGCTGGAACGGCTCGAAGCCCATGCCGGCGAAGCCGAATTCGCATTTCCCTTCTTTCTCGAAAAGCGCGCGCCGATCTCGGGCGTCGCGAGCTTCATGGACTACCCCGTCAAGCTCGGCGCCCGCCTCACCGGCGGCCGCTGCACGGTCGCGACCGAAATCACGGTACCGGTGACGAGCCTCTGTCCCTGCTCCAAGCAGATTTCGCTTTATGGCGCACATAACCAGCGCTCCCATATTCGCGTGCGCAGCGAAGACGGCGCGCCTTTCGCGCTCGCCGAACTCGTCGTCCTTGTCGAAGCCGAAGCCTCGGCGCCGCTCTACGGCATGCTCAAGCGCGAAGACGAAAAATACCTGACCGAGCGCGCCTACGACAACCCCAAGTTCGTCGAAGACGCCGTGCGCGATGTCGCCCTCGCCCTCGAACGCGACGGGCGCTTCGGGCGTTTCCGCATCGAGGCGGAAAACTTCGAGTCCATCCACAACCACTCCGCCTTCGCCCGCCTCACCGGCGCAGGCAGGTAGGAGCGGCGGTCCCCGCCGCGAAACAGCGCCGAGTAGTAGCCCGCCAGATTCCTTCGCGGCCGGGACGACCGCTCCCACACGGGTTCCGCCCGGCGGCGGCACGCTACTGCTTCGGCGGTCCAAGAACGAACGTGGACAGCCGCGACGGATCGAGATATTTCTGCAAGGCCAGCCGAACCTGCGCCGCGGTTAACTTTTCGTAGTGACGGGCGGTGGCATAATTCCAATCGAGCGGCAAGCCGGTCTCGCTGCGCCCCAGCCAGCCGCCGCCGATCGTGCCGACGCTTTGTTGATCGAGTTCTATCTGCCGCAAAGCGATGGATTTCGCCAAGTGCAGCTTGCCGGCGGACAGCGGTTTCGAGCGCATGCGCTCCAGCACCTTGATCGCGATTTGCCGCGCCTGCTTGTACTTGTCCGGATAGGAGCCGTACCACAGCGAAAACCGGCCGCGATGACGGGAAAAGGAAGCGCCGGCGATTGCGCCATACACGAGGCCGCGTTGAGTGCGCAACTCGCCGAAGAGCGGATTCACCGCTTCCTCCTGGCCCAGCAGGGCCATCGCCAGGCCGAGCGCGAAGTGCGCCGGATCGCGCCTGGTCACGCCCAGCGTTTCCGCCAGGTAAACGTTGTCCTGTACCTTGGAAGGATCGGGCTCAAAAACATGAATCGCCCGCGAAGGCGGTACCGGCGGCAGAGCCAGATCCGGTTTGGATCCCTGCGCTTTCCAGCCGCCAAAGTATTTCTCCACCACCGCCCGCGCCTCTGCCGGGGTGATATCGCCGAGAACGACAATGGTGGTTTCATCCGGTCGAAACACCTTCTCGTCGTAGGCTTTCACCTGAGCGAGAGTCAAGCCGCCCACGCTTTTGGCCGTTGCATGGCGTAGCGCCGGATCGCCCTTGGGCAACAAGCCCTCCCAATAGGCCCGCGCAAACTTGTACGTGGGACTGTTGACCCGCCCCTTGTAATAACGCGCGAGCACCGCCTGCCGTTTCGCGAACGCCTTCGCCGGCAGGGACGGGTGCAGGAGCGCGTCCGCCAGTAGTTTCACGCCGGCATCGAACTGTTGCGGAAGCGCATAAAGTGAAAACCGCGAACCGACGGACAGATCCACGCCAAGCCTGTCCTGCGCGGCCTCGAACTGAAGCCGCGTCATGCCCTCGGGGCCCCAATCGAAAAGATTGTTCAACAGTCCGGACACGCCCATTTCGCCCTTGGACGTTTGCAGGGCGGCGTTCTGGTGCACGGCTCCGACAAGCGTCACCGAGCGGCTGATCTTGAGCGGCTGTACGATCAGACGAATGCCATTCGGAAGCGTCATGTCGCTCGGGCGCAGGAAGGGCTCGGGATGCGGCAGCGCTGCAAACGCCCGCCGCGCCCAAGCCGGCAGGATAACCGGACCGCTCGGTTTGCTCGAGAAAGATTCGGCACCGCCGTGTCCCTTCTTCCGTTCGGGCTTGGCGCCGGGCGTGGGCTCGGCAACGAGTGTGACCGCATGAGCCAGATCAAGCGTCGTTTTCACCTGCGCATTGACTTGCGCGGGAGTCACGGCGCGCAGGCGGGCGGCGGACTCTGCCGGCGAACGCAGACCCGCTCTCGCGACCGCCCAGCTCCAGGCATTCGCGAGCCCGTGAATCGAGTTCCGCTGCAACTGCCGACCCAATTCCACGCGGCGCTTGGCCGCGGCGATCAAATCCGGATTAATGCCGTCCTTGAGGACCTTGTGCATTGCACCCAACAGCGCCTGCTTGACGGTAGCGGGATTGGTCCCGGGCGAAAACGACGCCCACGCAACGCCGAGTCCCGTGTCCTTCCACGTGCCCATCGAAAACCCGGCACTCAAGACCTTGCCTTCGTAGTACAAGGCAAGGATCGGTCCCCGTTGCGAACCGAGAACGTCGGCCGCGATGCGCGCGGCCGGATAGTCGGGGCTGCGGTATCCGGGCATGCGGAACGCGAACTCGACGTAGCCGGCAGGCTGATCGGTCTTCGTGCGAAGCGTCGTGGCCGCCACGGGCGCAAAGGTGATCTCCAGACCAGCCGGGATTTTCTTTGCCGGAATGGCGCCGTAAAGTTGTCTGACCTTTGCCAGCACCTGCGACGGATCCACGTCGCCCGTCACCACCAAAAGCGCGTTGTTCGGCGCGTACCATTGGTCATGGAACGCCTTGAGCATTGCCACCGTGGTTTTGTCGAAGGAGGCCTTGGTGCCGAGGGCGTCGTGCGCATAGGGCGTGCCGGCGAATACGCGTTTGAGCATCTTCTCGTACAAGACGTAGCTCGGTTCGGAGTGATCCTGCGCCACCTCCTGCTCGATTGCGCCGCGCTCCTTTTTCCATTGGGCCTCGCTGTCGTTCACACCTGCCATGCGCACCGCGCCGACATGCAAAGCCATGTTGATGTCCCCGGCGGGTACGGTGTGGTAATAGGTCGTAAACCCGTGAGTGGTGTAGGCGTTCGTGTTGCCGCCCATGAGGGTTGAAATTTTCGACAACTGATCTCCCGTTAAACCGGGCGAGCCGCGAAACATCATGTGTTCCTGGGCGTGCGCCATGCCGGGGAAACCCTTAGGCGCTTCGTTGGAGCCGACGAAATAGGTAATTTGTTGGGTCGCGACGGGCGCAAAGGCATCGCGTACGATCACGACCTTGAGCCCATTTTTGAGCGTCGCACGCAAAACGTCGGCTCCGCGCGCGGAGGCTCTCGCCGCCCGCGGCGGCGGCTTCGTGAAGGCGTCCTGCCTGGGTGCGGGTCTCGCGGCGCAGGCCGCCAGCAGAATACCGATGAACAGTAACAAGGGAAGGCCGGGATGCTTCATGAGCGCTTGTCCGTGTTTTCGGTTTTTTTGATTCTACATCGAATCAGTTGGCATCGAGCGGATTACTCGGCAATCCCACATGAACGGATCGCAGCCCGGCGCCACGCTCAGAATGGACCGGGTCTTGTTAGCAGTTAGACGGATATTCTCTCGGCTTCTTACTTTTCTACACTCGCTTCTCCTCCCTTACTTCTTTCCAGACGATGCATGAGCATGCGATTGAACAGTTTGTGGAAAGCCAACTGGCAGGTGATGGAAGCGCTCTCCAGTTGCGTGACGTCAAATCGCATCAGTTCCGCCGGCGTCGCGGCATGGACTGCCGGCATCCGTGCATGTACGGAAACCAGATTGAACTCGCCAAAGAATTGACCGCGGTGAAGACGCCGGATCGTCCCGTTCTTGCGCTCCACCACGACCTCGCCGGAAACCACGACGAACAGAGCGCGCGCGTGCCCACCGGCTCCAGCCACCTGTTCGGATTCGGCGTAGCTGCGCCAGTCAGCGCGGCTCGCCACTTCCCAGACTTCGCTGTAGCCAAAGTCCCGAAACAGCGGCAGATAGCGCAAGAAGTCAAAGCGCGCGTGCCGATCGAGCGTGCCGGAATCGCGATTGAACGCATCCAGCGCCCACGCGAGCCGTGCCGCCATCGCCAGCGCGTTGGGAAAGCGCCGCTCGGGATCCTTCTCCATCGCCTGCGTGACTACCGCCTCGAGTTCCGCGGGAACGCTCGCACGCAACCGCGACAAGGGCCGCGGCGTCGCATAAATGATCTGATGCACGAGGTGTGAAAGATTTTCGCCGTAAAACGGCCGGCGCGCACTCAACAACTCGTAACCCATGACACCGAGAGAATAAATGTCGGAACGCGCCGTCGCGATGCCGTCACGCACCTGTTCCGGAGCCATGTAGCTCGGTGAACCCACGAGACCGGTGACCGTCTGCGTGCCCGTGAACGACATCACGGCGATACCGAAGTCGATAAGCTTGGGAGTACCCTCGCTGGTGACCAGGACGTTCGAGGGCTTGATGTCGCGGTGAATCACGCCGAGTCCGTGCGCGTAATCGAGCGCCTTCGCGCAGGCGAAGAGGACCTCCACCACCCGACGCTGGGGCAGGAGCGTCGCCAGCCGCGTATGCGCACTCAACGGTTTCGCCCCGCTCAGGTACTCGCAGGCGACATAGACCCTGCCCCCGGCCTCTCCCGAATCCAGCACGCGCGCAATGTTGGGATGCACAAGTTTTCCAACCAGCACGCCCTCGTTGGCAAACAGCTTGCGGCGGGTATGCGCACGCTCCGGGCGAACCTTGTCATCATGGTACAGCTTGAGCGCAACGTCGCCGCCGAACTCCGGGTCGTGAGCGAGATACACCCGGCTCGTGCTCCCGCGGCCCAGCTCGCGCGCAATGACATAGCGGCCGATCCGCCGCGGATACACGCCCGTATCTTTTTCGGTCTCGCTCAAGTTTCATGCCCCGAAGGCGAAGGCGACGATGATCCAGGCGATGGCTCCTGCAACGATGCCCGCCGCAACGTCGTCGGCCATGATGCCCAAGCCGCCGCCGAGCCTGCGATCGAGCCAGCGAATCGGCCAGGGCTTGGCGATGTCGAGGATCCGGAACAGCACGAAGGCAAGCGCGAGCCAGCGCCAATCGGCGGGCAGCGCCGCGGCGGCAATCAGGAGCCCCGCGACCTCGTCGATGTTGATGCCGGGATGATCGTGCACGCCGAGCCTGCGCGCCGTGCGCCCGGCGATCCATATCCCGGCCAACGTGACGACAACCGTAATCGCGCCGTAGGGAATCGGCCCGGCGAGCTTCAGGCCGTAGGCGATCGGGAGCGCGAGCAGGGCGCCGAGCGTGCCCGGTCCCCAGGAGGAAAGCCCGGTGCCGAGACCGAAGGCGAGCCAGGCGGCCGGATCGCCCCCGAGATCGCGCGCGCGGGTCGAGTGCGATCGGCGCGGACGGAAACTCACGGGAAGTGCCGGTAGCCCCGCGCGCTGACGGGCTCGCCGTCGAGGCGAACGCCTGGCGTTTCAACGACGCGACCGATGCGGGTGAGCCGGCAACCGCAATCCGGCAACGCCGACACGGCGTCCGCCCCGGTTTCCGGAATGGCAACGAGCAATTCGTAGTCGTCGCTCGGCCCCAGGGCATCGGCGAGAGTGGCGCCGGGCGCGAGCGGAAGGGCGGCGGATTCCAGTTCGGCTCCCCGATTGCCCGACGCGGTGAGCAGCTTCGCAAGGTCGCCAATGAGTCCGTCGGAAATGTCTATCGCCGCATGAGCAAGCGACGCGAACGCACGGCCCGCTGCCACGCGCGGCTCGGGACGAACATAGGCGCCGACTTCCGGCGCATCGGGCACGGCGCCGGCAGCGAGCGCCCGCAAGCCCGCCGTTCCGCCGCCGAGCGCACCGGTCACGTAAAGGAGATCGCCGGGGAGCGCGCCGACACGCGCAAGCGCCTCACCCGAACGCGCGAAGCCCGCAACGGCAACTGTGACGGAAAGTGGACCGCGGGCCAGGTTGCCGCCGACGAGCGCGACTTCGAAGCGTTCGGCCAGCGTCGCGAAACCCTCGGCGAAGGCCGCGACCCAGGGCTCATCCGACCCCGGCAGGACGAGGGCAAGCAGCGCCCAGGCGGGGCGCGCCCCCATCGCGGCGATGTCGCTCAGGTTCGCGGCAAGCGCACGATGCCCGAGGGCCGCCGGAGGGAAGCCCGCACTCGGAAAATGACGCCCGGCGACCAGCGTGTCGGTGGTGAACAGCAGCTCGTGACCCGCCGGCGGCACGAGCACGGCGGCATCGTCGCCGACCCCGATCCGCACGTCCTCGCGGACGCCGCCGCGGCCCGAAAAAAAGCGGCGAATCAGTTCAAACTCATCCACCGGCATCAGAGGCTTGGTGCTCATTCGGGCGCAAGTCGGCGGCGAGGCGATCCAGCACGCCGTTCACGTAGCGGTACCCGCCTTCGGCGCCGAAGGTCTTCGCCAGTTCCACCGCCTCGTTCACGACGATTGAAACGGCCAGCTCGGGGCGATCGCGAAGTTCCGCCGCGCCGGCAAGCAGAATCGCGTGCTCGACCGGGTCGAGGGTATCCGGTGCACGATCGAGGCGGGGCGCAAGCAAGGCATCGAACGCGCCGGCATTATCGATGGCGTTCACGAGCAATTCGCGGAAATACTCGCGATCCACGGCCCTGGCTTCGGTCAAAAACTCCGCCGCGATCGGCGCCGCCTCACCGCCGGCGATCAACCACCGGTACAACGCCTGCACGGCGAGACGGCGCGCACCGCGCCGCCCGCGCGCCTGGCTAAGCGCGGAAGGAATCGAGGACATCGGCCGCTTCGAGCGCCGCGAGCGCGGCATCTTCCCCCTTGTTGCCGCCTGTGCCGCCTGCGCGCGCACGTGCCTGTTCGACGGTATCGGTCGTAAGCAAGGCGAAACCGATCGGCGTCCGCGACTCGAGTTGCAGGCGCGCGAGCCCGTCGGTCGCGGCGCGGGCGATGTGGTCGAAATGCGGCGTTTCGCCGCGGATGACGGCGCCACAGGCAATGACGGCGCGGAAGCGCTTCGAATCGAGTGCGGCGGCGGCCACCGGCACCAGTTCCCAGGCGCCGGTCACCGAATACTCCCGAATCGCATCGGCGGTCACGCCCGCCTCGACGAGCGCCGCGCGCGCGCCGGCGGCGAGCCTCGCCGTGACCTCGGCATTGAAGCGCGAGGTGACGATGGCGTACTCGCCCGGCGGGGAATCCGCCGCCTTGTACCCGCGCGGCCTGTCGGTACTCATGGATGATTGTTGACCTGCGCAATCGCGGCGAGTATATCAGCCGTTATCTTCATAGCCGGCGACCTCGAGTCCGAAGCCGGAGATAGCCTGCATGCGCCGCGGCGCGGCGAGCACACGCATGCGACCGACGCCGAGATCGGCGAGAATCTGCGCGCCGATGCCGTAGGTGCGCAGCGTGCTCGCCTCTTCCTCGCCCGCCGCCGCGCCCGACGCCGAACCGACGCCCGCGTTCTCGATCTGGCGCAACAGCGCCGCGGGATTTTCGTCCTGGCGCAAGAGAACTAGCACGCCACCGTCGCGCGCGATACGCTCCAACCCGCTCGCGAGCGGGCGGCCGAGCGCGGGCCAGTCGATGCCGAGCACATCGCCGAGCGTGCTCTGAATCTGCACCCGTACCAGCGTTTCTCGCTCCGGCGCGATCTCGCCCTTGACCAGCGCCAGGTGCACGGCGCCATGCACGTGATCCTCGAAGGCGATGAGTCGAAAGCTCCCCCAGTCCGTCGGAACGTCGCGCTCGATCAGGCGTTCGATGCTTTTTTCCGTGCGCAGGCGGTAGCGGATGAGATCGGCGATGGTGCCTACCCTGAGTCCGTGCCGGCGCGCGAAGCGGACGAGATCTCCCCCGTGCTTCATGCTGCCGTCGTCGTTCACGATCTCGCAGATCGCCGCCGCCGGCGCCACGCCGGCCAAGCGGGCGAGGTCCACCGCCGCCTCGGTGTGCCCGGCGCGGCAGAGCACGCCGCCTTCGGCGTAGCGCAACGGGAAAATGTGACCGGGACGGGTGAAGTCCTCCGGCCGCGACGCGGAGTCCGCAAGCGCGCGGATCGTGAGCGCGCGGTCGTGCGCGGAGATGCCGGTCGTCGTGCCGTGGCGGCAATCCACCGACACCGTGAAGGCCGTGCGATGCGCCTCGCTGTTTTCGGCGACCATTTGCGGCAACTGGAGCGCATCCAGACGATCCCGCATCATCGGCATGCACACGATACCGCTCGTGTGGCGCACGAAAAACGCCACCTGCTCGGGCGTCGCGCTCGCGCC
>CAZKOE010000092.1:0-9645 GCA_964554305.1 uncultured Gammaproteobacteria bacterium
CTCACCGGCGAGCGTTCCGCGCGTAGGTACGCGGTGGGCGACCGGCTGGCCGTCACGGTTGCCGGCGTCAGTGTCGAGGACGGCAAGATCGATCTCGAACGCGCCAAGGAATCGCCGCCCAAGGGGAAAGCCGCCAAGAGCAGGAGTGCCAAATCGAAAGTTCGGCGCCGCTCGAAAAAACAATGAAACCCCTGATATTTCGTCATTCCCGCGCAGGCGCACTACTGCACTACTGTCCGGGGAAACTCCGGAAGCACCCCTTTTCCTCGTCATACCCGCGAAGAGCCTGCCCCCGCGAAGGCGTGGGGCGGGTATCCGGTTCATGATGCATCCCGCTCGCAGAGCGGGATTCGTTCTCATACTGGGTTCCCGCCTTCGCGGAAACGACGGTTTTCAATTTTCCCCGGACGAATCCTGGCAAAGCCGCGCTGCGGATTCATGCCGGGCGGCGGGTTGGGCGATGACCTCCGGCGGCGAGCGATGAGAGACATCGTTTGCGGGATTCACGCCGTGCGTCTCGCGCTCAAGGCGGGGCATGCAAAAAGGCTATGGGTAGACAGGCGGCGCAGGGATCGACGGATGGCCGAGCTGATCGCGCTGGCGGAAAAGCATGCCGTGTACCTGAAGCAAAGCGATCCGCACGAACTTGATCGCCTGGCCGAGGGTGTGCGCCACCAGGGCGTCGTCGCCGAAGTCGCCGGTGCCGCCCCGCGTACTGAAAACCAGCTCGAAGCCTGGCTGGTCGAAGCGAATGCTCCCTTGGTGCTCGTACTCGACGGCGTGGAAGATCCGCGCAACCTGGGCGCCTGCCTGCGTGTCGCCGATGGTGCCGGCGTGGATGCCGTTGTGCTGCCGCGCCGACGCGCGGCCGGGTTGAGCCCCGCCGCGCGCAAGACGGCGGCCGGCGCCGCCGAAGCCTTGCCGATCTTCATCGTAACCAATCTCGCCCGCGCGCTCGAGGCAATGGGCGAAGCCGGCCTCGCGCGCGTCGGCGCCGCCGTGACGGAAGAAGCGGTCGCCCCCTGGCAGGCCGACTTGCGCGGACCGCTGGCTCTCGTGCTCGGTGCCGAGCAAGCTGGTTTGCGCCGCCTCACGCGGGAGCGGCTGGATACCGTCGTCGCCCTGCCGATGGCGGGCACGGTCGAAAGTCTCAACGTCGCCGTTGCCTGCGGCGCGCTCCTCTATGAGGCTCGCCGCCAAAGGACCTGAACCCCGATCGCTCTGGCGAGAGGCCGCTCCGTCATGTCGGGGAAGGCCGACATCCAGTCTGGGATGAATGCCGGCTCTTGCCGGGTTGCGTATCCGTATTGGGCCTCCGGGTTTTACCGGGGCGACAGGGCTATGAAGACGAGGATGCGGTTTTGGGGCGGTCGTCGCGCAGGGCGCGGCGGAGGACCTTGCCGACGTTGGATTTCGGCAGTTCATCACGGAATTCAACCTGCTTCGGCACCTTGTAGCCGGCCAGGTTTTCACGGGCGTAGGCGATGACGGCCTGCGCGTCGAGCGTCCTGTCTTTTGCCACGACGAAGACTTTCACGGCTTCGCCGGACTTCTCGTCGGGTACGCCGATGGCGGCGACCTCGCGGAGGCCGGGCATGGCCGCGAGCGTGTCCTCGACTTCATTCGGATAGACATTGAAGCCGGAGACGACGATCATGTCCTTCTTGCGATCCACCAGAAAGATGAAGCCGCGCTCGTCCACGCGTGCGATGTCGCCGGTGCGGAAGAATCCATCGCCGGTCATTGCCCGCGCGGTCTCGTCCGGGCGCTTCCAGTAGCCGCGCATCACCTGCGGGCCGGCGACGCACAGTTCGCCTTCTTTGCCGGGCGGTAATTCCTCGCCGGCATCATTGCGGATGGAGATGTCGGTCGAGGGCAGGGGCAGACCGATCGCGCCCGTATACTCCTTGATATCGAGGGGATTCGCGCTTACGACCGGCGAAGTTTCGGACAGTCCGTAGCCTTCGATGAGCGGCACCCCGGTGAGTTTTTTCCAGCGTTCGGCGACGACGCGCTGTACGGCCATGCCGCCGCCGAGAGTGAACTTGACGGCGCCGAAGTCGAGCCTGGCGAAACGTGGGTCGCCGAGCAGGGCGTTGAAAAGCGTATTGACGCCAGTCAGGGCGCTCCAGTGCGTGCGATCGAGTGTCTTGATCAGGTTCTTCCGGTCGCGCGGGTCGATCACCAGCACGTTTTCACCGCCGAAGCGCAGCATCAGGAACGCGTTTACGGTGAGCGCGAAGATGTGATAAAGCGGCAGCGCCGTAATGATTTTCTCTTTGCCCGGCGTGAAGAGTTCACCGACCCAGGCGGAGAGTTGGAGAACGTTCGCAACGAGATTGCCGTGCGTGAGTTCGGCGCCCTTGGGCACGCCGGTGGTGCCGCCGGTGTATTGCAGGCAGGCGGGCGCATCGGAGCCGATCTCGATGGAGGGCAGTTCGAGAACTTTGCCGCGCGCGAGGCAGTCGCGAAACGCGATACTTTTGTCAATATTCCAGCGCGGCACGTTGCGCTTGAGGTGCTTGTTGCCGAAATCGAGTGCGCGGCCCTTGATGCCGGGAATGAGGTCGGCGAGCCGCGTCACGATAACGCGCTCGACCTGCGTTCCCGCGAGCGACTGTTCCAGGGTGTGCGCGAAGTTTTCCATCACGACGGCGACCCGCGCGCCGCAGTCGTGCAATTGACGCTGCATCTCGTGGGGTTTGTAAAGCGGGTTGAAGTTGACAGTGACGAGCCCCGCGCGCAGCGCACCGTAGAGCGCCACCGGGAATTGCAGGATGTTCGGCATGACGAGCGCGACGCGATCGCCTTTGGCAAGGCCGAGTTCCGTGCGCAGGAAGGCGCCGAAGGCGGCGCTTGCCCGATCGAGTTCGGCGTAACTCAGCGCGTGGCCGAAGCTCGAAAAGGCCGGCCGGTCGGGGTGGCGCGCAAAAACTTCTTCCATCAGCGCCGCGAGCGAGGCGTATCGGGTCGGATCGATCTCCGCGGGCACGCCCTCGGCGTAACTCTTCAGCCAGATCTTTTCCATGCCGCGCTCCGTGTCGGAGAAGTCCTGTGCCCTAGCCTACACCAGACGGTTGCGCGATTCGCCGGCGAGGAAGGCGGCGAGGTTGGCGCCGATTTCGTTCACGGCGCGCTGGCGCGCCTCGCGCGCGGCCCAGGCGATGTGCGGCGTAACGATCAGGTTGGGCACGGCGGGATCGAGCAGCGGGTGGTCGGGCGGCGGCGGTTCGCACGACAGCACATCGAGGCCGGCGCCGCCGAGACGGTTCGAGACGAGCGCGTCGCGCAAGGCTGCCTCGTCCACGAGCCCGCCGCGGGCCGTGTTGATGAGCAGGGCGCCGGGTTTCATGAGGCCGAGGGTTTGGGCGTCGATGAGTTGGCGCGATTGATTGGTCAGCGGCGCGTGAATCGTCACGACGTCGGCCGCGGCGAGCGCTTCCTCGAAGGCGGTGCGCCCTGCGCGCGGGGTCCGACCCCGCCGCTCGGCAACGATAACCTTCATGCCGAAATCCCGGGCGCGGGCGGCGACTGCCCGGCCGAGCGTGCCGTGGCCGACGACGGCGAGCGTTTTGCCCGCGAGTTCGTGGATCGGTGGATCGAGCAGCGTGAACGTGCCGCTTTCGGCCCAGGCTCCGGCACGCAGACGCTCGCGATAATCGGCCAGATGCGTGGTGAGAGCCAGGAGCAACGCGAAGACGTGCTGCACCACCGAGTCGGTGCAATAGTCGCGGATGTTGGCGACGGTGACGCCGGCCTTGCGCGCGGCGTTCAGATCCACGTTGTCGCTTCCGGTCGCCGCGAGACAGACGATTTTCGGTTGTGCTCGCGCGAAGGCATCGGCACCCAGGCGCACCTTGTTCAGGACGATGGCATCGGCGCCTTCGAGGTGCGCGCGCAATTCGCCGGCGGCCGTCTCCGGCCAGGGCCGGAACGTGTCGGCCTTGGAGACGATGGGGTCGAGATCGAGGTCGCCCGCATCCAGCGTCGCGAGGTCGAGGAATGAAAGTTCGTGAAAGCGCATGGAGGGGTCCAGGCTAGGCACGGTCAGTATAGGCGGAGCGGGGCGCCGGCATCTTGCCGGCAAAGGGGCGGTTGGAAGCCGGCATTCCAGGCGTTGGCATGGCTCGTTCCTCACCTCTCAGCCGGCGAGAAGACGATCCTCGGCGGCCTTGATTTCTTCGGGCGTACCGTAGAGCACCAGCGTGTCGCCCTCGCGCAGTTCGGTTTCGGGGCCTGGATCGCGCCCGGCGATGCCGCCGCGCCTGAGCGAGGTGACGCCGACTCCGAGCGTTTCGAGCCCGAGCGAGCCGAGGGTTTCGCCAATGCCATGCGCCTTGCCCACGAGAGTCACGGCGTGCAGTTCGCCCCGGAACGCGTGGTCCGTGTCGAGTTCCTCGGCGGCCGCGCGCCGGTAGACGTTGCGCATCAGCGAGTAGCGGTGCGCGCGCACCTCGGTCACCCGGCGGAGAATGCGGCGCATGGGCACGCCCAGGGCCGCGAGCAGATGCGAGGCGATCATGAGGCTCGCTTCGAGCGTCTCCGGAATGACCTCGTCGGCGCCGGCCGCGCGCAGTTCCTCGAGCCGGGCGTCGTCGCGCGTACGCACGAGGATGGGGATATCGGGCCGGATCTCCCGCACGGAACGGATGATTTCGAGCGCGGCGGCGACGTCGAAGTGGGTGACGACGAGTACCCGTGCCCGCCGGATACCGGCCGCGGCGAGCACTTCGGGACGGCGCCCGTCGCCGTAGTAAACCGGATCGCCGCCATCGTGGGCGGTGCGCACGCGCGCGATGTCGAGATCGAGCGCCACGTACGGGAAACTCTCGTCGTCGAGAAAGCGCGCGAGGTTCTGGCCCACGCGCCCGAAGCCCACCAGCAGGACGTGCCCCGCGGCGCCGCTTTCCTGCGCCTGCAGTGCCTCGGTGCTCGCCTCGTCGCCGGCGGCTCTGGGACCGGGCGCGAGGAAGCGGGCGATGCGGGCGTTGTAGCGCACCAGGAGCGGGCTCGTGAACATGCTGAGCACGAGGATGTTGAGGGCGATCTGGGCCGTGTCGCTTTGGAGGTAGCCGTGGGAGATGCCGAGCGTGATGAGCACGAGGCCGAATTCCCCGCCCTGACCGAGTACGAGGCCGGTGCGCAGCGCGTCGTTGAAGTTCGCGCGCAGGAGCCGGCTTGCCGCGGCGACGATCAGGATCTTGAACACGATCAGCGCGACGGTGCCGCCGACGATGGCCGGCGCGTGGCGAAGATAAAGCCCCGGGTCGGCGTACATGCCGACGGTGATGAAGAACAGGCCGAGCAGGATGTCGCGGAAGGGGCGAATGCTCGCTTCCACCGAGTGGCGCCAGGCGGTTTCGCCGAGCATGGCGCCGGCGAGAAAGGCGCCCAGGGCGAGCGACAGTCCGGTACTTTCCGTGGCCCAGGCCGCGGCGAGGGTGATCAGGAGCGAGGCGAGGAGAAACAGTTCGGAGGATCGCCCGCGGGCGACTTCGCGCATGAACGGGCGCACCAGGAGGCGGGCGAGGATGAGCATGGCGGCGATCGCGGCGAGCGCCTTGCCGAACGCGATGCCGAGCGTGATCCAGGGCGTACCGCCCTCGCCCGCGAGGGTCGGGATCAGGATCAGCAGGGGAATGACGGCGAGGTCCTGGAACAGCAGCACGCCGATGGCAAAGCGCCCGTGCACGGCGCGCAATTCCAGTTGTTCGCCGAGCTGCTTGGCCACGAGCGCCGTGGAACTCATCGCCACCGCACCGCCGAGAAGGACGGCGACCACCAGCGGCACGCCGTTCAGGAGCGACAGCGCGACGGCGGCGAGCACGAGGCTCACGGCGACCTGGATGCCGCCGAGCAGGAAGACTTCCCGGCGCATGGCAATGAGGCGCGGGAGCGAGAACTCCAGCCCGATCGTGAACAAGAGGAAGACGATGCCGAATTCGGCGACCCCGCGAATGGTGATCGTGTTCCGGATCCAGCCGAGCAGATGCGGGCCGACGATGAAGCCGGTGAGGAGATAGCCGAGTGCGGCGGGCAGGCGCACCCGGCGGAGAATCAGGACGGCGGCAACCGTGATGGCAAGCAGGACGAGAACGCTGGTAAGCCCGCCGCTCAGCATTGGAAACCGTTTCCGCAGTTCGACTCCCTTTATACTGTAGCGGCATCGGCCCTGGCCATCCAAGCCGCGGAATTCCACAATGGGCCGGCAGATCGGAGTCTTATCGGCCGATATGCGGTTCCGTTTTCCCAACCCGTTCGTCCGCCGGCATGGTTTGGGCGCGATCAATCCGCGTCTGGCCGAGCGGCGGCGCCTGGCAAAATACTCTTTCCTCGCCCTCGGGGTGGTGTTCGGCGACATCGGCACGAGCCCGCTGTACGCCTTTCGGGTATCGCTGGGCTATGTGCAGCATCCGGTGAGCATGGCAGACGTGCTCGGCATCATCTCGCTCATTCTCTGGGCGCTGATCCTCGTCATCTGCTTCAAGTACCAGCTCTTCGTGCTGCGAGCGGACAATCGCGGCGACGGCGGGATCATCGCCCTCATGGCCTTGCTGCGCCGCCATCGGCGGCGCGCGGCCCGGCATTTGCCGCCAACCCAGGCGCACCGGCGCCGGCGCATGCTCGCGGGCGGCACCTGGATCGTGGTGCTCGGCATCTTCGGCGCCTCGCTCCTCTACGGCGACGGCATGATTACCCCCTCGATCACCGTACTCTCTGCCGTCGAGGGCCTTCAAACCGCCTTCTCCGGCCTCGGGCCGTTGGTGTTGCCCCTCGTATGCATCATTCTGTTCCTGCTGTTCTGGTTCCAGCGTCGCGGCTCGGCGGGCGTGGCGCGGTTTTACGCCCCGGTGATGGTGGTCTGGTTTCTGGTACTCGCGGGCCTCGGGCTCGCCTCTTTCGTGCGTACGCCGGTGGTGCTCGCCGCCTTCAACCCGGCCTGGGCGATCTACTTTTTCATTGCTCACAAGACCTTCGGTTTCATCGTGCTCGGTGCGGTCTTTCTCTCCGTAACCGGGGCCGAGGTCCTGTTCGCGGCCATGGGGCACTTCGGGCGTCGCCCGATCCGCTACGGCTGGTTCGTGCTCGTGTTCCCGGCGCTGATCATGAACTATCTCGGTCAAGGTGCCTTCGTGCTGCGCGCCCCCGCGGCGGCCTCGGATCCGTTTTTCGGGCTGGCCCCCGCCTTCGCCGGGCCCGTGCCGATTTACATTCTCGTCGGGCTCGCGACCCTGGCGGCCGTTATCGCCTCGCAGGCGGCGATTTCGGGCGCCTTCTCGCTCATGACCCAGGCGATCGGCCTCAACATCAGCCCGCGCGTGAGGGTCCAGCGTACCTCGCTCACCGAGCGCGGCCAGGTTTACGTGCCCGCGCTCAATTACATGCTGATGATCGCCTGCATTGTCCTCGTGCTGGCCTTCCGGACCTCGGACAACCTCGCCGGCGCCTACGGCGTCGCGATCAGCACCGACATGCTGATCACCACGGTACTCATGTTTCTGGTCATGCGCCGATTGTGGCGCTGGCCCTGGATCTTTGCCGCGGCGCTCACGGCCCTGTTCCTGTGCATGGATCTCCCGTTCTGGGCTGCGAATCTGCTCAAGCTCCCCGAGGGCGGCTGGGTTCCCTATCTGGTGGCCCTCGTTTCCTTTCTCATCATGCGCGTGTGGATGCGCAATCGCGAACGGCTGGTCGCCACTCTGCGCGGGCGCACCGAGCCGCTTTCGGTCTTTCTCGACCGGCTCGCCCATGACATGCCGCATCGCGTTCCCGGCACCGCCGTGTTCCTTACGACGCCGGGACTCGGTGTCCCGCCCATGCTCAATTTCCACTTGAAGCACAACCGGATCCTGCACGAGCAGGTCCTGCTGCTTTCGGTGGTGACCCGTGACGTGCCGAAGGTCATGCCCGCGCAGCGCATCGAAATCGAACCCTACGGCTACGGTTTCTTCCGGGTGATGCTGTATTACGGCTTCCGTCAGGCGCAGCCGATCATGCGCAGTCTCGAGCATGCGGCCGCGCGCGGGCTGCTCGACCTCGACCCCGAGAAGATGACCTTTTATTTCGGGCGTGAAACGATCGTCCCTTCACCCTACGGCGGGCCGCTGCTCGGGCTGCGCCGCGCGCTCGCGAAGTGGTGGCGTGCGCGCCACGGCATCGCCGAGCCCCCGCGCGAGGAGCCGGAGCGCGTGGGGCTGCGCCAGGCCGTCTCCGAGCGGCTGTTCGTGCTCATGCATCGCAACGCGCTGCGTGCAACCGACTTCTTCAACATCCCCGACGACTACACGGTCGAGATCGGCCTGCGTCTGCACACGAGGAGTCTCGCCCGGTCCGATCCGAACGGGGGCGAATGACCGGTAGCGTTACACTGAACCACTGAACATTTTGATGGCGTAGCGATGCAGTATCGGCGATTGGGTCGGAGCGGATTGCAGGTTTCCGCGCTGTCCCTGGGTTCCTGGGTCACCTTTTCCCATCAGGTGGACTCCAAACAGGCGGAACGGATGATTACCCTGGCCTGGGAGGCCGGCGTCAATTTTTTCGACAACGCCGAGTCCTACGCCCACGGCCGCTCGGAGGAAATCATGGGCGAGGCGCTGGAGCGCCTCGGCTTCCCCCGCGATACCTGGTGCGTTTCCTCCAAGGTGTATTTCGGGCGCGTTGGCGACACCGCACCGACCCAGCACGGCCTTGCGCGCAAGCACCTGGTCGAAGCCTGCCACGCCGCGTTGCGGCGGCTGCGGGTGGACTATCTGGACCTTTACTTCTGTCATCGCCCCGATCCGGAAACACCGGTCGAGGAGGTAGTGCGCACGATGAATCACCTCGTCGCGCAAGGCAAGGTGCTTTACTGGGGCACCTCCGAGTGGAGCGCGGAGGCGATCGAGGAAGCCTGTGCCATCGCCGAGCGGTTCGGACTCGAGGGCCCGACGATGGAGCAGCCGCAGTACAACCTTTTCCATCGCCGACATGTAGAGGAAGAGCTTGCCCCGACCCTGCGCAAACGCGGCGTCGGCACGACGATCTGGTCGCCACTCGCCTCCGGCATCTTGAGCGGCAAATATGTGGACGGAATCCCCGATGATTCACGTGCCAATCTTCCCGGCTACGGCTGGCTGCGCGAACAGTTCGAGAGCGAGCGCGGCCGTGCACGCATCGAGGCGGCGGGCAAGATTGCCTCCATCGCGCGCGAACTGGAGGTCACGCCGGCGCAGCTTGCAATTGCCTGGTGCCTCGCCAATCGCGACGTTTCCACCGTCATTCTCGGGGCGTCCCGGCCGGAACAACTTGAGGAGAACCTCGGTGCGATGGCGGTTTTCGAGCGCCTCGATGGGGCTATTTTCTCTCGCCTCGCCGAGCTCACCCGCTCCGTCGCTGAATAGCAACCCGGCATCTCCTGAGGTGGACCGGGACCGGCCCGAAGGCTCCGAGAGCGGTCGGGTTACGGCCGGTCGCTTTTGCGGCGCAGCAACAGGGCGGCGAGGGCGATGAGCGACAGGAAGGCGACGGCAATGGCGAAGGCGACGCCGGCATTGCGCAACCCGGTCGCCGCGGCCGCGATGCCGACCCCGATCACGGGAATCGAGATGGCGACGTAAAGCACGACGAAGAAGGTCGATGCGATCTCGCCGCGCCGCGCGGCCG
>CAZKOE010000093.1:0-9588 GCA_964554305.1 uncultured Gammaproteobacteria bacterium
AACGAGCGCGTTTCCGGCGTCCACGTCCACGCCGGCACCCCGGTAATCCAAGGTGTTTGTCTCCGATTTGCTGGGGTTCATTGCTTTGGGACTGGGAGAAGCAACTCCAATCATGCTATTTTAGCGGGGTCAGTTCCTGCTTGATGACGGGTGCAAAGGGTCAAAACGATAGCCTTTCTGTTGGCGGCGGCGCTCGTCGCCCTGCCGGCGGGTGCATTTGCTGCGGGGGCCTTGTATACGGCCGCGAGCCCGGTGGCGGATCAGTCCACCCAGGCGCGCGCGACTGCGCTCGAGAAGGATCTGGCCACGGTACTCGTCAAGGCGAGCGGCGATCCCGGCGCGGGCAAGTTTTCCTCGTCGGCGCGTGCGGCTGCCCTCGTCCTCGAATACCGTTACCAGACGTTGCCGCCAGCCGCCGGCGGCGGATTGGCCTTGTGGGCCCGGTTCGATGCGGCACGGGTCAACGCGATACTCGCCTCTGCCGGATTGCCTGTCTGGGGCAGGAATCGCCCTCAACTCGTTGCCTGGGTGCTCGCACCCGATGGCCTCGTCGGTGACGATGCCACGAACCCCGTCGCCCAGGCGATGCACCAGGCCGCGGCGCAGCGCGGGGTGCCGCTGGTATTGCCCTTGATGGACATTACCGATCGCCGGCAGGTTTCCGGCTTCGATATCAAGACCTTTGCGCTGGCTCCGATCGAGAAGGCTTCGCAGCGTTACGGGGCCCAGGCGCTTCTGGTTGGAACGATCCACCGGTCGCCAGGGGAAAATGCCCCGGTCGCTTCGAGCTGGCAACTGGATCTCGGTGGCAATGCGAGTCCGTTTTCCGTGACTGCGCCCACGCCGGCGTCCGCGGCGGTGGCCGCCGTCGGCAAGGCCGCCGGCCTGCTGGCCGCGCAGTTCGCTCGGGTGCCGGGTACGGGTCAAACCGGGATGATCGCGCTGGCGGTGACCGGCGTCGACAACCTCAAGGATGAGATGAGCGTACGCCGCTACGTTGCCGGCGTCGGCGGCGTCGAGGCGTTGCAGCTGGCAAGTGTCTCGGGCGATGTGCTCAACTTCGTGCTGCGCTATGCGGGTTCGCCACAGGATTTTGCACGCCAGCTTGCGCTTTCCGGTTTTCTCGCTCGCGATGAAACCACGGCCACGCGGCCGTTGACCTCTACGGCGCCGACCGGCGCGAGCGCGCCGCGTGCGGCGCTGACCTTCCGTTACACGCCATGATGCGCTACCTTCCGAACGCGATTTCCATCTCGCGCATGGCGCTGGTGATTCCCGTCATTTGGGCGCTGGCGACGCGCCGCTACGAGGTCGCGCTGATTCTGTTTGCGATCGCCGGCGTGAGCGACGCGCTCGACGGCGCGATCGCGAAGCGCTGCGGCTGGGTTTCTCCGCTCGGTGCGTTTCTCGATCCCGCGGCGGACAAGCTGCTGGTGCTCGGCACCTATACGAGCTTCGCGGCGGAGGGGCAGATCCCCTGGTGGCTGCTGGGATTGATCATCGGCCGCGATCTCGTCATTGTGTGCGGGGCGGCCGCCTATCGCTGGCGCCGTGGCCCGTTCGAAATCCATCCGGCGTTGTCGAGCAAGATCGCGACCGGCGTGCTGATCGCCGCCGGGCTCGCACTCGTCATCGAGGGCATTCATCCCTACTTCGGCGAGCGGGGCCGGATGATCGTCGTGATCGTCCTCGCCGTGGCGCTCCTCGTGAGCTGGCTCGATTACCTGGTTACCTGGGGGTTGCGTTTTCTGGGATTGCGCGCTTCGCCGCGGCGTGCCTCCTTCGATGCTTCGGTGCATGAGAGCAAGGCGGGGGGCGATTGATGCGGCAGCTCGCGCTGGCCGGGCTGACGCTCGCCGACGCCGATCGTTTCGAAGACTTCTGGCCGGGACCGAATGCCGCGGCGTTTGTGGCCGTGGAGCGCCTTGCAGAGGGCGGACGCGAGCCGATAGTCTTCATGCATGGGCCGGCCGGTTCGGGCAAGACGCATCTGTTGAAGGCCGCATGGCGAGCGGTACGCGAGCGTGGCGCCCGTGCCGGCTATCTCCCGCTCGGCGAGGCGGCGATGCTCGATCCCGAACTCGTCGAAGGTTGGGGCGGGCTTGATTTCGTGGCACTCGACGCGGTGGACAAGATCGCCGGCTTTACGGTCTGGGAACGGGCGCTGTTCCGGATTGCCGAGGAGTTGCGCGAGCGCGGCGCCACGCTGCTTGCGGCGGCGCGCCAGCCACCCGATGCGCTCGGGCTCGAATTGCCGGACCTCGCTTCGCGGCTTGCCTGGGGGCCGGTCTATGCACTGGTTCCGCTGGACGATGAAGGTCTTGCCGCGCTCGCGGCGCATCTGGCCGGCGCGCGCGGGCTCGAATTGCCCAAGGCCGCGGCCGCATGGCTGGTGCGCCGCCTGCCGCGTGATCCGGCAAGCATTGCCGATGCCGTCGCCCGCCTGGATGGCGCCGCGCTCGCCGCCCAGCGCCGCCTCACCATCCCCTTCCTGCGCTCCGTTTTCTTCGAAGCCCTTGAAGCGGAGCCCGCGAAGTAGTACTGCATAAGCCGCGAAGCGGCGTTGCGGGCGCGCGCGATGAAACGCCGGGAACGCTTCGCTTATCCCGGCCTTGTATCTACCTGCTACGGTAAATTTGTCGTGATCGGTTGACGATTCAGCCCGTCAGGCCGGCAGCGGCGAAACAGTCGGCGAAGGCCTCCCAGGTGGCTTCGATGTCGGCATCGAGGCCGACGGAGAAGCGCAGCAGCCCCGCCGAGAGGCCGATCTGGTTCTGCATCTCGGGTGGTATCTCCGAGGAAGTACTCGAACCCGACGGACTGAACAGCGTGCGATGGCCGCCGAGGCTCACGGCGAGCAGCCCCACGCCGGCTTCCTGCAAACGCATGGCGAGGTCTTCGGCCGCCTCGGTCGTGTCGAGGTCGAGCGCGAGCATGCCGCCATAGCCGTAACCGGGGTTTGCGAGGGCGTCGAAGCGGGCGTGGTCGGGGTGGCTCGAAAGGCCGGGATAAATCACGTCGAGACCGGCCGCTTCCAAGTGCTCCGCGAGGAAGGCGGCGTTCGCGCCGTGGCGGAGCATCCGCAACTCCAGGGTTGCGAGGTTCTTGTAGATGCTCTGCGCGCGCAGGCTGTCGAGCACCGGGCCGAGCAGCATCGCGGTGCCTTCGTTGACGTCGCCCAAGGTGGCGATGAATTCCTCGCTCGCACAGACGGCGCCGGCGATGCAGTCGCTTGCGCCGTTGATGAACTTGGTGAGGCTGTGCACGACGATGTCCGCGCCGAGCGCGAGCGGCGAGACGATGAGCGGCGCGAAGGTGTTGTCCACGACCAGCGCCGCGGCGTTTGCACGCGCGATATCGGCGAGCGCCGGCAGATCGGGCAGGCGCAGCGTCGGATTGGAAAGCGTTTCGCAATAGATCGCTGCCGTGTTTTCGTTGACGGCGGCGGCGACCGCGTCGGGATCGGCGATATCCACGAAGACGGTTTCGACGCCGAAGCGCGGGAGCCAGTTGGCGAGCAGCGCCCAGCTTCCGCCGTAGATGGTGCGGCTCGCGACGATTTGCGTTCCGCTGCCGGCGAGCTGCATCAGCGTGACCGCGATCGCACTCATGCCCGAGGCCGTAACCCACGCCGCTTCGCTGCCTTCGAGCGCCGCGAGTGCGCCCGCGAGTGTGCGCAACGTGGCGTTTCCCGAACGGGAGTAGAGGTAGCAGCCGGGCGCCTCGTGGTGAAAGGCGGCGCGCAGCAGGTCGGGGCGCGAAAAGGCGAACGTGGAAGCGTCGCTGATCGGCGGGTTGATGCCGCCTTCCGGGCCGGTTGGATGGAAGCCTTCGAGGCGGTGCGCAGGGTCGTCGGACATGGAAATCCTCATGCTATTCAGTCGGTAAAAGCACTATTATGCGGCCGCCGCGCAACTCCACCGGCCAGCGCGTGAGGCCGCGCCCATTGCATGGCCCGCCGCGGCACGCGCCGGTCACGGGATCGTAGATCGCACCGTGATGCGGGCAGAGAATCAGGCTGCCGTTCCGGTTCAGAAAGCGGTTCGGCGCCCAGTTGAGCCGGTTGCCCATGTGCGGGCAGACGTTCGTGAAGCAGGATACCTCGCCACCATGGCGCACCAGGAAGTATGCGTCCGGCACGGCGGCGCCGGGCGGTGAGAATTCGCGCGCACCCGGATCGGGCAAATCCGCGAGCGGCCCGAGATCGAGTTCAAATAACTGGGCGTTTTTCATTTTGCAGTTTGACGTTGGATCGGGGCAGGGCGGCAATCAGGAGCAACCCCGGAATGGCGAGAAGCGCGCAGACAATGAAAAACGTCGCCCAGCCGAGCGAGTGGACCATGTAACCGCTGAACGATGAAAAAATTACGCGCGGAACGGAGGCCAGCGCGGTCAGAAGGGCGAACTGCGTGGCGGTGAAGCGCCGGTCGGTGAGCGTCGCCATGAACCCCACGAGAGCGGCCGTGCCCATGCCGTCGGCGAAGTGCTGCAAGGCTATCACCGTTGCGAGCCACGTCGTATCCGGGCCGGTTCGGGTCAGAATGGCGAAGAGCGCGCTCGATGCTCCCTGAAGGATCCCGAAGACCAGCAGACCGCGAATCATGCCGATCCGAAGAATCAGGAGGCCGCCGGCGGCAATGCCGCCCATCGTCGCCCAGAAACCGAACAGCTTCGTCACGACTCCGATTTCCTGGGTGTTGAATCCCATCTTGAGATAAAACGGGGTGGCGAGGCTCAGGGCGAGGGCGTCGCCGAGCTTGTACAGGAGAACAAAAGCGAGGAGCGCCAGCGCCGGCCAGTACCGGCGCAGGAAGGTCGCGGAAGCGCCGGCGGCGGTCAACTCGTAACGGCTCGGCGCGCTTGCCGGAACCAGCTTCCGGCTGTAGGTCTTGAAAAATTCCACGAACGGCTTGACGACGGCATTTTTGAGGCTGCCGGGCGGCGCGCCGACTTCGGGCGGCTCGCGCGCAATCAGCGTGGCGATCAGCCCGACGCCCATGCAGGCAGCCATGATGTAAAACACCTCGGGCCAGGGCAGGTGGAAAGCGAGGATCAGGCCGATGCCGCCGGCGAACAGCATGGCGAGCCGGTAACCCCAGACATAAAGCGAGGCGCCCAGGCTCTGTTCACGGTCGTCGCCGAGCGATTCACGCCGGTAGGCCCCGATCAGAATGTCCTGCGAGGCCGAGAAAAAGGCTACGGCGAGGGCGGTGAGGGCGATCGCGAACAGTCCCGGCATGAGGCTCGAGACGGTGTCGAGGTAGTTGGCGGCAAGGGACGGGATCGCTCCGATAGCGGGGGCGAAGGGATGCGTGGCGAGTACACGGGCCGGATTGGAGGTTGCGAGTCCGGTGGCGTCCGGTACCCCGACAAGGCCGAGCCCGGCGATGGCTACGGCGGTAATGATCTGGACGATGATCAGCCAGCCGCGACGCCGCCCGAGGAAAGGGATCCGGTAGCGGTCAAACAACGGCGACCATACAAACTTGAAAGTGTAGGGAATTCCGACGAGCGCAAAAAGGCCGATCACCGCGATGGAAACGCCGCGCTGCGTAAGCCAGGCCAGTAACAGGATGCCGAAAACATACAGGGGCAGCCCCGATGAAAAGCCCATCAGGAAGGCGACCAGCATGCGGCGTGTCGCGAGCAGGCGGGCGATTGCGAGCGGGCTGCGCGCGCTGCTCGCCAGCCGCCCGGGTTTTACGGCCACGCGTACTCCAGCGTGAGCGGGGCATGATCGGAGAGGATTTCCGCGGTGTAAATCTCGGCCTTCTTCGTGGTTCTGGCGAGCCCCGGTGTCGCGATCTGGTAGTCAATCCGCCAGCCGACGTTGTTCGCGCGCGCCCGTCCGCGTTGCGACCACCAGGTGTATTGATCGGCCTCCTGGTTGACCAGGCGGAAGCAATCCACGAAGCCCGTGCGATCGAAAACCTCGTCGAGCCAGGCGCGCTCGTGCGGCAGAAAGCCCGAGTTCTTCTGGTTGCTCTTCCAGTTCTTGAGGTCTATGTTCTTGTGCGCGATGTTCCAGTCGCCGCAGATCAGATACTCGCGCTTGCGCCGCCGAAGTTTTTTGAGGTGCGGCAGGAAGTCTACGAGAAAACGATCCTTGGAGGCTTGACGGTGTTCGCCGGAAGAACCCGAGGGCAGGTAAAGCGATACGATAGAAACGCCGCTGTATTGCGCTTCGAGATAACGGCCCTCGCAGTCAAATTCGGCGAGGCCGCAGCCTTCGATCAGCCGATCCGGTTCGCGCCGCGCGATAATTCCTACCCCGGCGTAACCGGGCCGCTCCGCCGGATAGTAATGGGTGAAAAAACCCTCGGGATAAAAACGCTCGTCGAGCTGCTCGGTTTTCGCCTTGAGCTCCTGCAGGCAGCAGACGTCGAAGTCCTGGCATGCAAGCCAGCGGAAAAAGCCCTTGCGTTCGGCGGCGCGGATGCCGTTCGCGTTGAAGGTGATGATGCGCATGATGGAGATCCCGAAGCCGCAGGCGCTATCATAACGGTCGCCTGCCAGGATTCCCGCTATGACCCTGCCCGCCGAGGAAAAGCGCGCCTTCATCGAGTTCGCCCGCGATGCCGGTGTGCTACGGTTCGGGCAATTCATCCTCAAGTCCGGGCGCGAGAGCCCGTATTTCTTCAATCTAGGAGCCGTCGCCACCGGCGTGGGGCTCGCGCGTCTCGGGAAGTTTTATGCGCGCGCCCTGGCCACGTCAGGTCTCAAGCCGGACGTCATCTTCGGCCCCGCCTACAAGGGCATTCCGCTGGCTGCCGCGACCGCCATCGGCTGGGTAGGGGAGAGAGACTGCGACCTGTCATTCGCCTACAACCGCAAGGAGGTCAAGGACCACGGCGAGGGCGGAAATCTGGTCGGTGCGCCGCTTGCGGGCGACGTCGTGATCGTGGACGATGTCGTCACGGCCGGCACGGCCGTGCGCGAGGCGATCGGGCTCATCCGCGCCGCCGGTGCCCATCCCGCGGGCCTGCTCATCGCCATAGATCGCGAAGAGCGAGGCCGTGGCGAACAAAGTGCCGTCGCGGAAGTGGCGGCGGAGGAAAATATCGAAGTCATCGCCCTGATCACCCTTACCGACATCGTCCACTGGCTCGAGCAAACCGGCGATCACGCCGACGAACTCGAAGCCCTCGCCGCCTACCGCTCCCGCTACGCCGCCACCCCGTAGAAGTAGGAACGACGTTACACGTCGCGATCGCAATGCCGACCAATCACGGCGAGCGCGTCTCCCAAGAAAGTAGACCCGGTTAACCTGCACCGTGAAGCGGGTGCGTGGGTTGCGGCAGACTGGAACCGTTCGTGCCGTTGGCCTTGTTGGCTTTAGCGCTTGCCGACGCGAGGGTAAGACACCGCATTTCTTAGCTCATATACACGGTTGCTACGAGATCTGGCTCAGGCCGCTCTCTTTGTGCTTGCGCCATACCGGCTATATCATGATCACTGTGTTTCACCGCAGAGGATAGAAGCGAGCGTATTCGAGGCTGCAGCGGGAGTGTGTTATCTTGAGACACCGATTTTCGGCAAGATTGAGGCCGAGGAGGGAAGTATGAAAAAGATCGCAGGTTGTCTCTGTTTTGCGGCGGCTCTTGCTTTGGCTGGTTGTGCGAGTTCGCCAAGTTCGTCCAAATCGAACATCGTTTATGATCCGCCGCCGCCACCGGCTACATTTGATCTGACCATGTATCTCACCGCGAAGTACATGCGCGGGGCTTATCCGTTGCGTATCAATGGTCGGGATTATTCTTTCGACGGCGCGATGGCCTATATCAAAGCGCACAAGGGAGGGTATTCGGGACCCTACACGGTGTTGCTGTATGGCGTGAATGGTGGCGACGTGAAGCTTGGCGGTTACATGTGTTTTGTCTTTCTCATGCTCAAGACAGGCGCGGTTGGCTACACGGGTGGCAAAAATGAGAAGCCGAGCGCGCCCAAGGTGACGATCATAGGACACCAATACGCAAATTTGCTGCGCGACTGTCGATCGCATTAGTTCGCTGCAAGGGAATCGGGCAAGTCGGCTGGATAGCGTGGTATCTTGGGGATCGTCTGCGGAAAAGGTTTGTTCCTTTGTTCGATGTCGGTCGGAGTGATCCAGGCGTGGAGCGCTGTTGGCGGGCGGAGCTTGGTCGCACAGTTTCTCAATCGCCTCTTGTTACTGATATTGACCAATCCTTTTTGGGCCTCTGTGTGGGACTGTCGCCGGCGGCATTGATGTTCCCGACAAGCTTTGTCCACCAAGTCACCGCTCTCCGTCTGCTTGTCGGAACTCCGTTACCTTGGTAGTACACGCACTCAAGCGCAAACTGGGATGGACCGTATCGTCGCGCGGTAGGCCTTTCCCTGTCTAATGAAACGTGGCGCGTGTTATTGAGCTGGAATGCTCCAGTGCTTGGCGGCCTTCTTGTACCAATATGCCGCTTTTGAATCGCTTTGCGGGACGCCTTGCCCACCGTCATACAACGAGCCCAAGTTGTACTCTGCATCCGCGTTACCTTGCAGAGCTGCCTTTTGGTACCAATGCGCTGCTTTTGAATAGCTCTGTGGTACGCCCCAGCCGTTGTCGTACATGGCTCCGAGGTTGTTCTGAGCGTTGGCGTTTCCCTGTTGCGCGGATTTGCGAAACCAGTAGGCCGCCTTGCGATAATCCTTGGGGACGCTTTCTCCCAAATAATAGGCCTGCCCCAAATAGTTCTGAGCGGTTGCCTCGCCTTTGGACGCCGCTTCGGAATACAGCGAAATCGCCCGGTTCATGTTTTGGGGTACTCCCTCGCCTTTTTCATACAACCAGCCGAGATTGGTTTTCCCAAGCTGATAGCCTTGGTCGGCCGCTTTACGGAACAGTTGCGCGGCCTTCGAGTAATCTTGTGGAACGCCGTTGCCGTTTTCGTAGAGAACTCCCAGGTTATTTTGTGCCCGAGCATTGTTTTGTTGGGCTGCCGCTCGGTACCAGTAAACGGCCTTCTCATAGCTCTGGTCAACGCCTTGGCCGACGTCAAAGGCGTACCCCAGTGAAGTTTGAGCCTTGGCGTAGCCTCGCAATGCCGCCTTGCGGTACCAGCCCACGGCAATCTTGTAATTTCTCTTTACGCCCATGCCATACTCGTAGGCCATGCCGAGGTTGTCTTGAGCATAGGGATCTTCGCCTGCCGCGCCCTTGCGCCACCACTGGATTGCCTTTTCGTAATTCTGTTCGACTCCAAGCCCTTCTTTGTAGAGGTTCCCGAGATTCGTCTGAGCCCAGGCGAATCCCTGATCGGCCGCCTTGCGGTACCAGTAGACGGCCTTGGAGTAATTTTGGGGCACGCCATCTCCGTCCGCGTAGGCTACAGCCAGGTTGAATTGAGCCTGAGCTTTACCTTGGCGAGCGTCTCGTTGTAAATCCTTGGACGGCCCCATCATGCTGCACGCGGTGATGAATACCATCAACGGCATAATCAGGCAAATCCCCGATCGCATCAGTTTTGTTCTTGATTGATCGAGCATGAGTTCCCTCTCTTATTCTGCGGGAAGACTATAGCACGGTGTGTTGCCGAATCAAAGTTGGTGTGTGCGGGAAGGCTGCTCCCAGTGCTT
>CAZKOE010000094.1:0-9505 GCA_964554305.1 uncultured Gammaproteobacteria bacterium
TTTCGGCGGCGGGGGCGCAACGCCCCCGGGTTGGTGGGAGCGCGCTGGCTCGCTATTTCACCGCCGACTCAGCGCGACAATGCCCGCCCCCACAACTCCTCCCGGAACCCGGAGCCGATGTGGCGACGCTGCTCGAAACCGAGGCACGTTACGCGGGCTATTTGCGCCGCCAGTCGGCCGAAGTTGCCCGGCTCAAAAGCCGCGAAGCACTCGCCTTGCCGGCGGATCTCGATTATGCAAGGGTGCGCGGGCTTTCGACCGAGGTACGCGAGAAGCTCGCCGCCGCACGCCCGGCGACACTCGGCCAGGCGGCCCGCATGCCGGGGGTGACGCCGGCCGCCGTCTCGCTCCTTCTCGTGCATCTCACGGCGCGCGAGCGCGCTGCAAGCCACGGCTGAGCCTGCGAAAGCGTATACTGGCCGCAGCCGCGGATGCCTCCACGGCTTCAATCACGGGGGGAAAGTGCTTGGACGCGAACTGTTCGCGCCGCGAGTTCATGGGTTACGGAAAGGAGATTTTCATGAAACGTGGTTTGTCTATCGCGGCAGCGCTCGTTTTGAGCCTGGCGGTTGTACCCGCCCTTGCCGCCCACCCATCCCGTCATGCGCCGCCGGCAGGCAGCGCGCCGCACGCCAGGCAGTCCGTGACGCAGGGTTCGGTGACGGTGGAAGGCCATCGCATCGGCTACAAGGCGATCACCGGGATCGCGATCATCAAGAACAACAAGGGGCAACCCTACACGAGCATGTCCTATGTCGCCTACGTCAAGAATGGCGTAAACAACGAGGCCGAGCGGCCGATCACGTTTTTCTACAACGGCGGCCCGGGTTCCTCCACGATGTGGCTGCACATGCTCGCCTGGGGTCCGCAACTCGCAGTGGTCGGCAACGGCACACTCACGCCGCCCGCGCCGTACAAGCTCGAGAACAATGATTACAGCCTGCTCGATGTGACCGACGAGGTATTCATCGACGCGCCTGGCACCGGTTTCGGCCGCATCATCGGCAAGAAGGAAGGCGGCGTCGGCACACCGAAAATGGTGTGGGGCATAGACCCGGACGCCAAGGCGTTCACCCGCTTCATCCAACAATACCTGACCGAGCACAGCCGCTGGAACTCGCCCAAGTTCCTCTACGGCGAAAGCTACGGCACGACCCGCGACGCGGTGCTCGCCTATGACTTGAACCGGGCGAGCGTGGGGCTCAATGGTGTCGTTTTCCAGTCCGCGATCCTCAACTTCGACATCAACCTGGACGGCCCCGAGGCAAACCCCGGCATCAACATCGCCTACGCGCTCGGGCTTCCGAGCATGACGGCGACCGCCTGGTATCACAAAAAGCTTCCGAGCCAGTCCACGCAGGCGGGCGCCGCGGGTACGGCGACGATGGCCGACACCACTCAATCGAATCAGCAACTGGCTGCGTTACTGAAGCAGGTCGAGCATTTTGCAATGCACGTCTATCTCCCCGCAATCAATGAGGGCGGCAAGCTTTCCGCCGCCGACAAGAAGCAGATCGCCGAGAAGATGCATCAATACACCGGGCTTCCCGTCGCCTACCTGCTCAAGGACGACCTCAAGGTGAGCGGCGGGCAGTTCGAGCACGAGCTTCTGAACAAGAGCGACGAGGTGACCGGCCGACTCGACTCGCGCTACCGCGGCCCGACGCTCAATCCGATGGCCGAGAGTGCCGAGTACGATCCGCTGATGTCGGCGATCGGAGCCCCGACGGTGGCCCTGTTCAACGACTACGTGCGCAATACGCTCAAGTTCGGCAAGGGCATGGTTTACCGCCCATCGGCGTACCGGCAAATTTACGGTCACGGCGGCTGGAGCTGGAAACACAATCCGCCGGGCATGAGAGGCGGATTCCCGCATGGGGTGAGCGTGATGCTCGATCTCGCCGACACGATGAAGCTCGACCCGAATCTCAAGATCCTTCTCACGGGCGGTTACATGGATCTCGGCACGCCTTTCTTCGGCGCCGAGTACGAAATGCAGCAGCTTCCGATTCCGGAGAAACTGCGGAAGAATATCAGTTACAAGTTTTTCGAATCGGGTCACATGGTCTATGTGAACCCGACGGCGCACAAGGGCTTGCACGATGTCACGGCGAAGTTCATCGAGGCGAATTCGCAACCGCACGGGCAGTCAAAATCGAAATAAGACGCCGTCTTTCTGCTTCACGAGGGGCCCTGGGGGGCCCCTTTTTTGTGGAGATCGCCGGTCGGTTGATTCCACAAGGACGTATACTCCGTTTCCGGGCCGTCGGTTCCAGCGGCCACCGGGTTCAGGCCCTCGCCCGCCGGGACTCCTGCCGCGAGTCTCCTCCGCGCCCGGTCTGTGATGTGCAATCTGTGCATGGGAGTTTTTCATGAAACGTTACTTGTCCCGTTTGTCCGTATTGATTCTTTGCGCTGTAACCTTACCTGCGTTGGCGACCGGACACCCGGATCACGCGCCGGCGAGCGCCAGTGCAATCCGGTCGCAACAATCGGTGACTCACGGCTCGGTCACGATCGACGGCGAGCGCATCCCTTACAAGGCGATCGCGGGCCTCGCGATCATCAAGAACGACAAGGGACAACCCTACACGAGCATGTCCTATGTCGCCTACGTCAAACAAGGCGTACGCAACGAGAACGACCGACCGATCACCTTCTTCTACAACGGTGGGCCGGGTTACTCGACCATCTGGCTGCAGATGCTCGCCTGGGGCCCCAGACTCGTGGTCGTGGGCAACGGTGCCCTGACACTGCCGCCGCCCTACAAGCTGACCAACAACGGCAACAGCCTGCTCGACGCCACCGACGAAGTGTTCATCGACATGCCGGGTACCGGATTCGGCCGGATTCTCGGCAAAGACAGGGGCGGGGTCGGCAAGCCGTCGGATGTTTGGGGCGTGGATCCGGATGCCTTGACATTCACGCGCTTCATTACCCGGTACCTGACGCAACACGGCCGCTGGAATTCACCGAAGTTCCTCTACGGCGAAAGCTACGGCACCACCCGTTCGGCGGTACTGAGCTATGACCTGGAACAGGCAAGTGTGGGGCTTAACGGAGTCATGCTGCAATCCTCGATATTGAACTTCGACATCAGTGCGGACGACCCGGAGCGCAACCCCGGCGTGAATATTCCCTACGCGCTGTCGCTCCCGACCTATGCGGCGACGGCCTGGTATCACCATAAATTGGCAAAACGACCCGCGCAGTTGAAACCGTTCCTCAAACAGGCGGAAAAGTTTGCCATGGGGCCGTACCTTGCGGCGCTCGATCGGGGCAGTTTGCTATCGCAGTCCGGCAAAACGCGAATCGCCCGACGGCTCCACGAATACACCGGGCTCCCGGTGGCTTATATTCTGAAGGACAACCTGAGGATCTCGGGCCCGCAGTTCACGCACGAACTGCTGGGCGGCGAGGACGAAGTCACGGGCCGCTACGATACGCGCTACACCGGCCCGGCGATGAACCCGATGGGCGAAAACACGCGCTACGATCCGACCGACGCCGCCGTTGACGCGCCGCTGGTATCGGTCTTCAACGACTATGTGCGCAACACGCTGCACTTCGGCAAGGGCATGTTCTACCGGCCGACGCTTTATGCTTACGTCCACGACTTTCACTGGAGCATGAAGCATCGGGCGCCGGGGTCTCGGTTCGCGCGCCCCGGTACGCTCAACGTGATGCGCGATCTGGCCGCCGCGATGAAGCGCGACCCTAACCTCAAGGTGATGCTCCTCGGCGGGTACATGGATCTGGCGACTCCGTTTTACGGCGCGATCTACGAGATGCATCAGTTGCCCATTCCGGAAAGCCTGCAGAAGAACATCAGTTACGCCTTCTTTCCGTCCGGGCACATGGTGTACGTCAACCCAGGGGCGCACAAGGGCATGCGCAGCGCGGTCGCTGCCTTTATCAAGGCAAATGCCGCAGTCCGTCAACGCGGCAAGTAGCGTCCGCGTAGCGCCGTCCTTCGCACATGCAGGCACTTACTGTCCGGGGAAAGTCCCCACTTCGTCGTTCCCGCGCAGGCGCACTGCGGTCCGGGGAAATCGACGTTGTCTTCGGAAACGTGGTAGCAGAGCCTGTTTTCGCCGTGGGCTCGCCGATGAGACTCGAATTTAGAACCCCGTCGCTCCCGCGAAGGCGGGAGCCCAGTATGAGAACGAATCCCGCTCTGCGAGCGGGATGCATCATGAACTTGATACCCGCCTTCGCGGGTATGACGAGGAAAAGAGGTGTTTCCGGAGTTTTCCCGGACAGTAGTGCCCATGCAGAAGTGGCCCGGATATGATGGCGGCGACCCCGCTTTGCCGGCCGCCGCCGGTCCGCATCTACGCTTCGAGCAACGCGCGGCGGCGTTCGAGGCTTTCCGCCGGCCAGTATTGCTCGCGGTCGTAGTATTTCGCGACGGCAGGCATGCCGGGTGGTATGACGACCCAGGGTTGCTTCGAGGCGGTAAAGATGTGAATGTCGGGCGGCAGACGATCCGGTTCGTCGAGCGTGCCGACGCGCACGAAACTGAAGGCGTCTCCGCCACCCGCGTAGTAGCTCCAGAGCGCGATGCGGCAACTCGGGCAGCGGGCGATCCTTTGGCCTTTTCCGCTTGCCGAAGGCGTAAGCACGATTTCCGGCTCGCCCCGGAGCAGCACCACCCGGTCGGACTCGATCAGGGCGTTGAGCACAAAGGCGGAGCCGGTCTCGCGCTGGCACCAGCGGCAATGGCAGCAGTGCACGAACAACGGCCGGCTCGTCAGCCGATAGCGCAGGCCGCCGCAATCGCAGCCGCCGTCAAACACGGGTTTCTCTTCTTCCTTCACGGGCCGTTCTCCCCTGTTGCGAGTGGCGGGCAACAAACTGCCCTTGACGATCAATCCCGTGTTATATTACCGTATAACACTTAACGGAAAAGCGCGGGGCACGCAGGCACCGTCACCGGTGCGGGAACCGCCGCTCCGGCCTTCGGCACGAAACGGCAAATTTACGCAACCCGAGGAGTCGGCAGACCGATTCCGCTTGACAGGAGCAGAGAAATGAGGAAGCTCACCGCAGGGACAATCGGCATCGCAGCGGCGCTGGCGTTGGCCATTCTCGCATCGCCCGCGCTGGCGGAAAACCACGGCAAGCCCGGCGCATCGCACCAGGCTTCGCCTGCGCCCGTCACGTCCAGGAAATCGATCACCGAGGGTTCGGTGACGGTGGACGGCAAGCGTATTCCCTACAAGGCTATCGCCGGCGTGATGGTCGTGAAGAATGGCAAGGGCGAGCCTTACGTCAGCATGTCCTACGTGGCCTATGTCAAGAAGGGTGTGAGCGACCAGAGCAAACGCCCGATCACCTTTTTCTACAACGGCGGGCCCGGCTCCTCCACCGTGTGGCTGCACATGCTCGCCTTCGGGCCCAGGCGGGCGGTGGTCGGCAACGGCACGCTGACGCCACCGGCGCCCTATCAACTCGTGAACAACGGCGAGAGCCTCCTCGACGTCACCGACCTGGTGTTCATCGACGCGCCCGGCACCGGTTTCGGGCGAATCATCACAAAGAAGATGGGGGGCGTCGGCACGCCCGAGGACGTGTACGGCATCGATGCGGATGCGAAGACTTTCGCCCGCTTCATCCAGCAGTACATCACCGCGAACGAGCGCTGGAATTCGCCCAAGTTTCTCTTCGGCGAGAGCTACGGCACGACGCGCGACGCGGTGCTCGCCTACGATCTCGGGCGGAATTCCATCGACCTGAACGGCGTCGTGTTCCTCTCGGCCGTGCTCAACTGGAGCCTGATGCTCGATTTTCCCAAGGTCGAACCCGGGATCGCCCTCGCCTATGCGACGGGGCTTCCGAGCATGGCCGCGACGGCCTGGTATCACAAGAAGCTCCCGGATCGGCCCGAGGAGTTGCTGCCGTTCCTGAAGAAGGTCGAGCAGTTCGCGACGGGCCCGTATCTCGATGCGCTGATCAAGGGCAACCTGCTCGGCGCCGCGACCAAGCAGCAGGTCGCGCAGCAGATGCATCAATACACGGGCCTGCCCCTGTCCTACATCCTCAAGGCGAACCTCCGGGTGACCGGCGCGCAGTTCGAGCACGAACTGCTGAGCGGCGAAGGCGACGTGACCGGCCGGCTCGATTCGCGCTACAGCGGTCCTGCCCTCGATCCGATGGGCGAGGGCGCGCAGTACGATCCGATGAATTCGGCCATCGATTCACCGACCGTGGCGCTGTTCAACCAGTACGTGCGCAACACGCTCGACTTCGGCAAGGGCATGGTCTACAGGCCCGGCATCAACGTGTTCATGAAGTGGGACTTCAAGCACCAGCAACCGGGGATGCCGTTTGCGTTGCCCATGACCCCGAACGTCATGCCGGATCTCGCGGTGGCCATGAAGCAAAACCCGAACATGAAGGTCATGCTGGCCGGCGGTTATTTCGATCTCGGCACCCCGTTTTTCGCGGCCGAATACGAATTCCATCACCTCACCATCCCGCCGAAGCTGCAGAAAAACATCAGCTATCACTTCTTCGAATCGGGTCACATGGTGTATCTGAATCCGAAGGCGCACAAGGGACTCCACGACGCGGCAGCCGCCTTCATCGAGGCCAACTCGAAGACACGGTGAGCGCCGAACCGCGCCGGATTCCCGGGGGCTCCGCGCGGAGCCCCTCTTTTTTGCGCCGGCCGTCCGCTCGGGTAAAATTCGGGAATGCGTAACGGGAGGGCGGCCTCCATGGTCACGATCGGCACGCCATTGACGGGAGGGGCGACGCGCCTCCTGCTGCTCGGCGCCGGCGAAGTCGGCAAGGAAATCACGATCGAGGCGCAACGGCTCGGCGTCGAGGTGATCGCCGTGGATCGCTACGCCAATGCGCCGGCGATGCAGGTCGCCCACCGCGCGCACGTCATCGACATGCTCGACGGCGCGGCGGTGCGCCGCGTGATCGAAACAGAGAAACCGCATTACGTGGTGCCCGAACTCGAGGCGATCGCGACCCGGGAACTCGTCAGGCTCGAAGCCGAGGGTTACACGGTCATTCCCACGGCGCGGGCGGCGCGCCTCGCCATGGATCGCGAAGGCATCCGCGAACTTGCCGCCGGGACGCTCGGACTCAAGGTTTCGCCCTTCCGCTTCGCCGGCGACGAGCGCGAATATCGCGCGGCGGTACGCGAGATCGGCCTGCCCTGCGTGGTGAAGCCGGTGATGAGCTCCTCGGGCCACGGCCAGAGCTACGTCCGTTCGAAGAACGAGATCGCCCCCGCCTGGCGCACGGCGCAGGAGGGCGGGCGCACGGGAGCCGGCCGCGTAATCGTCGAGGGGCTCGTGGACTTCGACTACGAAGTGACGCTGCTCACCGTGCGCCACGCGGGCGGCACCGGCTTTTGCGAACCGATCGGGCACCGCCAAGAGGCGGGAGACTACCGCGAATCCTGGCAGCCTCAGCCGATGAGTGAAGTAGCGCTCGCACGGGCGACCGAGGCGGCGCGGCGGCTCACCGACGAGCTGGGCGGGCGCGGCATCTTCGGCGTCGAGTTTTTCGTCAAGGACGACGAAGTCTGGTTTAACGAGGTGGCGCCGCGCCCGCACGATACCGGATTAGTGACGCTTGTCTCGCAGGATCTCTCGGAGTTTGCCCTGCATGTGCGCGCCGTCCTCGGCCTGCCGATTCCGGTGATCCGGCAACTGGGCCCGGCGGCCTCCTGCGCGCTCCTGGTGAATGGACACTCCCGCGCGGTCGGTTTTTCCGGTCTGGATGCCGCGCTCGCGCGCCCGGACACGGCACTGCGCCTGTTCGGAAAGCCCGAGGTCGCCGGTCATCGCCGCATGGGCGTCGGACTCGCCCGCGCGGGGAGTCTGCGCGAGGCGCGCGACCATGCGCGCGAGGTGGTACGCAAGATAGGCGTCAACCTGTGAAACCGGAGCAACCGGCTCTGACAGGATTGGCGGGCGTTGCCTGAACCCGTGGGCCCGCTTCCGCACCGATGCCGGCTTGCCGTAACGATCAAGCGCCGCAGGGAACGGGGTTCCGAACGGTGCATGAGACCGTGCAGCCGGTCCGCTGATTCGGGATAGGGCGCATGGGGAGCATTACCGCACACATCGAACCTTACCTGCAGCAGTACGGTTATCCGGTACTGTTCTTCGTGATCTTCGTCGAGAGTTTCGGCGTGCCCGCGCCCGGGCAAACACTGCTGATTACCGCGGCGCTTCTCGCCGCGACGGGCCATCTCGACATCTGGCTGGTGCTCGCGATCGCCTTTGTCGCGGCGGTCGGCGGCGACAGCATCGGCTGGACGCTCGGCCAGCGCGGCGGCCGCCGGCTGATCCTGCGCTACGGCCGCTGGGTGGGGCTCAATCGCCACCGTTTCCGCCGCCTGAATCAACACTTCGGGCGCTACGGCGACTGGTTCGTGACCTTCGCCCGTTTCTTCGATATAACGCGCCAGATCAACGGCATCCTCGCCGGGACGGTGCGCATGCCCTTCCTGCGCTTCCTGCTGTTCAACGCGCTCGGCGCGGCGATGTGGGTGTCGGCCTGGGGATTCGCCTCCTACTATCTCGGGCGCGGGCTCGACCAGTGGATCGGCCGATTCGACGCCGTGGCGACCTGGCTCGTGCTCGCGGTCATTGCCGCCGCGATCCTGTTCGGCTTGTACGCGCTCGTGCGCTGGCTCTGGTCGCGCTACCGGCGCGCCCGCGCCGACGGTTGAATCCCGGCGCTTTAGCGGTGGCTGGCCTGCGGTCGGGCACTCAGGCGAGTTCGGGATATTCCGGCCGGTAACCCAGGCTGCGGATGAAGGCCTCGATGTCCGCCGGCCGTTCGATGCCGGCCATCCCCGCGTCGAACACGTGCCGCGCCACCCGCGTCGCGGTGTTGATTTCGGTCTCCAGGATATCCGACTGGAGCGGGTAGACGAGTCCCTGCGCCCGTTGCTCGTCGCTCACTTGCCCGGCTACGGCCCGGGCGGCTTCTATGAACATCGCGTCGTCGACGCGCCGCGCGCGGGTGGCAATGGCGGCCATGCCGACGGCGGGGTAGATGTAGAAGTTATTGGCCTGCCCGGGAAGCAGAGTTTTGTCCGCGAAGCGTACCGGCGGGAACGGCACGCCGGCGGCGTAGATCGCGCGGCCACCGGACCACCGGTAAGCCTGCTCGGCCGTGCACTCGGCGCGACTGGTCGGATTCGACAGGGCGAGAATGACGGGGCGTTCGTTGATCCGGCTCATGGCTTCGACGATCCGGCGGTTAAAAGCGCCGCCGGCGGTGCTCACGCCGACGATCGCAGTCGGGCGCAATTCCTCGACGAAGGCAGCGAAATCGCGGCTCGGCGGGTGCTCATGCGCATAGGGCCTCTGGAAGTCCGCAAGGTCTTTGCGCGTGGACTCGAGCAGACCGCCCGCATCGAACAGGTGCACGCGCGATCGCGCCTCGGCGAGCGACAGGCCACCCTGCGCCATTACCGAGCACAGCAGGTTCGCGATGCCGATGCCCGCCGAACCCGCGCCCAGGAAAA
>CAZKOE010000095.1:0-6060 GCA_964554305.1 uncultured Gammaproteobacteria bacterium
GGCAGCTCGCGCCTGTTGGTTCTCGTCAACGGGCAGCGTTGGGTACCGACGATTCAGGGCGCCGTTGACATTACCTCGATTCCCGCCGCCGCGGTACAACGGGTCGAGATCCTTCTCGAAGGTGCTTCCGCCGTGTATGGGTCGGAGGCCATCGCGGGCGTCGTCAACATCATCCTGGTCAAGAACTACAACGGCGCCAACGCAACCGCCTACATGGGCATTTACGATGCGACCGGCGACGGTGGCGGCTGGGACGGGAAAACCCAGGACTACAGCTTTACCGTCGGCACCTCGAACGACCGTTCGAGCGTTCTGCTGTCGGCGGGCTACCACGAGATGGATCCGATCTGGATGCTCAACCGCTCCTACTCGAAGGAACCCTACTACCACACCAAGCAATACTTCGTCGGCAGCGGTTCTACCGCGGGCGGTCATCTGATCGGGATTGGCAAGGATACGGCGCTGGGCGGCGTGCCCGGCGTTCTGGGGAGTTGCTCGCCGATCAACACCGGCAAAGGGGCGCCCACGGGTTACAATTCCTGCAATGTGAACGGGCCGTTCGCGGGTCCGGGCGCGAATCCGCACCCGTTCTCGGGCGCCGATCGCTACAACTACGTCCCCAAGACTTACCTGTATCTGCCGAGCGAACGATGGTACGGCTTTACCGACGGGCACTACGATCTCATTCCCGAGTACCTGACCTTCAACTTCTCGGCTTTCTACCAGTCGCGTCACGTGACGTTGAACGGCGCTGCGGTGCCGCTTACCATCGGCGCCAACGGCCCTCTGAAGGCGAACGGGCTGCCGATCGGCATCTCCGGCGACGCCGGCTACAACCCGTTCGGCGTTGACCTGATACCGTTTGCACCCACGAGCGCCAACAACAACAATCCGACCTACGTGTCGTGGTGCTCGAAATACGGCTCCGGCGCCGGCGGAACCTGCGACAGCAACCCGGTTTATCTTCTGGGCTACAACTTCCGTCCGACGGCCAGCAGTCCGCGCAATCAGTACATCACGCGCAACACCTGGCGATTCTCCGGCGGCTTTTCCGGTGGCTTCCAGGCCTTGGGCAATCAGTGGAACTGGAGCGCTAGCTACGTCTACGCCAGCATGGATACCGGCCTGACCGCCGACGGCGACTGGAACATGCAGCATACCCAGGAGGCGTTGAGCGGAGCCTGCATAGATCAGGTACCGGGAAGCCCGACCGAAGGACAGGGCCTCGACGGCTGTGTGCCGCTCGATATATTCCAGGGCGGCGCCGCGATCACCCAGCCCATGCTCAATTATGTCGAATACCATCGCGTCGCGAGTACCAATGTCTCATCCCGCAATTACCTCGCCAATATCAACGGCAACCTGCTCAACGGCTGGTATGCCGGGCCATGGAGTGTCGCCGCGGGTTTCGAGTATTACGAGATCGACGGCCACTTCAATCAGGATCCGCTGACGTCCTCCGGTAACGGGTCCTCCAACATCATTCTCTCGACCAATGGGCGGGAAGCGAGCGATGCCGAATACGTCGAGTTCAATATCCCGTGGGCAAGCCACCTCCCCGGAGCCTACAGCCTGAGCACCGATATCGCCTGGCGCTGGTCGCAGTACAAGGTGGATGGCTTGTACCAACCGAACGTCAACGAGCCGTTGTCGAATCGCTCCAACCGGTATGCGGTCAACACCGGACGCTTTCAGTTCAAGTACTATCCGATCAAGTCCCTGCTCTTGCGTGCCACCTGGTCGCAGGGTTTCCGGGTGCCGAGCATCTCGGAGCTTTTCGCCGGTGTATCGCAGAGTTACTCGCCCGTGACCGACCCCTGCACGACGCCGAAGGGGGGAGTCACCAATCTGCCCGGCTGCCCCGCCAACGCGAATCAGCCGAACAAACAGATACTCACGAATTTCGTGGGCTCTCCCGATCTGGGGCCGGAAAGCTCCACGTCGCGCAGTATCGGTTTCGTGTGGAGCCCGTCGTTGCCGTTCGGCTCGCTGGATATCAACGCGGACTACTACAAGGTCGAGATCACCAACGCGGTCACCGCTATCGGCCCGCAGTTGATCATGAACCGTTGCTACAGCAATCAGCACCTGTTTTGCAATCGGATTCAGCGTTCGTCCAACGGTGTGATTACCGGCCTGACCGCCGGGGTGGTCAACGCCGGTTCGCTGCACACCAACGGCTGGGACGTCGGCTTCAACTACAAGTTCCCGACCTCGGCCGTCGGTACCTTCGACTTGAACGCCAATGCGAACTTCGTCCAGTTCTATACCTTCTGCAATACCGTGACGGGCACGGCGACATGCTTTAACAGCGCGGGTACCGTGTATTCCGCGGTTCCCAAACACAAGTACAACCTCGGCCTGAACTGGAATTACGGACCGTGGAGCGCGACATGGAACGTCACGGTCATCGGCGGCCTGACGGGTGAGGGTTGCATCCTTCCCTACGGCGTGTCGGGCAAGAACGCCTTCGGGCCGGGGCTCGACCTGCCCAATTGCCCGATTCCGCCCGGTCCCAAGAACCCGAACGCCAACGGTACGGATAACTGGGGCAGCGTGGTTTACCACGACGTGCAGGCGAGCTACACCGTGGGGGCGTGGAACACGACGTTTACGCTCGGCGTGCAAAACCTCTTCGACAAGCGTCCGCCGTTTGCCCAGGAGTTCATCAACCCCAATTACAACCCGACGTTGTATCGGGTGGCCGGCCGGTTCATTTCGGGCTGGATTTCGGTGAAGTTGTGGGGGGGCCGCGCCTCTGGCCGCGTTGAATGCGCGGTCGCGATTGGGATTGGGCCCGCGAGCTCCCCCGGAGGCTCGCGGGCCTTCTGTTTTCATGGCGTGTGGTAAGCTGTTCGCCGTGGCGGTTACCGGACGGCCGCGAATACGCCTGGAACCCCCGGTAGTATCTTTGAAGGTTATGAACGAAACCGCTTCTGCAGGATCTTCCCCACCGCGTTTGCCGCCGGCCGCGCACTTTTCGGCGCGCGGTTTCGATCTGCTCCAGGCAGGAGAAGTGCGCAGTGCAGGCGTTGCCTTTTCTCGCGCCCTGATGAGCGATCCCTATCACCCGCCCGCCTTGATCGGGAGCGTTCTGGTCGAGTTGCGTTCCGGCAAGCCGCACTCGGCCCATGAATTTTGTCATCGTCTGCTGGCGCTGGACAATGACGATCCCGAGGCCGTGGTGCTTCACGCCGACGTGCTCGTGCGCGAAGAGAAAATCGAGCAGGCTCGCCGAGAGGCGGAACGTGCCCTCGAGTTGGCACCGGATCTGCCGCAGGCGCTTTCCCTGTCGGTAGATATCGCCCTCATCACGGGGGATACCGATGCCGCCCGCCGGCGCCTGCAGGATCTGTTGGAGCGGACCCCCCAGTTTGCGGGCTATGCGCGTTATGCGCGTTTGGTGAATTTTGCCGACGATCCGGTAGCCTGTGAACTCGTCAACCGCCGCCTGCGGGCGATTTCGGCGGCGGATGCGCCGGCGCCCGCAGAGGTGGCGGATATTCATTTCGCGGCGGGGCTTATGTGTGATCAGACCGGGGCCCATCGGGAGGCATTTGCGCACTGGCGCGCGGGGAATGAAGTCATTCTGCCCCAGGCCGCTGCCGCGGCCGCAGCCCATGTGAAGCGGTTGGAAGAGATCCGGCGGCTTTGGGAGCGGCCCCTGGGCGAGGATGTGGTTGCGCGCGACCCCCCCTCCACCCTGCGGCCCATTTTCATTGTCAGCCTGCCGCGTTCCGGCTCGACGCTCCTGGAGCAGGTGTTGGCAAGCCATCCGGAGGTAGTGGGCCTTGGCGAGCGCAGCGAGGGAATGCAGTATTTTGAGGTTGCCGTAAATACCCTGTTGAGCGGGCGATTTCCGCAAGTCGGGCCGGCACCTGCCGTACCGAGTGAGGAGCAGCCGGATACGCAGGCCGCACGCAAGGCGATCCAGCAGGCCCGCACCACCTGTCTTGTGGCCTGGGCGCAATTGATCCGGGGAAAGCCCGTTGTCGTCTTGAAGAATCTCGCCAGCGGCGTCTATCTGGGCGTCATCAAGGCGGTTTTCCCCGAAGCCAAAATCGTGCATCTGCGCCGGCACCCTTTGGATACCTTCCTTTCCTGTTACGCCGGCTGGTTTGAGACGGGTTTCCACTACAGTTACGATACCGCAACTCTGGCGGATTACATGGTGGCCTGGGAGCGGCTCATGCGGCGCTGGGAGGATCTCTACGGCGCGGATATTCACGATCTGACTTATGAAAATCTGGTCGAAAATCCCGAAGCGGAAATTTCCCGCCTGCTGGAATTTTGTGATCTTCCGCCCGCGGAGCAGTGTTTGCGTTTCTGGGAAACGGAACGCACGGTGAGAACACTCAGTGCACGGGACGTGCGCAGGCCGTTGTATACTTCGAGTATCGGGCGGTGGAAAAACTACCGGGACGAATTGGCGCTGCCTCGCGAGCGCCTGGATGAGGTGGTGGCGGCGTTCGAGGCACAGTACCAATTATCCGATGCCGAAAAAGTCGACCGGTAGGGGACTGGGTCTGGCCTCGCGCGAGTGGGGGCGAAACCGAAAACGGGAGATGCCCGGAAAATCGGCAGGCTGAATGCCGCGTATGTTATCGGAGTCGCAGGCTGTGTCGCGGGTCTTGTCCGACCCGTCCTGGTTTCCGTGGGATCTTCGCACGGGTTCGGTGCAGTTCCTTCGTGTCAACCGGGAGATTCTGTTTCGCTCGGCCTTCCTCGATCAACGGATGGCTGAGTGCGATCGCTGCGATCGCATGTGGATTCCCCTCTCCACTTTGTTGAAAGAAGCCGCCGGCGATAACCCGGGCTCGCTTGCGGATCGGCTCTCGCCACGCTTCGTGTTTCACACGGCCTTTTGTTGTTCGACGCTTCTCATGCGCAGCCTGGATGCACCCGGCCGGACTCTGGCTTTGCGGGATCCGCTGACGCTCTTGGGGCTTGCCGACATCAAGCGCGGATTTCAGACGCTCGATTGCGATTTTCCCGCGGCTCTCGATTTCATTGTCGGCCTGTTGGCGAGGAGCCATGATGTGGCGGAGATTCCGCTGATAAAGCCGACTAACGTGTGCGGCAATCTATTGCGCGATTTGCAAGGTTTGCAGGATTCTACCGTGCTGGTGATGACGGGTGACCTGGAAGATTTCGTAATATCCGCCCTCAAGCGACCGCAGGAGTCCGCAACCCGTCTGTCCTGGATTAATCGGCGTTTTGCAGACGCGATGGCAATGGAGGCGGAGATTCCGGTACGCAAAGACCGTGACGGCCTTTCCTGGATTGCGTTTCAAGCGGCGCTCGCGTGGATGGTATCGCGTCGTGAATTGTGCCGGGCGTTTCCTTCCATTCCGGATTCAAGGCTCGCGTGGATCAATGCGGCAAACTTGATTGCCACGCCCGCGGAGGCTCTTCTTGCGATTCGCGACTGGTTTTCCCTGCCATTCGAGGACGAAGAATGCGAGAGAATGGTAACTTCTCGAGTGTGGCGTTTTCACGCCAAGGACCAAAATATCGTGTACAGCCCGGATACGCGCAGCGCGGAACGCAAATTGGCCCGCCGCATGTTTGCGGACCGGATTGATCGGGCCATGGCCTGGATTTGGGGCCGCTGCGATGCGACCGAGGTGGATTGGCCGGCGGACCTGGAGATTTGTCGGAGGCGGCAGTGAGAGATGCCGTCGAGGATTTGGCGCTTTCAGGCCAGATCAAGGTTCTGGAGGATCAGGCGCGAGTACTTCTTCGCGAAGGTAACAGGGCCGATGCAATGCATCTTTGTCGCCAGATTTTGAGCACTGCACCGAAAAATGCATACGCCCTGCAGATTTTGAGTACTCATGCGATGCGTAGCGGAGATTTGCCCGAGGCGAAGCGGCTCCTGGAGCAGGCAATCAGGGCCTATCCGGACCGTGGAGAGTTGCATCAGCACTTGTCGGTCGTGTTGCGTTCGGCGGGGCGTTACGAAGCGGCGCTTGCCGCAAATTCTGCCGCCCTGCGACTCTCCGGCGATGTACCAATGCTGTGGGTGCAGCGCGGCGAAATAGCGGCACGACTCGGAAA
>CAZKOE010000095.1:6070-9452 GCA_964554305.1 uncultured Gammaproteobacteria bacterium
ACCTTGATTCCGCCGCTTTTGCCTTCGCTCGCGCCGAACGTTTGCTTGGCGGCCTGCAACGATTCGAGAGCAAGCACGGCCGGCATAACCGTGCAGCCCTGAATCGGGCCGGATCGTTTCTGGTGCGGCTGCGCCTGGCGCGTTTGGCCGAGGCGTTGCAAGCCGAGCCCGAACTCGAACGGATTTACCGGCGTACGAAGGCGCTACAGAAATTTGCCGCGGCCCTCGTGCGCGTCCCGGTGGACTGGCCGTCCCGCCGACCGCAGGAACTTGCGATTGACCTGGACTTTGTCGCGGGCGATCGAGTTGTACGGGATTGGCAGTCCGACTTGTGCTCTGCGCTTGCGGCGATGGGCCCGATGCTGGAACGCATGGCGAAAAAGCGTATTGACGCTCAGGCGTCGGAGACGGTTGCCCGGATCGGACTCGATATCGCGAAGGATGAGACACTGGCAGAGCGCGATTCCGCGCGGCGAACGATCGTTAGCCGCGCCGCGCCTTCTCTTCTGGGGCTCGTCTCGCAACCGGTACTGCTTTATCTGCCGCCCGCCACGAGCGCACGCGAACCGGCGCTGCGCGTCAACTGGTTACTGAAGTCGGTTTTCGGGTTGCGTACGAGCCGCGGTGTGACGGCACACTATGACGGAGATGCCTGTCCCGTCGAGCCCGGGCGCCTGATCGTGCGTCCCGCCGAGGCAGATAGCCGCTACGTCAATAAAAGCCCGAAGACGGCGTTATTGGTGGTTACACATGTTTGGCACCCGGCCTTGGACGACGACACGAAACGTTTGTGCGCCTTGATCTGGAACGCCGTCATGAGCGTCAATCGTGAGCTGGCTGTGCCGCCGCACGGTCGACTTGCGCCAAGTTCCGAAACCGACGGCTGAGGCCATCATCGGTGTGCTTTGCTGCGCGCCGATTCGGGTGCACGCACCGCAGATTACCGGGCGGAGGATTCGCTCCGGAGGCGAATGCCGGGCTCGTCCACGGCTTGCCCGGCCTCGCGTACCCAGGCATTGAAGGCGACGGTTATGCGCTCGCTGCGGCCCCAGTAGGGGGTCACTTCGTGCAGGAGATAGGAGGGAAACAAAACTAATTGCCCTGCTTGCAAATGCAACGGAATGGTTCCTCCGCCGTAGGGCATGGTGAGATGCGCGTTGCCGGCGTCGAGATACATCAAGGGGTTGGCACGGGCGTCGTACATGCGCAATACTCCGTTTTCCTTCGCCCCGGTCGGCGTTTCTCCTGGGGTGACGCAATAAACGCCCGACCATGAGGCCATCGGATGATCGTGGGCCGCCGTATATCCCCCGAAACGGGTCACGTGATACCAACTGTGGTGGTAGATTCGCAAGTTCTTCATTTCGGTCGCGCTGTAGCGATTGAGTCGCATGATGAGATCCGCCAGTGTAGAAAGGCACAAACGGGCCAGTTCCGCAATTAGCGGGTCGTTGCGGTAGAAGAGCGAAAAGTCACTTTCGTAAACCGCGTGCTTTGCCACCGCCGTGGGCGCGCTCGTGCGTTTGCCTTCGTTGCGCTCCCATTCGAGCAGGCGCTCGCGCAGGGGAGGGTTTAGCCGGGAGGCCTCGGGCAGAATGAGACTGCCGAAGGGCACGGCAAACCAGGGCTGAATATTGGCTATGGGCATGACATGTTGCAATTCGTGCGTGGGAAATCTTGCCTTTGGTACCGGGAGGGGGAGTCGAACCCCCACGGTGTCGCCACCACCGGATTTTGAGTCCGGCGCGTCTACCAGTTCCGCCATCCCGGCCTGCAAGCCCATTTTAGCCGAGCGCCAGGGATTTGCCGAAGGCGGGGTAGGACAGGCCATGCCCGCGGCCAGGGCTCCGCCGTCTTGCCGGTTTTTCCGGTGGCGCTCGCCGGGAATTGCGAGTGAGCTTGCTCCCTCGGGAATCCTCGAGCGTTAAAATAATCAGTTAATTTTTCGGCGAGCTTGCCATGCGTCTCAAGCACGAAGCCCTGACCTTCGACGACGTACTCCTCTTGCCCGCCTACTCGGAGGTGACGCCGGGCGAGGCGGTGCTCACGACGCGCCTGACGCGCCAGATCGCCCTCAATATCCCGCTTGTTTCCGCCGCGATGGATACCGTGACCGAGGCTCGGCTCGCGATCGCGCTGGCGCAGGAGGGCGGCATCGGCATTATCCACAAGAACATGAGCGCCGCCACCCAGGCCGCCGAGGTGCGCAAGGTCAAGAAGTTCGAGGCCGGGGTGGTGACCGACCCGATCACGGTCGGCCCGCAGACCACGATCGGCGAGGTCCTGGAGCTTCGGCGGGAGCACGGCTTTTCGGGGCTTCCGGTGGTGGATGGAGGCACGCTTGCGGGGATCGTCACCAGCCGCGACCTGCGCTTCGAGGAGGCGCTCGACAAGCCGGTCGCCCAAGTGATGACGCCGCGCGAGCGCCTGGTCACGGTGGAAGAGGGCGCGGCGCGCGCGGAGGTGGTGGACAAGCTCCAGCGCAACCGGATCGAGAAGGTTCTGGTCGTCAACGACCGCTTCGAGCTTGCCGGCATGATTACCGTGCGCGACATCAACAAGGCGCGGGATTATCCGCGCGCGGCGAAGGACGGCGACGAGCGCCTGCGTGTGGGCGCCGCGGTGGGGGTGGGCGATGCCGCGCGGGAGCGGCTTGAAGCGCTGGTCGCCGCCGGCGCGGACGTGGTGGTGATTGATACCGCGCACGGCCATTCGCGCGGCGTCATCGGGATGGTGCGCGAGGCGCGCGCGAGCTTTCCGGACCTGCCGCTCATCGCCGGCAACGTCGTCACCGGCGAGGCCGCCCTGGCTTTGGTGGAGGCCGGCGTGGACGCGATCAAGGTCGGCGTCGGGCCGGGTTCGATCTGCACTACGCGGATCGTCGCCGGCGTCGGCGTGCCGCAGGTGAGCGCGATCGCGGACGTTGCCGCCGCGCTTTCGGCAAGCGGCGTTCCGGTCATCGCCGATGGCGGTATACGCTGGTCGGGCGATTTCGCCAAGGCCATCGCGGCCGGGGCGCACAGCGTGATGGTAGGCAGTCTCTTCGCCGGCACCGAAGAGGCGCCGGGCGAAGTGGAACTGTGCCAGGGCCGCTCCTACAAGAGCTACCGCGGCATGGGCTCGCTCGGTGCGATGGGCGGCGAATATGGCTCCCGCGATCGCTACTTCCAGGGCGGCACCGAGCGCGCCAAGCTGGTGCCCGAAGGCATCGAGGGCCGCGTGCCCTACAAGGGCGCGGTGGCTGCGATCATCCATCAGTTGTTGGGCGGGTTGCGCGCGAGCATGGGCTATACCGGTTCGCCCGACATCGAGACGATGCGCAAACGGGCCGAATTCGTGCGGGTGACGGCCGCCGGCATGCGCGAGAGCCATGTCCACGATG
>CAZKOE010000096.1:0-9451 GCA_964554305.1 uncultured Gammaproteobacteria bacterium
CGGGAGCCCAGTCAAGAAAGCATCCCGCCCTGCGGGCGGGATTCGTGTTCAAACTGGGTTCCCGCCTGCGCGGGAACGACGAAGTGAGGACTTTCCCCGGACAGCAGTGCGCAGAGGTGGGAACGACGAGGTGGGACTGTAGTGTTCGTGCCCACGGGTGACATTCGTCACCTGTAAATCCTGACTGATTGCACTGCAATTCTCCTGTTCCCTCGACCATCATGTGGATGAGGGAATCATTCGCGCTCTGTGCTTGTGAGGAGAATTGTCATGAAATCGCGTTTTTTCGACCCATTCCTTTGGGCTTGTTTCGCCCAGGTCTTGATCGTTGCCGCGCTGTTGCCGCCGTCGGCTTCCGCTACGCCGGGTTCGAAGCCTGCGGGCGCGGGCTGCATAGCCGTGCCGGGGAGTTTTTCGGCACCGCCCGTCAAGGCGAAGGCGGCGCCGGCGAACCTGTGGAAAGGCTGGCATTACGATAACAACGTCACGCTCGCCGCTACGCCGGCTTCCGCTCTCGTGGACCAGCCGGCCACGATCCGAGTGACCGGACTCAAACCGGGCCAACCGGTAACCTTGCGTGCCAGTCTGTCGAATTATCGCCGGCGCCGGTTCGTCGCGCAGGCCACTTTCACCGCCAATGACGAGGGCGTGGTCAATGTGGCCCGGCAGGCGCCGGAATACGGCAGCTATTCGGGCGTGCACGCGATGGGTCTCATCTGGTCCATGGAGCCGCAGGGGGCCGAAAATCCGTCGTCTGCCTATTTCGTTCCTTCCGGCGATCGCTACACCGTGCATCTGGAGGCCGAAGCCGCGGGTCGCGTGCTTGCGCAGGGGGCGCTCATCCGTCATTACCGTGCCTCCGGGGTCACGAAAACCGTTGTCAAGAGCCATGGATTGGTCGGTGACTTTTTTCTGCCGGCGACCCCGGGTCCGCATCCGGCGGTGCTGGTTCTCGGCGGCTCGGAGGGCGGTCTGCATCCGCAGGTGAACGAGGCGGCGCTGCTTGCCTCGCATGGTTACGCGGCGCTTGGCCTCGCCTATTTTCAGGGCTTCGAAGGCCGGAGCGATCCGCGGCTCGCCCATCTGCCGAAGATGCTCGTCAACATCCCGCTGGAGTATTTCGTCAAGGCCGCGGACTGGATGAAACGCCAACCCGGCGTGGATGCCCGTCGTGTTGCCATCATGGGTTGGTCGAAGGGTGCGGAAGCGGCGCTCGTTACGGCTGCGATGTTTCCGAATGAATTTCAGGCCGCGATCGGCTGGATGCCGAGTTCGGTTGTCTGGGAAGGCATCCAGTACGGTCCCGGGCCGGTGAGTTCGTCGTGGACGCTGAAGGGCAAACCGCTGCCTTGGCTCGGCTTCGACGTCAACCCGAAAATGTTCACCTCGGGCAAACCGATCTCGTTCACGGCGGTATACGCCGCGTCGCTGGCATCGAAGAATCGGGCGGCGGTCGCCGCGGCCGCGATCCCGGTGGAACGCATCCGTGGGCCGCTGCTGCTGGTTTCCGCCGGCGACGATCGGGTCTGGCCCTCCGCGGTCATGGCCCGCCAGATCATGCAGCGCCTGGCCGTGCATCGTCATCCCTATCGGGACGAATCGCTTTGCTATGCGGGCGCCGGTCACATCATTTTGCCGCCTTACCGGCCGACCAACGCCTCGGCCTTCGGCTATCCCGGCGGCAGCTTTGCCTTCGGCGGCAACCCGATCGCCTACGCCTTTGCCGACGCTGACGCCTGGCACAAGCTGCTGGCTTTTCTGCACACCGCGCTGCGGTAATTTCTTCGCCACTGCACAGGAGAACATCATGGTACGTTTCGAACGCAACTCCATCATCGGCGCCCTCGCGATCGGTGCCGCGACACTGGTTGCCGCTACCGCGCTTGCCGCCGAGCCTGTCAATCCGACCGCCGGGGCCACAAGCGCCGCAACGCCACCCGTCGCTCCGGCGGGAACGGTCGTGATCGGCAATTTTGCCGGTTCGCTCGTTCACAGCGACAAGTACGGGCCGTTTCTGCGCAACGGTCCGGCCTTCGGCTGGGGCTGGTCGCTCAGCACCGACCGGCGCATGGGCGGACATTCGACGGCGACGATGACGCTGGTGCATCCCGGCGCCGACGGCACGAAAGGCGCGTTGCGAGTCACCGGCGCAATCAGGCCCGGTTTCCCCGCACCGTGGGCGGGCCCGTTCTGGTTCGCGGGCCGTGAGCCCATGCAGCCCGCCAATCTCTCCGCCAAAAACGAACTCGTGTTCCGGGCGAAGGGCACACCGGGACGCTACGTCGTGATGCTGCTCTCGGGCTCGGGCTACATTCCTCACTCCACGCCGTTTGTGCTGACCTCGAAGTGGAAGGAATACCATATCTCCCTGAAGAAGAGTTTCCCCGATGCCGACTGGACGCAGGTGCGCTACCTCGGATTCAGTGCCGGCAAGCCGGGCAAGTTCGAATTCGAAGTGGATCAGGTGAGTCTGCGCTGAACCGATGAGAGAAACGGCGGCAAAAATCCGGCGACCGGTGATGGCGCCGCTCCTGTGGGTGCATCACCGGCTGCTGCCGCGCGACGAATGGGTGGGCTGGGTGCCCTACCTGTGGTTGCCCTATCTTGCGTTTCTCTACATTCCGTGGCCGGGCGAGCCCGTTTCGCCACTCTTCTGGGCCCTGCGTGCACTTGCCGGCGCGGTTTTTCTGGTTCTGTACTTTCGCATTCACTGGGCGCGCACGCACGAGCGCTACTGGCTCATTGCGGCCATGGCGGCGCTTGGCCTTCTGTTCATGGTTGGGCCCGGCAACGGCCAGGTCTTCATCATCTACGCGGCGGCTTTCTGCGGCACGCTCGGCTCCATGCGCCGGAGCTTCCTCGCGCTTGGAGCGATTATCGCCGCGACACTCATCGAGGCGGCTGCGCTATGGCTTCCGCCCTGGTACTGGGGTTTCGGGGTTTTCTTCGGTTTGATGCTCGGGCTCGCCGACATCTACTTCGGCGATGCGCGGCGCAAGAATCGCGCGCTGAAGCAGTCGCAGGCGGAAATCCGCAAGCTCGCCGCCACCGCCGAGCGTGAACGCATCGCGCGCGATCTGCACGATCTGCTCGGTCACACGTTGACGCTGATCACGGTGAAGGCGGAGCTGGCGGCAAAACTTGCCGAACGCGATCTCGCCGGTGCGGCGCGTGAGATCCGCGAAGTGGAAGCGATCTCCCGCGAAGCCCTGCGGCAGGTGCGCGAGGCCGTCGGCGGCTATCGCAGTGGCGGATTCGCCGGCGAACTCGCCAACACGCGCGTTGCGCTCGCCGCCGCCGACGTGCGCCTCGACGAGCGGATTGTGCCGTCGCAATTGACACCGGAACAGGACTCGGCGCTGGCGCTCGCGCTGCGCGAAGCGGTGACCAACGTCGTGCGCCATGCGCAAGCGCGGCAATGCCGGATTGAACTCGCGAGCCGCGGCGGTGAGCTGGAGTTGTCAATTGAGGACGACGGGCGCGGCGGCGAATTTCGCGAGGGCCATGGCCTTGCCGGCATGCGCGAACGGCTGCGGGGAGTGTCGGGCAATCTGCGGATTGCCTCTGATGCCGCAGGTACGCGCCTCGCCATTCGTCTACCGTCGGCGAATCGTTCGGTACGCGACGATGTCGGCGCGGCGACCGGTTGAAACGATGATCAAGGTGCTGATCGCCGAAGACCAGACTCTCATTCTCGGCGCGCTCGCCGCCATGCTCGACATGGAAATGGATCTCTCGGTGGTCGCGCGTGCCACGGACGGCACGGAGGCGCTGCGGCTTGCGGCGAAAGAAGCGCCCGACGTGGTCGTCACCGACATCGAAATGCCGGGCATGACGGGTCTCGAATTTGCCGCCACCCTGAAGGAGAGACGGCACCCGGCAAAGGTCGTCATCGTCACCACCTTCGCGCGCCCCGGTTACCTGCGCCGGGCGCTCGAAGCCGGTGTGAAGGGCTACCTCCTGAAGGATGCGCCCGCCTGGCAATTGGCGGATGCGATTCGCAAGGTTCACATGGGTGGCAGGGTGATTGCGCCCGAGCTCGCGGCCGAGGCCTGGAACGACGCCGATCCGCTGAGCGAGCGCGAACGCCAGGTGCTGCGCCTCGCCGGCGAAGGCTTGAGCGGCGGCGAGATCGCCAAGCGCCTGTTTCTCTCGGAGGGCACCGTGCGCAACTATCTGTCGGAGGCGATCGGCAAGCTGGGCGCGAGCAATCGCGTCGAGGCCGCACGAATCGCGCGCCGGAAGGGCTGGCTGTGATTTCAGGTCGCAGGTTGGACTGAGCGGCGCGAAGTCGATCTCTCTGTGGGAGTGAGCTTGCTCACGATCTCGTGCATTGCCAATCGCGAGCGATCTTGCTCTCACGACACGTTGCCCGGATTCGGCTCGATGAACCCGGGCGCCGCTGCGCTCGGGTCGAGCTACGCGCCATTGAGAGAAGTCGTACCGTTCACGGTGACATTTGTCACAGGAAAGTGCTGACACATTGATCCTGATTTTGCGGAAAAGACGGCGTAAGCTGGCTTCAGTTATGCGGTCTGTATGAGTTGACGTCCTTTGATTTCGCTATCGAGACATCTGCCATGAAACAATTTATCGTCTCCTTGATTTTGCCGATCGTGGTTGCCTTGCTTCTGAGCATCGCAAGTTGCGCGGCGGCGCTGGCCGTCGCGCGCTCTGCGCCGTCTGCCGGCACGGCTGCGACCGCGATTAAACCGGGTAGGCTCTTCGATTGCTCCGCCGATTACGGCGGCCATGCCGCATTGTGTCGGCGGGTTTCCTGCAACAGGCGATACGCGAGTTTCCTCGGCATCTGGCGGGGCGAATTTCACGCCTACGTCCGCGGCAAATCCGCGCCGGGCGAACCGGTGTACCGACCCTATCGCAACAGCGTGAGCTATTCGGCAAACGATTGCCTCGAAAATCCGAAGACGGGCGAAAGCTTCATCGTCGGACATCAGACCGATCGTTATCCCGCCTTCGAGGGGCTTCCGGCGAAGGTCGAAAAGAGCCTTCTGATCATCGGCCGCGCCGCGACCGGCGAGCCGTTCCTGCGCACCGTGAACGGGCGCCGCGTCCATACCTTTGCCCTGGCTTACCGCAACAGGGCAGCGGGTCTTTCCGCCTGGCGGCTCGACCTGCCGGCGGCCCACGGCAATCCGGCCATGACGTTCACGACGATTGACGGGCGCGATCTCTCGGCGCCGGGAAAGCATCGCCGCAACGTGGCGGTGACGCTCGCGGTGGGACCGGCGTCCGCGCCGTATTGGCGGGGCGTCATCGTCTACGGTTCGCACACGAAGCAGTAAGGGCTCGCCTCAAACCGCCGCGGCGGGAACAGATGCCGTGCCCCGGCGGGAGCGCGTGAAGCGCGACGCTTATTGATCCGGCCAGTAAACAGTATCAAGCGGCGAGCATCGGGATAACCGACGAATACTCTCTTGTCACTCCCGCGCAGAGCCTGCCCCCGCGAAGGCGGGCGGCGGGAGCCGGAGACCGGAGACAACATGCGCATCGCGCATGGCGCGAAGAGCAAGCGACTCTTGTCGCGAGTAATCCGGTTTGGACACGCATCCCGCCCTACGGGCGGGATGCATTTTTGACCGAGTTTCCGCTTCCGCGGGAACGACGAGGGAGCTTTCCCCGGGCAGCAGTACCGGCGTTTGTCAATGATGTAACTCCGGATCGGGGCTGCCGCGATCGGCGACAATAGAAAACTTTCGAATATTGGATCGAACGTGGCCAAGCGCGACGCCGCCCGCAATGCACGCACCTGGCTGAACCGGCAGGTGCGCAACGTGCGCGGGCCCTTGTTTGCCGCCATCGCCGCCGGCGGCATCAACGGCGGCCTGTTGATCGCGCAGGCCTTCATTCTCGCCGGGCTCGTCGCGCACACGATCTTCGGCCACCAATCGGTCGCCTCGCAACTCCCGCTCTTCGGCGCGCTGCTCGGCATCTTCGCCGGGCGCGCGCTGGCCGTTTACGCCGGCAATCGCGCCGCCGACCGCGCCGGGCTCGCCGTCAAGGTGCGGACCCGGCACGAACTGCTTGCGCATATTCATGCGCTCGGGCCCGTATGGTCGGGGCGGCGCCGGCCGGGTGCGCTCGCGAACACATTGGTGGACGGCGTTGAGGCGCTGCATGCCTACTACGCCGATTATCTGCCGCAGGCGAGCGTCGCCGTGATGGTGCCGATCGCCATCCTCATCGTCGTGTTTCCGGTGGACTGGATTTCCGGGCTCATCCTCGCCGGGACGGCGCCGCTGATACCGCTGTTCATGGTGTTGCTGGGCAAGGGGGCGGCCGCCGTCAATCAGCGCCAATGGCAACGCATGGCGCGCCTCTCGGCCCATTTCTACGAGCTTCTTTCGGGGCTGCCCGTCATCAAGAGTTTCGGCATCGGGGAGGCCGAGGCGAAGCTGGTGGAAAAACTGTCCGAGGACTACCGCTCGAGCACGATGCGCGTGCTGCGCGTCGCCTTTCTCTCTTCCTTCATGCTGGAGTTCCTCGCCACCGTGAGTATCGCGATGGTCGCCGTGCTCGTCGGTTTCCGCCTCCTGTGGGGCGAGGTGGGTTTCGCCGCCGGCCTGACGGCCCTTCTGCTCGCGCCCGAGTTCTACCTGCCGCTGAGGAAGCTCGGCGATGCCTATCACGCCCGGCTTGCCGCCGCGGCCGCGGCCGAGGACATCGCGGGCATCCTCGATACGCCGGTGGCCCAGACCGGCGGCGGGAAACACTTCGCGCCCGACGGCCTCTTCGCCCTGCGCTTCGAGGACGTGGGGTTCACGTATCCGGGCGCCGCCCGGCCGGCGCTCGAGGCCGTTTCCTTCGCGGTCGGTGCCGGCGAAAGTCTGGCCTTAGTCGGCCCATCGGGCGCCGGGAAAAGCACGGTCACGAACCTCCTGCTCGGCTTCGCCCGGGCGGACAGCGGGCGCATCCTCGTCGGTACGACGCCGCTCGCCGAACTGGCCCTCGACGACTGGCGCCGCCATGTCGCCTGGGTGCCGCAACGGGCGCATCTTTTCGCGGGCACGATCGCGCACAACATTGCCCTCGGCCTTGAGGACTCGACGCGCGACGCCATCCTCGCCGCCGCCGAAAAGGCGCATGCACGCGAGTTCATCGAGCGGCTCGACCGGGGCTTCGACACGCCGCTCGGCGAAGGCGGCGCGGGGCTTTCCGGCGGCGAAATCCAGCGCATCGCGTTGGCCCGTGCGTTTTTGCGCGACGCGCCGCTCGTCATCCTCGACGAGCCGACCGCAAGCCTCGACGGCGAAAGCGAGGCGGCGGTGCTCGCCGCCATTGGCGAGCTGGCTCGCGACCGGACGGTGATTTCCATTGCCCATCGCCTGCACACGATCCGCCGCGCCGACCGTATCGTCATGCTGGCGGCGGGGCGCGTGGTGGAGAGCGGCCTTCACGAACGTCTGGTCGAACGCGACGGGCCTTACCGCCGGCTTTTGCATGTGGCGGCGCCGGCACCGGAGCCGGCATGAAGGATCTCCTGCGACTGCTCAGGCTCGGGGGAGCCGCCCGAGGCGCCTTCGTTCTCGGCGGCGTGCTCGCGCTGGCGGTGATTCTCGCCAACATCGCGCTTCTCGGCCTTGCCGGCTGGTTCATCGCGGCCATGGCGGCCGCGGGAATCGCCGGCGTCTCGATGAATTACTTCACGCCGGCGGCCGGTATCCGTGCCTTCGCCATTGTCCGCACCGTCGGGCGTTATCTCGAGCGGCTCATCAATCACAACGCCACGTTGAAACTCCTCAGCCGCTTGCGGGTGTGGGTGTACACGCGCATCGTGCCGCTTTCGCCCGCCGTACTCGCCCGCTACCGCAAGGGCGACGTGCTCACGCGGCTCGTGGCCGACGTGGACGCGCTCGACAACGCCTGGCTGCGGGTGTTTTCGCCCGTCGCGGTCGCCGTCCTCGGCACGCTTGCCGTGTTCATCTTCCTCCTCTTTTTCGCGCTGCCCATCGCCTGGGTGGGCCTCGCGCTTCTCGTTTTCATCGGCGTGGCGCTGCCCTTTTTCACGCAGCGCCTGGGGCGGAGGCCGGCGCGGGAAGCGGCGCAACTCGCCGGCGACTTGAAGGCCGGGTTGACCGAAAACATGGCCGGGCTGGCGGAACTCGCCGTGCTCGGCGCCGCGCCCGCGCGGCTCGAACTCAGCGACGGTCGCAGCCGGGGGCTTGCCCGCAAGCAGGACCGCGGCCTGACCGTCGAGGCGATCGCACTCGCGCTCACCGTCTTTGCGACCGGCGTGGCGATTGCGCTCACCTGGCTGCTTCTTGCCCCGGCCGCCTCCAGTGGGCATGTGGATCCGCCGATCCTCCCGCTTCTCGTGTTTCTCGTCCTGTCCTGCACCGAGATCGTGGACCGGCTTCCGGCGGCCTTCCGCGCCCTCGGTGATACGCTGGCGGCCGCGCGCCGGGTCTTTTCGCTCGGCGACGAGGCGCCCGCCGTGCGTGAGGCGCCCCGGCCCCTGGCGCAAGTGCCGGGCCACGGCGTTGTCTTCGACAACCTCGGCTTCCGTTACGCGCCCGAACTCGAACCGGCGCTCGCCGGCGTGAGCTTCGAGTTGCCCGAAGGCGCGGCCGTTGCCATCGTCGGCCCCTCGGGGGCCGGCAAGAGTTCCATCGCCCAGTTGCTTCTGCGCTTTTACGATCCCGAAGCGGGCGCGATCCGGATCGGCGGCAGGCCGTTGCCGGACTACGCGTTCGAGGCCCTGCGCCGCCGGTTCGCCTGGGCGCCGCAAGCGACGCGACTCTTCAGCACGACGGTTCGCGAGAACCTGCGCCTCGCCGCGCCGGCGGCCAAGGACGCCGAGCTGTGGGCGGCACTCGAATTCGCCGGTCTGGCGGACGAGGTGCGCGACTTCGCGAACGGACTCGACCACTTCGTGGGCGCCGGCGGCCTCGCACTGTCTGCCGGCCAGGCTCGCCGGCTCGCGCTTGCCCGGGTCCGGCTCAGTCCGGCGCCGATTCTGCTCCTCGACGAGCCGACCGAAGGCCTGGATGCGCGGCTCGAGCGTCGCGTCGTCGAAGGCTTCGTGCATCATCGCGGCGCCCGCAGCCTGCTCCTGATCACCCATCGTCTTGCCGGGCTCGAAGGCATGGACGAAATCCTGGTGATGGATCGGGGCCGCATCGTCGAGCGCGGCACGCAGGCGCAACTGCTGGCCCGGAACGGTTTTTATCGCCGCATGAGCGATTATCTCGCCTGAATCGGACCGGGTACCGAGCGTGGCGAAGCGCCGGCTTCCGGCCCGGCAAGATGCCGGCGCTCCGTTCGAGTCCCGAATGAGCCTTGATGCGGGTCAAGTCCCGTCGCCGGCGGGGCAGGTTACACTAGGGCGCGTAACGATCGGAACGTAAACGTGGAGCCCAGTCAGCTGGTCGTCGAGCTTTCCCGCTGGCAGTTTGCCATCGTTGTGCTCTATCACTTCCTGTTCGTGCCG
>CAZKOE010000097.1:0-9330 GCA_964554305.1 uncultured Gammaproteobacteria bacterium
CGGCGCCTCGACAATGAAGCGCTTGGCCGCAATGCAGCTCTGGCCGTTGTTCTGGAACCGCGCCGTCACCGCCACCTCCGCGGCACGATCGAGATCGGCATCGGCGAGCACGACGAAGGGATCGGAACCGCCGAGTTCGAGGACGCATTTCTTGAGATGCTCGCCCGCCGTCTTCGCGACGGCACGCCCGGCCCGTTCGCTGCCGGTGAGCGTCACGGCGGCAACGCGCGGGTCGGTGATCACGCGCGCGGCCTGATCGGTATTGAGCACCAGCGTCTGAAATACGCCCTCGGGAATGCCCGCCTCGCGCGCAAGCGCGGCAAACGCGAGCCCGCAACCGGTCGTGCCCGGCGCATGCTTGAGAATGCCCGCGTTGCCGGCGGCAAGCGCGGGCGCGGCAAAGCGTGCCACCTGCCAGAACGGATAGTTCCACGGCATGATCGCAAAAACCACGCCAAGCGGCTGATACACGACGGCGCTTTTCCCGGCGTCGGTCGCGATCGCCTCGTCGGCCAGGAGTCGCGGCGCGTGCTCGACGTAATAGCGGAAAGCGAGCGCACACTTGGCGGCCTCGGCACGCGCCTGCGCGATAGGCTTCCCCATCTCGCGGGTCATGAGCAATGCAAGCTCGTCCTGCCTTTGCTCGAACAGATCCGCCAGGCGCGCGAGCCCCTGCAGCCGTTCCCTCAGCGGACGCGCCGCCCACTCGCGCTGCACCGCGGCGCCACGCCCGAGCGCGGCGTCAACTTCAGCCTCGCGCGCGAGCGGGTAGCGTTCGAGCGGCTCGCCGGTCGCCGGATTGCGGGTTTCAAACGCGTCCATGCCGTCTTCTCCTGTGCCAGCCGACGGCCGCCAGCGACAAAAACGCGAGGCCGCCAAGACCCGCCAGGCCCAGGCCGCCGCAACCGCAGTCGTTGTTGCCGTTCCCAACGGTGACGATAAACTTCGTGCTCGTCGTCAATCCATCGGGATCGATTGCCGTGAGCGTAATCGTGGTCGTGCCGTTGGCGATGTTCTTGACCGGGACCGAGAGCGTGCAATCGAGGTCCGTCGTGCCGCAGCCATCGCTCACGGTGATCTTGCTCGCATCCACGAGGCTGCTTTCGGTGCTCTTGAACTCGAGCGTCATCGGGAGGCTGCCGGCCAGCGTGAACGGAAGCGGGCCGACGGTGGAAGCCGGCGTCGCACTCTGATTTTCGATCGAACTCACGCCCGGATAGATTTCCAGTGTCTCGGTGATCGGGCGCGAAACCGGGTTGATCGGCGCCCCCTCGCCGCCGCTGGCCGTGGCCTGCCAGACGAAGCGCTGCACGCCGGAGTAACCGGCCGGCGGCGTATAAGTGAAATCGCCCGTCGCGTTGAAACTCAGCGTGCCCGCGGGCGGCGAGAGAATCACACCGTAGGATAGCGCGCGACTCTCGTAGTCGCTGGCCTTGACCGTGGCGCTCAACTGTTTGGCAACCTGGCCGGCCGTCGTCGCATTGGACGCATAGATCGCCCCCGGCCCGGCAAACCGGCCTGCCGTCCGGGGCCCGTTGCCGAAATGAACCTGTTTGACAAGCTGTCCGTTGCTGGTGGAGATGACGGCGGCACCGCAATCGTTGCAGTGCAGTACCGCGTAAAGCCGCGTGCCGTCGGCCGACAGCGAAAGGCCGTCAACCGCGCCGGGCGTCGCAATGTCGGACACCTGGTTCAGGGCCGGGTCGTAGGCGTAAACGGTCTTGCCCGTGCCGGCGCCGAAGTACACGCGCTTCGCCCGCGGCGCGGCGGCAACGGAGGTCGTACCACCCGAAAGGGTTTTTGTGACCATGGCGCCGGTCGCGAGCGAATAGCCGGAAAAACCCGCATCGGTGGCGATCCAGAGCATGCCACCGTTTGCAGAGAAAACGAGTGCGCGGGGCTTGGACGACAGCTTGACCACCGTCTTGCCCGAAAGCCCTGTCGCCATGAGGCGCAGGTTGTAAAGCGTGACATCGGGCGCCCCGGTGGAGGCCAGTGCCAGGATTTGACCGTCGGGCGCAAGCGCCATCGCGCTCAGCCCACTGTCGGCCTTGTAGGTCGCAACCGGCTTCGGGGCATCGGGGTCGATGGCGGTCAGGTCGTAGGAAACGGCCTGATTGTTCTTCGCGTCCGCCACATACATCAGGCCCGTTCGCGCATCGTAGGCCACGGCGATCGGCTTGCCGCCGGTGCGAACCTTCGCGATCAGCGGATTCTGATTCTTGTCGGCGATCTTGGTACCGTCCAGTGCCGCAACTTCGCCGTCGCTCCCGTCGCCGCCGGCGGCGACGTAGATACGGGTACCGTCGGGAGAAATGGCGAGTGCCGCCGCGCTCGTCAACCCGGAGACGACGCGGGTAATCGTATTGTTGCCGCTGTTGATCGCAGTGAGCGAATTCGATCCGGGGTCGGTCACGTAGACCAGGGGTTGGGCAAGCACGAGCGGGGCAACGGCAAGCAGCGCCCCCAGCGTGGCAAAGACTTTGAGCGAACGTGACATGGCGAAAAACCGCGGTGAGTAGAATCAGTATAGTCCGGAGACTCGCGGGGCCGCCGCGAGATTTCGGGCGTAGGCGACAAGGCTGCGTTTTGCCGCCCGCGTGAAACCCGCGAGCCTGCGCACGGCGGAAATGTCCCGCGGCCGGCCGAGCAAGCGCAAAGGCACTTCCACCGCCAGAAAACGCTCGGAGACGGCTGCCGTTACCACGCCGGGCAGCGCAAATTCCAAGGGATCGGCGATCGCGCGAACCACGGCAAAGGGCGCGCAGCGCACGGCGGCGACGGCGGCGACGGCGGCCGTCTCCATGTCCACGGCCACGGCGCCGCTGCGCTCGGCAAACGCGGCCTTCTCTCCACGATCGGCCAGCGGGCGGGCGGCCGTTACGAGCGCATCCCCGCTCAAGGGAATTCCCGTCGGCGCGCACGCAAGAAGAGCCGCATGCCAGGCCGGAGCCGCCTCGAACCGCTCGCCTGTGGCATCGAACACGACCCGCGGGACGACCAATGTCCCCGGCGACAAGCCGGAAACCAGGCCGCCCGCGCTGCCCCAGACCAGCAAGCGCCGCGCGCCGCCATCCAGGGCGGCGAGGGCGGCCGCCCGGGCCCTTGCAACGCCGATCCCGGAAACGGACAGAGGGCAACCGCAACGGATGAGCGGGCGCGCCGTGCGCGCCTCCAGCCGCATCGCTGCGATCACCGCCGTCGTGCCGCTTCCCCTATCACCCATGAATTTCGCCACCGCTTCAAACTTCCAAAGCGCGGGAGCAAGCTTGCGCACGTTCTCTCGCAAGCGCCGTCGGAGGGCCGCCGAAATGCCGGCGCCGCTCCCGCGGACCGATCGCTGCAACGCACAATAAGTCGTCGCCTCAGCCGTGAATCGATACCGGCCCGCCGGACCCGCGGCGAGCGCTGCCACTCCTACGCGAGCCTGCCCGTCAGGTTGCGGTAGCGGGCAAGTGCCCACAGCGGGAAATAGGCACTGTAACCGTGGTAACGCAGGTAAAACACCCGCGGGAACCCCGGCGCATTGAACCACTCCGTATGCCAGAGGCCGTCCTCGCCCTGTTCGCGCAGAAGCCACTCGGCACCGCGGCGCACCTCCGCGCTCGCCGCTTCGCCGCCGGCCATGAGCCCCAGAAGCGCCCAGGCCGTCTGCTCGGGCGTCGCTTCGCCCGTTCCCGGCGGCGGTCCGTCGCGCTCGTAGGTATCGTTGGTTTCGCCGAAGCCACCGTCTTCGTGCTGTACCGATTTCAGCCAGGCAACCGCACGGCGCACCCGTTCGTCACTGGCGGGCACCCCCGCAAGTTCGAGGGCCATGAGTACCGACCAGGTGCCGTAAATGTAGTTGCAGCCCCAGCGCCCCCACCAGGCGCCGCATTTCTGCTGCTTGCGCGTGAGGTAGGCCAGGGCGTGTTTTTGCGGTTTGCGATAGGGCTTGCCAAGGAGCGAAAACAGCGCCACGCAGCGCGCCGTCACGTCCTCGGTCGGCGGGTCAAGAAGCGCGCCGTGATCGGCGAAAGGAATCTCGTTGAGATAAAAGCTCGTATTGTCGGCATCGAAGGCGCCGAAGCCGCCGCCGCGCGACTGCATCCCGGCGAGCCAGTCGGCAGCACGGCGAATGTGCTCGCCGTAGCGCCCGGCGTCCGCGTTGTGCATGGCCCAGGCGACGGCACTGGTATCGTCGAGATCCGGATAGTAATCGTTCACGTACTGAAAGGCCCAACCGCCGCCCGCGAGCCGGTGGCGATAGGTTTGCCAGTCGGCCGGTGCATCGAGAAGTTGCCGCTCGGCAAGCCAGCCGAGCGCGCGATCCACTTCGGCCTCGGCGCCACCGGCTTCCTCCAGTGCGAGGGCGGCGAGCGCCGTATCCCAGACCGGCGAGACGCAGGGTTGGCAGTAGGTCATTTCGCCGCGATCCATGAGGAGCAATTCCAAGGCTCGCTTCGCGGTTTTCCGGAGCGGATGCGCGGCGGCGTAGCCAAGCGCATCGAGTGCTTCGTAGGCGTTGACCATCGCCGGGAAAATGGCGCCCAGTCCACCTTCCCCGTTCAGGCGCGCGATCATCCAGCGCTCGGCGCGATGGATTGCTGCCTGGCGCATGCCCCAGGGAATCAGAGGTTCCAGGTGGCGGGCGAGGCGCTCGGCGATCAGAAATACCCGGTTGAGCGCGGAACGCACGGGAAACCAGTGGCGCTCCCGCTCCGGCGGTGTCGTGAAAAGTTCTTGCACATGCACGTCGCGGGGATTGCGCGCGGGCCGGCGCATGCTGACGAGAATGAACAGCGGCACCATCACGGTGCGCGACCAATAGGACACCTTGTAGATGTGGATGAACATCCAGCGCGGCGCGAGCATCAGCTCGACGGGGATGAAGGGGACGGCACGCCATGGAATCTGACGGAACTGGGCGAGCATAATGTGGGTGAACACATTCGCCCGCGCCCCGCCGCCGGCGGCGAGAATCGCATCGCGCGCCCGGCGCATGTGTTCCGCTTCGGGGGCGTCGCCGGCAAGCTTCAATGCGTAATAGCACTTCACGCTGCAGGAAACATCCAGCGGAGCGCCCGGATACAGCGGCCAGCCGCCGTCGGTCTGCTGCTTCGCGCGCAGGTAGCGCGCGAGGCGTACTTCGAGTTCCGGTTCGATCTCGTCCATGAAGTGCATCATCAGGATGTACTCGGCGGGGATCGTGCAATCGGCCTCGAACTCGAAGCACCAATGACCGTCCTTGCGCTGCTGGCCAAGCAATCCGGCGCGGGCGCGGTCAACCGCAGCCGCGAGCAGGCCCTTCGTCGCATTCAGCCCGGCGGCACCGTCGCGTTTCACTGTGCCGCCTTCAACGGCCGCCCGGACTCGCCCTCTTCACCGCCCGGAAGCCCGCGGGCAAGCAACGCGAAACTCCCCTTCAACGCGGCATCGCTCCCGGAGGCCATGCGGCACCAGGCGACGGTCGTACGCACACTCCGGCGGCTGATCTTCACCGTCGCGCCGTCGCCGAAGTCCGGGTGTGCGAGGAGCCTGCGCTGGGTGAGCACGGCCATGAACAGCGCCCACAGGCAGAAGTTGCGGATGCCCCGCTCGCGCGCCGGAATGGCGAGCGTATACCCGAGCGCGGCCTCGGCATGGCCACGGGCAAGCCCCAGCAGCCGGCGGTAGCCGCGGACAAAGCGCGGATCGCCGGGCGCGACCTCGGCAAGGTCGAGCCCTTCGGCGAGGAATATCTCACGCGGAAGCCAGCAGGCGCCATTCGCGCGGTCTTCCCAGAAATCCTTGAGGATGTTGGTCATCTGCAGACACTGGCCGAAGGAGACGGCGAGGCGCATGAGCTCGGCGCGGCGCGGCGCGAGCTCCGGCAGATACTCGATGAAGAGCCGCGTCAACATCTCGCCCACGCAGCCGGCGACCACATAGCAATACTCGGCGTGTTCGGCGAGATCGGCAAGCCCCGCGACGCTTTTCTTGCGCTGAAAGGCGGCCATGCCGGGAGCCATGACCTTGAGACAATCGCCGAGAGCGGCACGTTCCGCGGCCGCAAAACTCGCCGTCATTGCGACGACGTGCGGGATCGAGGCAATCAAGCGGCGCTCCTCGGCGCTCGCATGCGGCGCAAGATGCGGGGCAAACTCGCGGGCAAAGGTCTCGGGTTCACCTTTACCTTCCGCGATCGCGATAAAGCGTTCGCAAAAGGCGCGTTGCCCCGCCGCGTCGAGATCCGCCGCGTCCTCGATCGTGTCGGCGATACGGCACAGCAGATAGGCGTTGCCGACCACCCGCTCCAGCCGTTCGGGGAGCGCCGGGATGGTGAGCGCGAAGGTGCGCGAGACCCCGTCGAGGAGTTCGCGCTGGAGAACGAAATCGGCGTCGGTGGGGACCGCGCTCATGGCTTTTTCATGTCCGGGGAGGCTTCCGGTGACGGGCTAGTGTAGCCTGACCCGCGCCTGGGGCTCAAGCCTCCGGCGGAAGCAAACCAGGCAAGTGCGTCACGGAAGGCCGCCTCGGCGGGGCGGTGGCGATAGCCCAGTCCGCGCTCGGCCTTGCCCGAATCGTAGTACATGGGTCGACGGGCCATCGCGAGTTCATCGCGGGTCAAAAACGGCGTCGTCCCCCTCATTCGCGCCCAGGTTTCGGCCAGCCAGGCGAGCGGGACGAGCGGGCCCGGCGCCAGACGGACGCGCGGCGGGCGCCGGCCCGCAAGGCGTGCAATCATGGTGAGGATTTCGCGCAGCGTCAGGTTCTCGCCGCCGAGGATGTAACGCTCGCCAATCCGGCCGCGCTCGAGCGCCAACCGATGACCCGTACCGACGTCGTCCACGTGCACGACGTTGAGTCCCGTGTCCACGTAGGCCGGCATGCGCCCGCGCGCCGCATCGAGCACCATGCGCCCGGTCGGCGTCGGTTTCACATCGCCCGGCCCGACCGGAGCCGTCGGATTTACGATCACGGCCGGGAGCCCCGCTTCGGCGACGAGCCGCAAGACCTCGCGCTCGGCGAGAAACTTCGAACGCTTGTAATGGCCGACCATGTCTTCAAGGACGGCCGGCGTCGTCTCGTCGGCGGGCCCGCCGTCGCCACGATGGCCGAGCGCGGCGACGCTCGAGGTGTAAACGATGCGCTTCACGCCGGCGGCAAGCGCGGCCTCCATCAAGGCGCGGGTGCCGTCCACGTTTACGCGGTAGAGCGGCGCCGGATCGGGCACGAACAGGCGATAATCGGCCGCCACGTGAACCAGCGCGCCGCAGCCCGCCAGCGCGGCGGGAAAAGTCTCGGGTGCGCCGAGATCCCCGGCGACGACCTCAACGCCCCGCGCGCGCAGTCCACTGGCGCCCGTGCTCGCGCGGACCATGGCCCGCACGGGATAGCGCGCGGCGAGAAGAGCCCGTACCACGGCGGCGCCCACAAAGCCCGTCGCGCCTGTAACGAGCACGCGATCCGGCATCCTTCTTCCCTTTCCTCGGCTCGTTCATTTTAGCCCGCTATCATCGCAAGACTTGAGTCGCCCGCCCTGCCAAGCGTTACAATTGGCAATCATCGAGGGGCTTTCTCCCACCGCCGTCCGGCGGGATTGCCCCAACGGAACGAAGCCAGAGGAGAACGCAATGCAAGTCGTGCTCGCCAGGCCCCGCGGATTCTGTGCCGGCGTCGTGCGCGCGATCGACGTGGTCGAGGAGGCGCTCAAGGTTTTCGGCCCGCCGGTCTACGTGCTCCACGAAATCGTGCACAACCAGCACGTGGTGAACGATCTCAAGAGCCGCGGTGCCGTATTCACCGAGGACCTCAACGAAGTGCCGGAGGGCGCCGTCACCATTTTCAGCGCCCACGGCGTGTCCGATCAGCGCGTCGCCGATGCCAAGGCTCGCGGGCTGAAGATCATCGACGCGACTTGCCCACTCGTCGCCAAGGTGCACATGCAGGCGCAGAAATATCACAAAAAGGGCTACGAACTGATCATCGTCGGCCATCGCGGCCACCCCGAGGTCGAAGGCACGAGCGGGCGCGTCGCCGGCCCCGTGCACGTGATCTCGGAGCCGGAAGAAGTCGCGACGCTCGAAGTCGTCGACCCGGACAAGGTGGCCTACGTCACGCAGACGACACTGTCGCTCGACGACACCCGCACCGTGATCGACGCCCTCAAAAAGCGCTTCCCGAACATCGTCGGCCCGGATACCCGGGACATCTGCTACGCCACCCAAAACCGCCAGAACGCCGTGCATGAGCTCGCCCGGGATACCGACGTAATCCTCGTGGTAGGGGCCCGCAACAGTTCCAATTCCAACCGCCTGCGCGAGGTGGGCGAACACGCGGGCGTGCGCGCCTATCTGGTCCAGGACGCGGACGAAGTGCAGGCGGAATGGATCGGGCGCGAGGACCGCGTTGGTGTAACCGCCGGCGCCTCCACGCCGGAATCCCTGGTACAGGGGGTGCTCGAAAAACTCGCCCAGCTGGGGCACAATAGAGTGCAGGAACTGGACGGCCCGGACGAGAACGTCACCTTTCGCCCCCCACCGGAATTGCGGGTGCACCTGGAAGCAAAAGCCTGAACGAGGAGGTTAACCATGTCGATACCCATAAAGCAGCAAGCCAAGGTCGCGACCTACATCATCGGCAAGAAGCTCAAGGGCGAGGAAAAATATCCGCTCACCCTGATGCTCGAACCCCTGTTTCAGTGCAACCTCGCCTGCCCGGGCTGCGGCAAGATCGACTATGAGAAAAACATCCTGCAGGAACGCCTGTCGTTCGAGGACTGCATGCATGCGGTGGACGAGTGCGGCGCGCCAATGGTGTCGCTCGCTGGCGGAGAACCGCTGATTCACAAGGACATCAAGCGGATCGTCGAGGGCATCATCGGGCGGGGCAAGTTCCTGTATTTGTGCACCAACGCGATCCTGCTCGAAAAAAAGCTCGACCTCTTCACGCCCTCCAGCCATCTGACGTTTTCGGTACACCTGGACGGCATGCGCGAACGCCATGACGAAAGCGTCGATCGCGAAGGCGTCTTCGACATCGCAACCGCGGCAATCCGGGAAGCCAAGCGGCGCGGCTTCCGGGTGAACGTCAACACCACGCTGTTCACCACGGCCAAGCCGGACGAGGTCGCGGAATTCTTCGACTTCGCGACCCATGACCTCAAGGTGGACGGCATCACGTTTTCGCCGGGCTTTGCCTACGAACACGCTCCCAAGCAGGACGTATTCATGGGCCGGCGCCAGTCCAAGGAACTGATGCGCAAGCTCTTCACGAACAAGAAGAAAAACCACCGCAAGTGGGCGCTGTCGCAGTCGAGCTTGTTCCTCGACTTCGTCTGCGGCAACCAGGGCTACCAGTGCACGGCGT
>CAZKOE010000098.1:0-9027 GCA_964554305.1 uncultured Gammaproteobacteria bacterium
TCGCCGCTCGTCACATCGTGGAAATCCGTCTCGTAATGACCGGCATTGACAACATTGTAAATCAGCTCATTGGACTGCCCCAACGAGCCACCATGATCGGCCACCGCAATTGCAAACATGCCTGCAAGCTGAGACGCCGCTACGCCCGTACCACTGGCGAGGTACCACATTTCCTGTCCCTGCTGATTCGGCTTCAAGTAAGACAATGGATGCGTACAGCTTGCGGTGGCGGCAATATCCGAATTCATGCGCATGTGGATATCGGTGGGCACCCCCGGACCATGCTGCCAATCGGGTTTGGCGAAAAGATCACTCGCTGCACCACCGGTTGACCTCGGCCCCTGCCCGAAACAATCGGCATCATTCCAGACTACTTCGCTTCCATAACTGCCGGAAAGATCCGAAAGATTCAACCGCGTGCCATTCACCGCGGTAATGTAGGAACTGGACGAAGGGTAATCGGCCACAGCGGGCTGATCCGTTCCGTCCCCTGAACCCTCATTGCCGGCCGCGGCAAACATGGAAATGCCCTCCGAAGCAGCCTGCATGAAAATCTGGTCGACGGTCAAATTGACAATTCTACGAACAGTTTCCGGGTGTCCCCAGCCCGTTGTCATCACTTGATATCTGGCACTGCCGTCTGGATTCGTGGCATTTGCGAATTGATTGTACATTTCGGTAAAAGTGTCGAGACTTGTGTCACCCGCCACGTAGACATACTCTGCGATCCCCGGACCCATCGCACCGGCATATTCGACCTCAGCCAATGTCTCCGAGATGCCGCTCGTTTCCCCGTTATCTCCGCCCACCGGAATCACATTGATCGTGTGATCGGGCAGGCCGTAGATGGCCCAGAAGTCATGAGGAGCCTTCATGCCGGCCAACCCGGAACTGTCCGCCGTGAGAATCGCGACGTTCACCCCGTGCCCATTGCCGGCATCGGTGATGTCCGGATAGTTGTAGGCACGCGCGATCTGCAGCGGGTTCAAGTCGGTCAGCGACGGGGCCGGCCGCGAGAGTCGCGGCTGCATGCCGGATGGCCGCGCGGACCGCTCCAGGAAATTCGAATGCATTTGTACACCGTGATCGAGGCCGAGGACATTGGCCACGAGCGGTGCGATGGTGCGCGGGAGCTTGGGGCTGTCGGCGGTGCTGTAGAAGCTGCGGCCATTCAGCGCGTAGTCGTTGATCATGATCCCCAGGGCATGCTCATAGACCGCGGTCGTGGCCTCGGTGTGAATCAGCATGCGATTGGCCGACACCCCGGTAACTTCGATCCCCTGCGCCTTGAGAAAACGCGTCACCTGGCTCACCTGCCCCTGCGTGGGCCCGTAGCGTCGGGTGAACTCGGCAGGCGTCAGCCATTGGTGGTAGCGCGAGCTGGCCGGATCCTGCACCGCCTCGAGAAACGCCTTGAGTTGCGCCTCATGGCGCAGCTTCAGCCCGATCGTGACCCCGATCCCGGCGTGCATGGCGTGCGGACCGAGTTCGCGCGCACGCGCAAGCAGCCCGAGCGAGCTTTGCGGCGAGAGCGTCACCAACCGACTCGGGAGGCTCGCCCGCCGGGCATTGGCTATACCCTGCGCACTCAGGCCCGCAGGCCCGTGCCGCGCACCACTCGGCGCCGCCCCCGCCAACGACACAGCCCCGACAAACAGCGCCCAAGCACACAGACCCAGCGCGGCTGAGGGTAATCTCCGACCCATCATCGACACCTCTCAAAAACCATCAACAACCTTGCCCGACACCGCCCACCGACGGCCCCGATCCAGGCAAGGTTCTCATTTTCACCCAATCAAGACAGGCTGTACAGACTTTTTGACTTCGGATTTACGCAATTGCGTAAATCCGCAATACCGACCCGCTCACCCCGCCTTGTCGCCCCGCATCCCCACCTCCGACTCCATCAAACGCAGCGCCGCAAGCCAGCCCACCTGAAAGCGCGTGCGCGCGCCCAGCACCCGCATCAACTCCGATACCCGGCTTTGCAGCGTTCGCGTGCTGATGCCCAACTCATCCGACATACTCTTGTCGTTAAGCCCGGTGGCCATCAAAGAAATCAACTCCCGGGCCCGCTCACTCAACTCCAGCGCCGCCTCGCCCACCCGCAACTCTCCGCGCCCCGACATACCCAGCGGCGCCGCTCGCTCCCAGAGAAGCTCAAACAACGCCCGCAACGCGTCCAGCAGCGCCGAGGAGCGCACCAGCAGCGAGGGCGTGTCCAGTCTCCCCGGCTCCAGCGGAATAAGCGCAACCTGGCGGTCCGCCATGATCATCTTGGAGGGCAGACGCGGAAACACCCGCACCTCCTCCCCGGCCTCAAGGTCCTCGCGCGTCCGCCTCAGCAACTGCGGGGTGTCCAGTAGCTCCCGGTCCGCTATGCTGCGATAGTGCACCCCTCGCCCCTGCGCCTCCTTTTGCAGAGTACGAGCCCGACCCGCCGATATATCCACCCTGGAAATACGCATCGGCACCCGCATCAATACCAAAAACTCCTCTCGCGCCGAACGCTGCATCTGCTCCACCAACTGACGCTCGACATTGCGATTCGTGATCAGCTCAACCATTTGTTCGCGATCATCGCTGTGCCGCTCATTGTTGGCCTCTTCCTGCAGCTCGCGTATCGTCAGCTCCGTCCCCAGCAGCATCTCCTGTCTGTGCAAAAGCAATGCACGCAAGGCAATATCGGGAGCCGAGGGCAAGTAGCGGCGCGGGCTCTCCGGGGAGTGCGTCACCAACCCCTTGGCCTCGATCCTGTCAAGCAGTTGCCGAGCCCGGCGCGGCGAGAGCTCCAGGGCGCGCGCAAGGGCCTGTGCCGTGGCACCCTTGTGCGCCAGCAGCCACCGGTAGAGACGCTCCTCCGCTCCAGTAATCCCCAAAACAGCCAAAGACTGTGACTTGGCTTTTTCGTCTCGTGTCGCGACCATAACCAGAAAACCAGACAAATACCAGGTCAGCCTAACGCGGATTGTTCACGATCGCAGGTTCCGTTTCCCGACGATGCCGCGAGAATACGTCATGGCAACCGCACAGTCCGATAGGTAACGGACGCATACCGAGTCGAATGTAAGTAAAGTGCGGGGATGGCCGAGCCGCTGACCACCCCCGCCGGTTCCCTCAAAGAGGGGAACACCTCAACCCTTTCGGACTCTTGTCGCCCCGGCACCCGCTAACGCGAGGCCCAGCAGCGCGGCCAGCGCAAGCCAGCCCAAGGCACCGCCACCCCCGCCATTGTTGTTGCCGCCTCCGCTGCTCGCCGCCTTCACCGTCACCGTCGCCGTGGCCACGTTGTTCCCGGCATCACCATCGTCGGCCGTCGTCGTCGCCTGCGCCGTTACCTGCGCCGAGCCCACGCCGGTGCCCAAGGCGCTGACCTTCACGGCCGCCTGCCCGCCGGCGGCAACCTCGCCCAGGTCGCATTCAATATCGCTGCCCGACAGAACACATTGGCCCTGCCCCGCCTGGGCACTCTGGAGCTTCACCGCCGCCCCCGCGCTCAGCTTGAGCTTCACCTCCGTCGCCGCATCGGGCCCGCCATTGGCTACCGTTACTTGCAGCGTGCCCGCACTCCCCTGCGTCAGCGTCGCATTCTCGGCGCTGGTACTGAGGTCGGCCTCGCCGATCACCGTGGTGGTCAAATCCAGCGTGTTCCTGCCCGAATCGTCGGGCTCGCGCGAGCTGACTTCAAAGTGGCTCCTGAGCTTGCCCGCCTGATTGGCTTGCACCGCAATCGTGAGGGTCTTCGAAGCGCCCTGCGCAAGCGTGCCGAAGTCGCAAGTGATCATGTCTGGTTGTGCACCAGTAGCGGCCGCGGGCGCCGGCGAAGAGCCCGCGCCGGGCGCCGTGCAGACCGCATCGCCGCTGGAGGCCACATAGCTCACGCCACCAGGCAAGGGATAGTTCAGCATCGTCTGCGTCGCCCGCCCATAACCGGCCGCTTTCCGGTTCTGTACCTTTAGAGAATAGGTAATGCTGCCACCTTTGTGTACCGACTTCGGGCTCGCCTTGCCGGTCATCATCAAATCAACCGGCTGCGGCTCCCAGTGCACGGTCACCGGCACGGTCAGCGCCCCATAGGGCGAGTCGTTGGCGATGCTCAGGTAGGCGCTTGAAGTCGTGAACGCCTGCTGTCCGGCGCCATCGAAGGCGAGTGTTATCTTTGCCGAAGCGCCCGCAGCGACCGTGCCGGAGGCCGGCGCCGGGGTAAGCCAGGGGATGCTCGGCGCCATATTGCAGGGGGCGTAACCCGGCAGTAGCGTGGACTGTTTCGTACCAACATTACCGAAGAATGGCGAGGTGCTGGCAATCCCCCCCACTTGATATAGCCCGCAAGCGTGACCACCCCGTGCAGCCACCGCAGGCATATTCGGCAACGGGATCCAGCTGTCGGTCTGCGGATCGTAGGCTTCCACCGCATTGATAAGGCCACCACCCCCATCGAAGCCGCCTGCCACCACGAGCAACCCGTTCGCGGCCGTATAGAAAGAGCCATCGAGCGTGAAGAACATATCCGTGATCGGCGACCAACTGTTCGACGATGGATCATAAACGTAGGCGTCTCCCACGGCCCCCGTCGTGGCAACTCCACCGGCGCAGTAGAGTTTGCCGTTGATGGCACCGCAAGACGCGGCAGTAACGGGATGAGGGTAATTCGCGGCCGAACTCCAACTGCCCGAGAACGGGTGGTAAACCTGCACCGCGCTCGTTGGGGTGGCGCAAGCGCCGTTTTTACATCCACCCACGATGTACAACAAGCCGTTTAGCACCGCATAGGCGCTGCCGCCGGCGGCGGGAACCGGATTCGGCGTACCGGTACTCCAGGTTCCGGTGGTTGGATCGTAAATATCCAATTCCGCAACCGGGTCACCCGCAATCGTAGCAGCCCATCCGTTAACGACGTAGTACTTGCCGTTGATAAACGCCGAAACCGCAAGACCCCGGGCAACCGGCGCATCCGCGATCTGCGACCAACTGTCGGTCCCTGGATCGTAAACGTAAGCCCACGGCTCGTATGGACCACTGACGGGGCCCTGTTGGGTGAAGCCGCCCATCGAATAGACCTTGCCGGTCACCGGGTCACGCGCCGCCGTGTTATCGGCTATCGTGACCGGATAGTCGGCGATCGCCTGCCATGCCGATGCCGCCGTACCGGCGTGCGGGCTGAAAGAAGCGGCTGGCTGCGACCGAAACGCCTTGGGCTTGGAATGCAACTTCGCCTGCGCTTTAATCCACGGCGCACTCGCCTTGGCCCAAGCGCGGTTGGCAGCCGGCACCCGAATAAGCGGCGCACCCATGCCCGCGGCCGAAGTCCGCGCGGTGGTCGGCGGCGGCGCGTTGATTCCTATTATTCCGAACCGCCCCGCGGCGCCGCCGCTGTCGCTCAGCGCGAAGGAGGCGGTCGCCGAACCGTTCACCATCACGTGCAATGTGAACCCGCCCGGATTGACCCCGAACCTGGCCGACTTGAGGGAAAAGTTCCGCGTCACCACGCCATTATTGTTCAGGGTGATCTGTGCCGTCTGCGGGGAATAATGGCGGGCGCTTGCGGTGAGAGTGTGCGCGCCCGCTGCATCGAAGAACGAATAGAAGCCGACCGGAAGATTGGAGTCCGCGTGGTTTTCGACTGTATCCGAACCTGTGCCGTTCTCGTCCGCGACATGGGCACCGACGATAGGCTTGCCGGTATTGGCATCGGTCACCTGTCCCATAACGAGACCGCCCGGGACTAATTTGCAGTTGCCAATCACAACATCATCGATTTGAACGGTTGGACTGAAGTGGGAGCTTGGGCCGTAAAAACGCCAGCGCAGTTGGAAGTTCCCGCCCGACGGAAGGTAAGGCCCGAGGTCAACGTTCTCCTGCGCACCCGGAGGGGTTCCAGTTCCAACCTCGGTCGTCCAGTGCAGGATCGTATTCCACGTGTTCCCGCCATCCGTCGTGATGTCGAGATCGAGCGGCAAAGGCGGATTAGTTCCCGGCTCAAGACGACCGGCATAATAAGCCTTGTACTTCAGAATTACCGCGGCGCCGTGCAGTGCCGTCACCGAGATCGGGGGCGTGACGAGCGAGGTATCAAAAGCCTGAAAGCCGTCAGGACCCGTGGGGTAGTTAGCGGTGTTGACAATGGCGGCCGTACCCGTGCCGCCGGTCTGATTAGCAAAGCTCGAGAGCTCCCACACTATCGGGCCGCTTGCGAGATTGGTGATCGTCCAGCCATCGGGCGGAAAGACGGCACCGTTGAAGTCCTCGCCGAAGCCGCCGGTTTCAAAGGCATAGCCGGGGGCCGAACAGGTATCGGCAATGGTGAGCGCGAAATTCTTTGTCTTGGCCGCCGAGAGTGATACATTCGTCGAAGCCGTGTTGTAGCCGTCGAAGGCGGCCGCGACATTTATCTTGTAGGTCACGCCCTTGGGCAGCTTGACGCTGTATTTGCCCGTCTTGGGGTCGGTCCACACGTCCGCCACTTGGCCGACACCCCCCTCGACGCTGACCTTAATGTCGGCATATAGGGGGTAGCTGTGGCCGGAGCCGTCGGTGACCTTGCCCTGCAGCTTGACTTTCGACGCGATCTGGAGCGCAAAGTCCTGCGTGGTGGTGTCGCCATCGGTAATCGTGACCGTAGAGGTATCGCTGGCATATCCGTAATCCGTCACCGTCACGGTCAAACTTCCCGCCGGCAGCACCCGCGAATAGGTGCCGTCGGAGTCGGTCCGGGCGCGGTATTTACTGCCGTCGGAAGCAACCGCAAAGATCTGGGCGCCGGCGACGGGATCGCCGGTGGCGGCGTCGGTCACGGTGCCGCTGAGCGTACCCTTGTTTCCCTGAATGCCGATGTGCGCAAGCAAACTCGTCGCCTTCACGCTGCCCCAGCCGGTGGGGTGATCCCAATTCGTGCCCGCGCATGATGGCTCGGTGCCGTCAGGCAAGTATCCATTGCAGCCGAATTTCACGTCATGGAAATCCGTACCATAATTGCTGCTATTGGCGTTAACGTCATTGTAGATTAGCGAGTTAGACTGGCCCAGCCGTCCCCCGCGCTCGCTCACCGCATTGGCAAATAGACCCGCCAGCATCGGCGCCACCGCACTGGTGCCCGCCGTGAGAGTCCACTGCCCGAACTGGTAGGTATACATGGGATGGCCGCAACTGGCCGTCAGCGCCACACCCGAGTTCATGCGCATGTCCACGTCGGTGGGCACGCCGGGCCCGGTCTGCCAAGCCGGCTTGGCAATGACGGAACTGATGCCGCCGCCGGTCGCCGCCGGCCCCTGGCCAAAACAGTTCGCGTCGTTCCAGGCGGACTCGAACGCGTAAGTCCCGTCCAAGTCCGATATGTCGAGCTGGGTGCCGTTGGCCGCCGTCACGTAGGCGCTTGAGGAGGGATAGTCGGCGTTATTGTTCGGGTTACCTGCCGGGCACCCGTCGGAAGCCCCCGAATCGCCCGCGGCGGCAAACATCGAAATACCCTGAGCCGCCCCCTGCGCTAATATCTCTTCATCGGTCCCGACCACGCCGCCGGGATAGCCCGAGGCACACCATCCCCAACTGGTGGTCATCACGTCCACCTTGTTCTCCTCCACCAACTGGTTGAAGGCGTCTGAGAGGCCTCCCAGTTGGCCGCCGAGACTGCCATCTCCAATGTTGGCCACATAGACCCGAAGCGCCGCCCCCGGCGCCATCGCGCTGCTGTACTCGATATCGAGCAGTGTCTCGCCGATCGGGCCTGTCGCCGAGCGCCCGCCGCCGTCTACCGGCACCAACGTTACGGAGTGCTCGGGCAGCCCGTAGCTATCCCAGAAGGTGGTGTAGTCGCTCGCCGCCACATTCATGCTCGCGGCCGTGACAATCCCGATCGTCGCCCCCGCGCCGTTATCGGCATCGGTGATGTCGGGCCAGTCGTAGGCGTGGGCGATCTGGAGCGGGCTGAGGTTGGTCAGCGAGGCCGGCGGCGCGGCATGCGGGCTCAAATCCCGCGTTGCCTCGCCCACGGGCTTGAAAAAGGAGTGCGAGCGCACCTTCACGCCACGGTTCAGCCCGATGATGCCGGAGATCAACGGTGCAATCTCACGCGGAATCTTCGGTCTGCTGGTCGTGGAGAAGAAGCTTCGCCCGTCAAGCTTGTAGTCATTGATTTCTATGCCGAAGGCATGATCGTACACTGCCGTCGTCGCCACGGTGTGAATCAGGATACGGTTCTGGGAGACGCTCTTGACCGTAATGCCGTGCGCCTTGAGAAAGGCCACCACTTGCGCCACGTCGGTCTTCGTCGGACCATACCGTGCCGTGAATTCGGACGGCGTCAGCCACTGATGATACGCCGCACTGTGTGGGTTCTGCACCTGCTCCAGAAAGGACTGAAGCTTCGCCTTGTGACGCAATTTCAGGCCGATGATAAGCCTGATCTTCGCCTGCACGGCATGCGGACCGATTTCGACTGCATGCGAGAGAAGCTTCAGACTCGTCTGCGGCGCCATCGTGACCAGATGGCTTGGCATGCCGCTTTGGCGGGCATTTGCAATGCCCCACGACGTCAGGCCCGAAGGCTTGGATTGCGCCGCAGTGTGTGCAGGCCTCGGTGCGGCAGAAGAAACAGATACAAAAAGCATACCGGCAACAATCGCCAGCACAAACAAGCCAAAAGTAGCCGTGAGCAATTTGCGACTCATAGTCAACCTCTCCGACAGTCGGTCGTTAATCCCAAGCGCCAGTATGCCACCGGGGCGACTCGTTGTCTACGGTTTTCTGCGTCGGTATGCCGTCATGACGGCATACCGCCAATTGTTCGCGGAAACTGACTGGATTCCCCATTCGAGCCCGATGCAGCGGAGCCAAAGGCCATACCATGCAAAACTCGTCGTGGAAATATTCGGCTTGGCTTTGGAGCGCAATGCAGACGAAGCTAATCAGTGTTTCTGTTTCGACCCGTCTGTTTTTCTTGCAACGGGAAGACCGGGCCCGGCACTCGGCAGCCGCAACGCGGCGAACCAGCCCACCTGAAAACGCGTACGTGCACCCAGGGCGTGGGTC
>CAZKOE010000099.1:0-8967 GCA_964554305.1 uncultured Gammaproteobacteria bacterium
GGCGCGCGGCGAGCGGCGGCGGCAGGCCCTCGATAGCCGAAAACGCGGCGGCGCTACGTGGCGCGTAAAAGCTTAGCACGTATTCGACCCGGCGGGAAGGCATGGCGTACCAGCGTCTCCCATGCGTCAGGACGGGCGGCGAACATTCGATCGTGACGGGCAGAAATTCCATCTCCGCGTGCAATGCAATCTGCGCGGCGCCGCGGTGCAGTTCGGGCACGGCACCATCCGGCGTGCGCGAACCTTCAGGAAAGATGATGATTGTCTCACCGTTCTCTTTCGCGCGGCGGCAGGCGGCAAGCGTTTCCAGGGGATCCGAGGCGTTGCTGATATAGCCGCAGGCGTGCACGAAGGGCGCAAAGAGCGGGTGGTGCCGCAGAGCGGCCTTCATGATGCAATTGGCCTCGGGCAGACACCCGAGCAATACCACTACGTCGAGAAAACAGGGATGGTTGGCAACCAGCAATCGCCCCCGGGCGGCCGCGATCCATTCCTTGCCGGCGATACGAAAGCGGAAAATGCCAAGCGCTTCGATCATCCTCGTAAGCAGGCGAAACCCGTGGCTTGCCAAACGCCGGGCACGCCGCCGCCGGTCCCCCGGCAGCACGACCGCCACGGGCAACACCGTGACGGTGGCCGTAAGCGCGAGCATCCAGAAAAAAATGAAACAAAAACCCGTCGCCGTACTGTGCCACAGACCCGAAATGCCGAACCGGGGTGCCCCATGGCGACCGCGCCGCCGCGTTTCGGACCGGAGTCGCCGATCAGAAAAGGACACGAAAAGGTGCCGCTGCAGCCATGAGGCGAAGTATAGCAAGCCGGGAGCGGCGTCGACACGATGGCGATGAATCGCCGGGCCTGTCTGACCGTTACTCAAAATGTCTCCCGTATCCGGATAGGTTGGCCGACATTTATGCCGCGATTCCGTCATGCACCAGACAATGGCTCCATCACGGTTGTGTACGGGAGTTCATGTTCCCAGTCACTGGGTTTCGCCGACACTTGGATTGGCGGCGTTGCCTGCACGCAGACGGTGCTTGGCTTGCGATTACTTGTATTCCGAATCGGCAAAAATCGCCGGGTTACCCCAATAATCGTAGAAATTGAACCAATTGCAGGGAGCAAGCCGGGCGTAGTACGCGAGCCGTTCGGCGTAGCGGGCGACGCCGCGTTCGACGGCCGCGCGGCGCTCGGCGCGACCGCCCGGTGCGTCAAGCTCGAGCCTCTCGAAATGAAGATCGTAGCGGCCGCCGCCGCGGTAAAGGGCAAAAAACAACACGACGGGGCAACCGATGACGAGGGCCGCCTCCACGCCGCCCGCCGGAAAGCGCACTGGCCCGCCAAGAAAATCGCAGACGACCCCGCGGCCGTCCTTCGGCCCCATGCGATCGGCGAGCAGGGCGACGAAATCCCCTGCCCGGACCCGTCCGGCGAGCCGCAGCAGTACATCGGGTTCGCCCAGGGGAATTACCCGCTCGGCGAGCGCCGGATCGAGCCTCGCCATGAGCCGCGTGATCAGGGGATTCTGCTCGCTGTATTGAAGGATGTGGATCGCAAGCCCCCTGTGCCGCTCGCCGAGTGCGCGCAGGGCAAGAAAGCTTCCCAGGTGCGCACCGAGCAATATGGCCCCTTGGTTTTTCGCTCGTAACGCATCCAGAGTACCGGCACCGTCAACGCGCAGATCGAACCCCGCATCGCGCCCGGCAATCCAGAAAATCCGGTCGAGCGTGACCGTGCCGAAAGTCCAGTAGGTCTTCACCAAGTCGCGGAAACGCGGCCGGCGCGGCAAGGCGCGGCGCAGGAAATCGTACACGTGCCGGCGCAGCGTCCAGGCGCGCAGGAGGTACCAGACGACGGCAAACCCCACGGCCAAGCGGGCGATGGGTCGGCCGACAAACAGGGCGAGCGCGAAAATGAACCAGAGTGCGAGGCGATTGCCGCGCTCCCCGTAGCGGGTCCAGTCCCGGTGCGGCGGCGGAGCGGCCCCGCGACCGCCTTCCCGGGCGCGTGACTTCACGGGGCCACAGTGGGCCTGGCCGCCTCGATCTGCGCAAGAAGCGCCGCGCGCGCAATCTTGCCCGTCGCCGTGCGCTCCAAGACGGGCACCTTCACCAGCGGGCGCGGCAGGAAAGCCGGATCGAGCGACTCGGCCAGGCGTTCGCGGATTTCACGCACCGTCAGATCCGGCGCCACCACGACCGCCGCCAGGCGTTTGTTTTTCCCGTCGGGTTGAACGAAACTCCCCGCTTCCACGCCGGCGACGGCGAGCAGGCACGCATTCAACTCCGTGAGGGTCGTGCGTTTGCCGGCGACCTTCAATTGGTCTTCATCCCGCCCGCGCCATTCGAAGCGACCGTCGGGATGCAATTCGAAACGGTCGGAAATCACCCGCGGCTCGGGAAGAAATGGCGCCTCAACACAAAACCGATCGCCCTCGCGGCAAAGGCGCACGCCGACGTAGGGCGTCCAGACATTATCCATCGTGGTGCGCCGGCTCGCGAACCCGCCGCTCTCGGTGGTGCCGTAAATCTCGAGCAACGGCGCACCGAAAACCCGTTCGGCCGTCGCGGCCAGCCTGCGGCTCAGCGGCGAGGTCGCACTGAGCACGAAGGCGAGCGGCGGCCACGCGAGTTCCGCCCGCAGGCAGGCCTCCAGATGAACGGGCGTCGTGACCAGTACCCGCGGCGCGTGCATGTCGGCGAGAGCCGCGCAAACATCGGCCGGGAAAAGCGGCCGCCCGGCGTGAACGACGGTGGGCCCGCACAGGGCGTACAATACGCTCGTCCTGAAGCCGTAGGAATGCTGTCCGGGAACGGTCGCGACGATGTCGTGGCGGCTTGCCTTCAAACCGAAACGCTCGAGGCTCGCCGTGATCGAGCCGACGAGTTCGCCCCAGGTCTTGACCTGGGTACCCGGCCGCCCGGTGCTGCCGGAGGTGAACAACACGACGGCTTCGCGCCCGGCCGGAACCTCTGGCACGGTCCGCGCCGAGCGGAGCGTCCCGGCGGCGGGCACGTCATCGTCTGCGACCCGGAAGGCGCCGTATTCGGCCTCGAGTTCCGCGATCATGGCCGGGGCCGCACTGTGTGGCAAGAGATTGACCCTGTCGGCCAGCAGCAGCGCCGCAAAGGCGACCATGAAACGGTACCGGTTGGTGCACAGATTCAAACCGTAGTGCCCGGCGGGCAAGGCCCGCGCCAGCGCTTCGGCCTGCGCGAGAAACTCGGCGCGGGTGATCCACCGGCCCTCGCAACGCGCGATGGGAGCCGCGAGCGGCGCATCGGCCAGGAGCGGCAGCGATTCGCGCGCGCTCATAATTCGAACAACCTCGGGTAGTCAATGCGGGTAAACGACTCCAGGGTGCGCCGGAAACCGGGCTGCGGCTCGTGGCGGAAAACCCATTGCCGCACGAGCCACTCGGAGACAAAAAAACCCACCGGAATCGCCCAAGAACCGACGAGCCGCCACCACAGCCACAGCCGCGGCGGGGCAAGAAAGGTAAAGACGAAGGAAACGGCGGCCATGGCCAGCATGAGCCCGCCCCAGAGCCAGCACACGGTGCGGGTATAGGCCAGCACACGGGGCGAACGCTCGGGCTCGATGGCGCAGGCGATGCGGGTGATGAGATCCGGGCCCGGCGGGCGCAGACTGCGCAAGAACAAGGCGCCGACCACGGCCTCGGCGATCGCGAGCGTCAAGCCGATCGCCTTTTCGGGCCCCAGGGTCACGAGCACGGCGATCACCAGCGCGAGATTCGCGGCGAGAAAAAGAGCCCCGGGACGATTTTTCACCACCAATGCACGCAGAAAAGCCGCCGCCAGCAGGGTCGCAAGCAGCCAGGCGGAGATCAGGAGCTGATCCGTGGCCGTGTACACGGCTATCGCGAGCAGGCAGGCAACTACGGCAAGGCCCCGGATAATCCGAAACGCGCGGGGCTTCGAGCTATTTCCGACGACTTGCCGTTTGCGTCCGCGAGGGTGCACGGCCCACAGGCTTCGAGCGCGCATTTCACACGACAGTCGTTCGCCGCGCCGCCACATAGGCCGCCAGCGCCCGCAGGCTGGCGAAGGCCGCGCGGTCGCCCTCGGCGTCGGCCTTGAGCTGAACGCCGTATTTCTTTTTGATCGCAAGCGAAAGCTCCAGGGCGTCAATCGAATCGAGCCCCAGGCCGGCGCGGAACAGCGGCGCTTCCGGGGCGATGTCGGCGGCCGTCGTGTCTTCCAGCTCGAGCGCTTGCACGATGACGCCGGCCAGTTCGCGCTCGAAATCGTTTTGTGCCATTTCGCTGGCACCTCTCCCGATGTGACGGCCGCCATTTTATGCCACGGCCCGAATCCCGGCAAAGTTTTTGATGGCACAATAGGCCCATGGCGGTACCGAAACATCCAATGGAAAACAAGAGCTTGGACGAGGGACCCGGCTCCTGCGACGTCCTGGTCGTCGGCGGCGGGCCAGCGGGCTCCGCCACGGCCACGCTACTCGCGCGACACGGCCGTCGAGTCGTCATGCTGGAAAAGGACCACCACCCGCGCTTTCACATCGGCGAGTCGCTCCTGCCCCGTTCCATGCCGCTGCTCGAAACACTCGGCGTGCTCGATGAAATTCGCGAATCGGTCGGCGTATTGAAACCCGGTGTGGATTTTTATTCCGAGAAGAGCCCCAACCCGCACCAGACCTACTACTTCGACACCGCCTGGGACAAAAGCTGCCCGCACGCCTACGAAGTCAGGCGCAGCGACTTCGATCGGGTGCTGTTCCGCAATGCCGCGCGCGCCGGCGTCGAGGCACGCGAAGGCATACGCGTGACGGCGATCGAGTTCCGGCCGGGGAAAAACTCCATCGTCCGCGCCCGCGGCGAGGACGGCACCGATTTCACCTGGCGTGCGCGCTTCGTCGTGGACGCGAGCGGCCGCGACACCTTCCTTTCCGGGCGCTTCGGGCTCAAGCGCAAGAACAAAAAACATGCAAGCTCCGCCATCTACGGCCATTACCGCAACGTCCCGCGCCAACCGGGCGAGGACGAGGGCAACATCTGTGTATACTGGTTCGAGCACGGCTGGTTCTGGCTGATCCCGCTGCGCGACGGCATCATGAGCGTGGGCGCCGTATGCTTTCCCGAATACCTCAAGACCCGCGACTGCCCGCCGGAAGAGTTCCTGCTGAAAACGTTCGCACTCTCGCCCGGACTCGCCGAGCGGATGAAGAATGCCGAACTCGAAGGCCCGGTACGCGCGACCGGGAACTTCACCTATTTCTCGACGACCGCTTCCGGCGAGGGCTATCTCCTCGTCGGCGACGCTTTCGCCTTTCTCGATCCGGTGTTCTCGAGCGGCGTGCACCTCGCACTCACTGGCGCCTTCCTTGCCGCCGACACCGTCAACCGGATTCTCGATCGACCGGGTACCGCGGCGCGACTCACGCGGGCCTACGAACGCAAACTGCGGCGCGGCATGCGCCGATTCTCCTGGTTCATCTACCGCTTCAACACCCCCGCCTTTCACGACTTGTTCATGAGCCCGAGCGACCGCTTCCGGATGATCGAGGCAATCACGACGATGCTCGCGGGCGATGTCTTCCGGCGCACGCGAATGGGCGCGCCGATCCTTCTGTTCCGCCTGATTTACTACGGCGCGGCGCTCCTCAAGTGGCGCGATTCGCTCGCCGTCTGGCGCCGCCGGCGCCGCAACGTGGCCATGCGGTTCACCGGCGGCACCACGTCCGTGGATCGATCCCTAGAGCGTGCCTCACGATGAGCGTGGAGACGCTCCACGAAGGCGAGTACCTGCGCCTGTTGCGCCGCGGGCGCTGGGAATACGTCGAGCGGACCAACGCGTCCGGCGTCGCCGTCATCGTCGCCGTGACCGACGCGAACAAGTTGCTGCTGGTCGAGCAATACCGCGACCCCGTCGCCCGTCGGGTGATCGAACTGCCCGCCGGCCTCGTCGGCGACCTGCAAGCGGACGAACCCCTGGCCGAGGCCGCACGCCGTGAACTCATCGAGGAAACCGGCTATGCGGCCCGCACCATCGAAATCGCCTGCACCGGACCGGTTACGGCCGGGCTCGCCAACGAGACGCACAGCTTTTGCATCGCTCGCGAACTCGAACGCGTCGGCCCCGGCGGCGGCGACGCCAGCGAAGACATCAGCGTCCACGCGGTGCCGCTGGCAGGGATTGACGCCTGGCTCGCGGCCCGCGCCGATCAAGTTGCCGTGGACCCCAAAATCCACATTGGCCTTCGCCTCTTGAACAAATCCTGAGGATCCGGCGAGCCCGGGCTTCCGTCCCGAAAGACTGTTCAGTCCTGCTGCTCCCCGACGCGGATTTTATCGGCGGCACGCTTGAGGATCGCGACGATGCGGTGCAACTCATCGGCCGACGCACCGCCCCCGCGGCGCATCGCATCCTTCAGCGCCATCTTCAGCGCGTGACGCGCCTCATTGAATTCCGCGAAGCCACGCGCGCCGCCAAAATACTGTTCCGCGTCCTCCTCGCGGAAGAACCGGCGCAGATGATCCATCTTCTCGCCCGCGCGCGCGAGTCCGTCCAGAATCGCGTCGGCCGCCTCGCGGTTCCGTTCAAGATGCTGCCGGCCGGCGTCCGTGATCCGGTAGCTTTTCTTTGTTCCCTCCGCCTCGACCGTCGCGTAGCCCGCCTCTTCCAGATAGGTCAGCGCCGGATACATCATGCCGGGGCTCGGGCTGTAAAAGCCGCCGGAGCGCTCCTCCAGCGTCTTGATGAGCTCGTAGCCGTGACTGGGATGCTCCGCCAGCAGCGCGAGGATGACGAGCTGCAAATCCTCCGAGCCGAGCCGGCGACCGCCGCCGAAGCGGCCCCCGCCGGGACCGCCGTCGAACGGGAAGCCCGCGCCGAAAGGCCCGAAACCGTGGCCGCCGTGATGGCGGTGGCGCCCCATCCAAAGGGCACGCGGGTCGGGATGAGCGTGATTCCGATGATGATGAGAGTGATGATGCATGGCTCTGCCAATAAGTCGAAAATCATATCTTACGATATATTTCCCGATTATTCAAGTCTAGCATCCCGTGCCATTTCGCCGCGCCATACAATAGTCGGTGCCGCCACTCCTCGGCTGGCGGTACGGCAGGCAAGACCATGTTCCCGCCAGCGGTCGCGGCGCCGGCTCGCCCGTAGCCGTTAGCCGTAACCCTATTCCGCCCCGACCACCGAAGTTCATTCATGCACCTTCATCGATGCTCAAGGTTTCCATTCCGGCCGTGCTGCAGGGCCTGCCGTGGCCGCCGAGACCAACCCCACGCCGGGACGGTTTCATCCGGGCCGGCACCTTCGACAGCGGACCGAAACGGGAAACCGATCCGTCGGCGGAGCGATGTCGCTTCCGGCAGGTGCCCGGGTGGTGCACAACATCGTCTACGGCACCGACCCGAAACAGACGCTGGACGTCTACACCCCGCAGGATGCGCGCAGAGCGCCCGTCATCTTCATGGTTCACGGCGGGGGCTGGCGCCGCGGCGGCAAGACGGCGCGCAGCGTGGTCCGGAACAAGATCGACTGCTTCCTATCCAAAGGTTATGTATTCGTTGCCGTCGATTATCGGCTGGTGCCCGCAGTCGGTGTGATGACCGAAGTCGCTGACGTGGCGCATGCGCTGGCCTACGTCCAGCAACATGCTGCGATCTGGGGCAGCGAACCATCGCGGGTGGTGGCGATGGGCCATTCGGCGGACGCGCACTGGTCATGCTAATGACGTCCGCGCCATCCATCTGGCAGGCAGCCGATGTCCAACCGTGGCTCGGCAGCATTGCTGCTCGACAGCGCCGCCTACAACGTGGCCGAGATCATGCGCGTTCGCCACCCGTCGCTCCACGACCCGGTATTCGGAACCAGCAAACAGTCGTGGGACGAGGCTTGCCAACGCTGCGATTGCAGCATGCGCCGTCGATGCCAATCCTGCTCGTGTGTTCGGCGCTGCACACGAATTGATGCACCCAGACCAATACCCATGCCGACAAGGCGAAAGGTTTGGGCACGCGGATTCAGGCCGTACCCGTCCAGTTGCATCATCAACAAATCAATGCCGATGTGGGTCGGCCCGGAAAACTGACCCGCACGATCGAGAAATTCTTTCGAACGCTCGGACTCAACTGACCCGCGCGCGAACCCAGTTTCATTATTCAGGCCGATTTGCCGCTCCCGGTGCAGACACAGCACCATGCGAGCCGTCGCCGAGCGGTGGCACATATACATACGTTCGGTGACGGATTCTTCTCACGTTGCGAACGAAAAGAAAGACCATCTCCAGTCCGACGGCTGAAGCATTCTGGAAACTCGCACGATATTATGATTACGCAAACGCATCCCATTGCATTGATCGGAATGCGCCGGGCATTTTTCCCGTACTTCATGTGTTGCATGCGACTTCTTCGCGCAGGATCCGCGCAGCCTGCACCATCGCACCCAGCGCCGCCTTCACCTCCGACCAGTCGCGCGTTTTCAGGCCGCAGTCGGGATTGACCCAAATCTGTTCGGCCTTCAACACTTCCCGCGCGCGGTGCAGCAGCGCAACCATCTCGGAAACATCCGGAACCCGCGGCGAATGGATGTCGTACACGCCGGGGCCGATCTCGTTGGGGTAACGGAACTTCACGAACGCATCGAGCAGCTCCATGCGCGAGCGCGAGGTCTCGATTGAGATCACGTCGGCGTCCATCGTGGCCACCGCCTCGATGATGTCGCCGAACTCCGAATAGCACATGTGGGTGTGGATCTGGGTCTCGTCATCCACGCCGCTCGCGGCGAGCCGGAAGCAGGCGACCGCCCAGTCGAGATAATCCTTCCAGTTGCGTCGCTGCAGCGGCAATCCCTCGCGAAACGCCGGCTCGTCAAGCTGGATCACGCGGATGCCGGCCGCCTCCAGGTCATTCACCTCGTCGCGCAGTGCCAACGCAATCTGCCGGCAGGTGTCTCTGCGAGGCTGGTCGTCGCGCAC
>CAZKOE010000100.1:0-8946 GCA_964554305.1 uncultured Gammaproteobacteria bacterium
CGGCACGCCGGCTCGGACTCCCCGCCATCATCACCTGGTCACTGCACAGCGGCGACACACACTGCAACGATCCCGAACACATTGCCCGGCGCGTCCTGCAAAAAGTTCGCGCAGGCGACATCATCCTCCTGCACGACGGCCATGACTTGCCAGGTCGTGACCGCCCCGCCTGCGCCGACACCACCGCCCTGATTCTCGCGGGTTTACACGAGCGCGATTTCGAATGCGTCACCGTCGCCAGGCTTCTCCGGCATTCGATAAGGATGCCGACAGCAGCCAATCACGGCAACTATACCGATCCCGCTTCCACCAATGTTTAATAAAGTTGCCCGTCAACATAGTTACGGACGTATAATTAGGTCCGCAAAGGGAGTACAGGCCATGTCAGATCCGAACCATCATTCTCTTGCAAGTTACCGGCATCTCGCCTCGAGTGTGCAAGAACTGTGGCCGCAATTTCTATTGAAACGCCGCAACATGCTGGCCGCCGAAGAACGCTTCGGCACCGTAGCGGAAAAGGCGAGCGAAAATATTGTAGGCGCGTTGCTCACCGAAGTGCTCGACTGGACGCAGCAGGATATGAACTGGCAACTCGGATATGCCGACCTTGTCGTTACTCGCAATTTCATGAAGTATCTAATCGTCGAAACGAAACGAGCCGGGATGCTGCGAGGAAACCCCTCACTGCTCACTTCAGCCTTTGATCAAGTTCGCCGGTACGCGGATGAACAATGTGTCGAAACCGTGGCGGTTTGCGACGGGCACATACTCCATGCGGCCAATATCACCGACGGTGGCCTGAAGTTGCGTGCCGTCATTGATCTCGACGCTCCGGAAGCACCCGTGGAGCAGCTTTGGTGGATTAGCGTAAACGGCATCTATCGTTCGGCGCCACCCGTACCCCAACCATTGCAGACGCCTGACAGTAATGGACAACCCGGCGAACAGGGGCTCTTGTTCCCGCAGAATGCCGGTGCCATTCTACACCCCAAATATCACCTGCCGGCAAATTGTTTCGCTTATGTCGAACACGCGTCCGACCCGCATACCTGGAAACTGCCATTCCGGATTGCAAACGGTGAACCCGATCTCAAACGCTTGCCCAAAGCCATCCAAGCTCTGTTCAGCAACTACCGGGGCGAGAAAGTTTCGGGAATTCCCGATCGCGCAATTCCGGCAGTGATGCGCCGGCTGGCGGAAGCGGCCCGGGAATTGGGGAAAATGCCGGACCAAAAAGCTTCGACGGCTGCAGCCTATAAAAAACTGGCCGAAGCATTGGCCCAACTTCCGGGCGATTGAACTCCTGACTATCAGCGATAAGCGACTCACCCAAGCCAGAGCACTTTAAAGATTGATAGCGGGCGAACTCTTTCGTTATAGTCCTTCAGCAGATCAGGCGACTTGGATTTGAAGCAACCCCGTTCGGCGCCGGAAAAGCGCGCCGTCCTTCGATCTGCCCGCCAGTTAGCCTCTCACATGTCCTGTCGAGTGCACGAAGGTATGATTGTTGATCTAAAAGTTTTGTGTAGAACGTCGTTTGAAATGACACGAAACGTCGTTTGAAATGACACGTATTTTTTCGCCCTCGCGACACGTATTTTTTCGCCCTCGCGACGCGTATTTTTTTGGCGGTCGCCCCGCTATTTTTTTGCGGGCGCTGGAGGCGCTTTTTTTGTGGCTGCCATTGCCTGGGCAGCGGCGATCGCGCGGCGGATCGGCGAGGGGAGCGGCCGCGGGTTGCCGATCACGCCGTCAAGCAGTTCGGCGATGACCTCCGCGCTGGTGGTCGAGCCGTCAAGGCAGGTGTGGCGATTCGTCGCCGTTACCGGGATGTCGCGCCCGGGGAAGTGGTGGCTCGCACCGTGCTCGTCCACCCAGCGGGCGATTGCGCGGAAGGTCTGCGCGGCGAAGTGACCCTCGCCGTCGAGTTGGATATCGGTCGTGACGCGGACCGCGATGAGGCTGCTCTTGCGGGGCTCGTCGGTCAGCTCGTAGCCGGTCTCGCCGTCGGCAAGATTGGGAATTTGTGCAGGCTTGTAGCTCATGGTGTCATCCTCCTCAGGGCTTGACCGGTCGCACGGTGTTATGCGAGACGATCCACTTGCCGGGCTCGGCGCCGGCGGCGTAGGCATAGCCGCCGAGCGAGATGTAGCAGACTTCGCGCTCACCGATGGGCTCGGCGGTGCACCGCGACCATTGCCCGCGCCACGTCACCACGTCGCGCCCGGCTATATCGAGCCCCCACAATTCGCCGCCGTCGCGATCATCGAATGGCGTCGTCAGCGAGCAGGTGAGGGTCGCGCCGTCGGCCTCCACGCGCACGGATTGTTCGGCGACGATGGGCGGATCGCGGAGCACCGGCTTACCGCCGGAGATGCGCTCGCCGCATTTCCACGCCGCGAGTAGGTCGCCGGCGCGCACGTCGCGGGCGCGCTTGTATTCGCCGGATTCGAGCAGCACCCACATATCGGTCGTCACGCACGTGCTACCGCCGGACGGTGGATGCCAACCGCCGTCACCGCCCCCACCGTTGCCGCCGGTGTCCATCGTCGTCACAGAGCCGTTGGTATTCGGTCCCGGAATGGGCACGCGTTCGGGAGCCGCATCCCATGTACCGGGATCCGTACTGGCGTAGTAGGCTGAGGGCGAGCCGGCCAGACCAATATCATCGAAGGAGCAGAAATAATCCGTAGCCGCATCGAGACCCGACCAGGTATGCATCGCGTAGGCCGGAATGTCGAGCCCGTGTGAATGCAAAGTACCACCGCCCCAGGCGAGCTTGTAGTTATAGTTCCCGGCGTTACCCGTGCGCGATGCCGTGAACGTGTAGGCGTCCCAGTGGGCCGAGAAGCTGCCGACCTGAATGTTCGTGCCGCCCTGGAGGCGATAAACCTCAGCGGCGAAGAGCGAGCAGTCCTGCGGGCCGACATCAATATAGTCGTCATCGGCCGTGGGGTGCCACTTGATGTAGCCGCCGAGGGCGAATGCCGCGCCCGCTGGCGCCGTGATGATGCCGCGAATATACTGCATGCCCTGACCGGCGGCGAGCGTCGGGCCGAGCCAGGAGAAACGAGCGCCGGTGGAATCCTCGAAGGCAACTACCAACGATGCCGCCACGCCACTAGACAAGGTGCGTAGCCAGCCACCGCGGAAAATGCGCTGACCGGGCCGCACCGGGAAACGTGTCTGCTCCGCTTCGGCGGCGTCGCCGAACGATGCAGCCGAGTGATATTTCACTCTCATGGAATACGTGAACGGCTGCGAGGATTCCGGCACCGTGTAAATCTCATTGGCGGAATCGCCGCTCCAGTCGCCGACAGCCCCATCCTCGAAATCGCTCTTGACGATGAGGTTCTGCTGATGAAGCGGGCGCCCGCGCACATCGGAAAACCAATCCGCGCCGATCGTCGCGAGCTGCACCCATGCAGTACCGTTCCAGCGCGACCAGCTCGAGTTGTCCGTATCGAACCAGAAGTCGCCGACCAATGGATTTGAGGGCGCGCTCGCCTGGTGATAGGTCGCGGCCGAGACGGGCTCCCACGTCGAGCCGTTCCAGCGCTTGAAGGCGCCGGTCGAAGGGTTATACCAGAGATCGCCCTTCACGGCGAGCGTGGGCTCGCTCTCCTGCCGGTAAATCTGTGTTGCCGTCGCGCCGTCTGCGACCGTCTTGGCCGTCGCCGACACTACAGCGCTCGGGGCTGATTCGCCGCCGAAGTGATCCACGGCCGTCACGCGATAAAAGTATTGGCTGCCGTCAATCAGTGGATCGCGCCAGTGCAGCGTGCGCACGGTATCAGCTCGCACCGCCCATCCGCTCGATCCATTGACCGACCGCTCGATAAGGTAACTGTAGGCGTTGTCGATCGCCGCCCAGGCGAGATCGATGCCGTCCGCGGTGCCTATGGCCGTCACATCCGGCGCGGTGAGCGTAATTAGCGCTTTGCCGTCGAAGGTGGCCGAAGCCGTGGCCGGAATGCTCTTCGTGCCCTTCTGGTTAACCGCGACCACCGTTACATCGTAGACGCCTTGCCGCGAAAGCGGGATCTCCACGTGCGGTACATTCGTCTGCGGCAGAACGATCACGTTACCGCCGTCGATGGAGTAGCTCACGATCCAGCCGGAGACGCCAAGCACCGAATCCCAGCCCGCGCTGATCAGGAGCGAGACGGCTGAGCCCGAATGATGCACGGCCTCGGTCAGCGTCAGGTTGTGCGGCTCGTCCGGCACGCCGAGGACCGAGATCGTCGGCGGCACAACCCTGGTGTCGTTATCCACCGCGCTATAGATAGCCGGCACGTGACGCACGCCGGTCAGCTGATAGATATTCGGCTCGGTCTCCTCGATGCCAGTCAAGCGGAAGAGTTGCGGTTCAAGGGCGTCGGACTTGAGCAGCCACATAGCGCCTGGCGCGGGTGCGGCCGGCAGCGCCGTTGCGAGCGTGAGCGTCGAAGTCTCGCCGGCGCCCGTACTCACGCCACTGCTCGCGATCTCGCCATCCGTCGCAATGATGTCGAGCGTATAAGACTCGCTCGCGGCGAGCGTCACCGCCGCATCCAGCTTGATGCTCGTCTTGGTGCATCCCGTGAGCACGCGCCCGCCCATCCGCACGCCGGCTCGCGCGGCATCCGCAACCTCAATCACGTCACCGGGCTTGGCACGAATGCCCTCCAGTCCGCAAGAAAAGCTCACCGTCTCCGAGCAGTATTTCTCCGAGAGCAGAAGCCAGCGCCCGACCCGCTGCGCTTGCCCCCGGCTCGTGCACCCGAAGGCCACAATTTCCGTCTGCACGATGCCGAAGCGGGCGATGCCTTCCTCTTCCTCGACGTACTCGACCTGCTGCTTGTACTGTTGCTGCGGATCGTTCCATTGCACCAGCGCGACCGTGTGACGTGCCTGGAGCGAGGCGCCCTGATAGGTGAAGGTGCCCCCAATCACGTTCGCCTGGTTGTAAAGGAACTTCGGGTCGCCCGGCGCATCCTGCACCGCGACCAGCGTGCCGCCGCCCCAATAGCTGATGCCGCGAAAGCAGGCCGCGAGATTCTGGAGCACCGTGTAGGCCTCGTCGCGCTTCTGGAGATAAACATTGCAGGTAAAACGCGGCTCCGTGCCGCCATTACCGTCGGTCACCGAGCCGTCGCAATATTGCGCGATCACATAGAGCGCCGATTTATCAATCTGGCTCTCATCGAGATAGTGTCCGAGCCCGTAACGCTCGCTGGTGAGCAGGTCGTAATACACCCAGGCCGGATTATTCGTCCAGGCGATCTTGAAGCTCCCATCCCAGGAGCCGGTATAGACGCGCGTGGACGGATCGTAGTTCGTCGGCACCCGGATGCGGAGCAGCTTGCAGTCGCAGCCGATGGTCGGGATATGCGCGAACTGCGAGGAGTCAATCGTCACGGCGAGCACGGCCGAGTTCGGGTAGGCGAACTTGCCCTCGACGATCTCGGTGTAGGAATCCCAGTACAGATCGTCCTGGATCGTGAGCGAATTGTGATCCGGCGTCACGCGCGTCACGCGGATATCCCAGGGCGGATCGCCCGTGAGGTCAATCCGCTCGGCGCGCTGATACTTGCTCGAAACCCGCCCCGAAATCGAGCGGTTCACCTTCTGCACGTAGCCGCCGCCGTTGCTCTGAAGCTCGATCTTGTACTCGACGCTCGTGCCCGAGACGCTCCCGTCATCGTTCGTCTTGTACAGGCTCGACACCGAGAGCGTAACGCGCACGCTGTCCACGTCCGTCGCCTGGATCGTGCGCACGGCCGGCGCGGAATGCTGTATCTTTGTACCGACCGCGACCTCGTTCTCGACGTCGCTGAACCCCTTGACGACCTCCTGCCCCTGCGTGCCCGGGCGCCAGTACGCATCCACGCCCTTGAAATTCCAGCCGCCGCTCGCGTCCTGCACCGGCACACCGTCGAAATACACGCCCTGCAGGAAATGCATCGGGTCGTCCGGATTGATGCACTCGATCTCGCCCTCGGCAATCAAGAGCATGATCTGCGCATAGGCGACCGAGCGGATCGTGTCCGAGGTGTCGCCGATGCCCGAGCCGCCGCCGCCCTTGCCGCCGCCGTGCCCGACGATGGCGCGCCGCGTCGCGAGTGTGAGGTCTGTGCTCATCGCGTGAGCGTCGGATGCTTCTGGTGGCCGCCGCCGCCGGAGGTGGGCGAGCCCGTCCCATCGGGACCGCCCGCGGACATGGCCGCGCTGTCAATCGTGATACCGCCGCTGATGATCGCGCCGCCCACGATCAGGCGCCCGTAGCCCACCGGCACCGGATTGCCCTGCGCGACCGTATTCACGGCGCCATCGAAATAACTTGACTGGAGCTGGTTCTGCTTGTCCTGCTTCGGGTGCGGCGCGAGCATCTGCGCGATGCCACCAGCGGTCAGTGCGATGCCGGCCTCCAATACATACGGGCCCCACGCATCGCCCCCAAATTCCGCGCCGACAGTCATCGCGAGTGCACCGACCACAATCAGTATCACACCCACAATCGTCTGGAGCACTCCAGCGCGTTTCGAGCCCATGAACACCGGCGAAATGTAGATTTTCCCCTTCGACTGGAACTTGAGCTCGTCCTTGCCGATGTTGTTGCCATTGACCCAGACCTGATAGCCGACGCCGCGGTCGCGCGAGTTCCAGAGCTCGTCCTCGAGTCCTTTGTGGTTTAGGCATAGCAGACGCAGCGCCTCAGCCACGCTCGTCGCGACATAGTGGTGCACTTTGCCGTATTTGCGGGCGAGCTCCCCGTGGAGCACTACCTCGCGCATATTCTCGCGGTTATACCGCTCGACCTTTTCTTCCAATGTCAGGGCAGCTTCCACTGCAAAACTCCTCAAAAGGTGTATAGTGGAGACGCCTTCAGGGAGAAAACGCCATGAAAAAAATTGTTTGGATATCGCCTATTGCACTTGTCGCCTTTCTTGCGGCATGCGCTCAAACGCATCTTCGTGCTCCGCTGCCGGATTATCAGGGCAGCGACGCGGCGACGCTCTATGTCCAAAGACCAAGCGGCATGATGAGTGCCGGAGCGGCTAATCATGTTGTATTGGACGGCAAGACGCTGGGTGTAATTGGACCGGGTCAATACTGGGTCATGAAAATTCATCCCGGACACCACATGATTGGAGCCTATAGTGCCTCGCGCCCGATATCTGTGGCTCCTGGATCCGTGACTTGCATCACGATCAAATATGGCTATCAGGGCTCGGCAGTTGTGTTTCCGTCTGACGTTTGCCCGCCGCCGAAATCGTGGGAATTGACAGCGAAATCGGCCAGCATTACTCATTCCTAAGATCTCCTCCATACCTGAGCCAGTGCGTGGTATGCTTGCGGTAGTAACCGCCGTAGACCTCGCGGCAGGATAGCCGCCCGTAGAGGTGATGGAGCAGCACGTCACCGGGGAGCCAAATAGCGGCGTGGTTCGGCACCGGTGAATGCACCTGCATCAGGATCACGTCGCCCTCAATGGCCGAGCCCGGCTCGGCCGGCGCGAAGCCGGCCTCGCGGAAGTGCTCGCGGTAAAGATCGCCGCCGTGGTGCCACCATTCATCCTCACGCGCATAGTCGGGTAGCGCGATGCCGCGCTCGCGGGCATACCAGTCGCGAACGAGCGCGTAGCAATCGAGCACGCCGTGATAGAACGGGCGGCCGACGAGCGGCGCCTCGTAGCCGCAGGGCGCGCAATATTTCCACACCGTTATCTCGCCGGCCGAGAGCCCGACGATATGCCAGGGGAGCCCGCTCGTCTCGCAGGCCACGCGATCGGCCGGGCTCGGGTTGGCCGGTGCGTCAGGGTGCGAATGCACCACGGCCTCGATCGTGCCGCGCTCCTCGGCCGCCGCATAGTCGCGCGCGGAAAGCTGGAAGTGCTCCGTGCCACGGGCCTGATTCGTGCACGGCATGTAGTTGCCGGATACGACGAGCCCGCAGCTCTCGCGCGGATACTCGGCGCGCGCATGCACCTCGGCCGCCGTCTGCCATGCCGGAGCATTCATTGATTGATCAACCCGGCGGCTGGAAAGCCGCCGTAAGGCAAGCGCGCGGATTGACCAAAACGCACCTTGCAGCTTGACACATGCTTGCCGCACACGTCCTTGCTCGGATCGGTCACAGGGTTATCGTCCTTGTCGTAGTAATGTCCAGCGCTGGGCACCCAGGAGCACTCGGCGGACTTATAGACCCAATTGCAATGGTTCTGAATGATCTGGCGCCGCGGAATGAGCGTGCCCTGTACGTCAATGGCGGCAGCCAGCGTGAACTCGACCTGCTGCTTGTTCTCGCCGGACTTCTGGAAGATATACCAGATTTCGTCGGGCAAATATTGATCGGGATCGGCGCTCTCGTTCACACCGCCGGGGAAGTTCACGGCATCGAGGTATTTCTTGAGCGTGCGGTGGCGAATGAGGCGCGCGCCGAGCAGGTCCTGATACTCCAGGAGGTACTGCGTGATAAGCCCGGCAATATTAGTGATTGTGATTTTCGGGCGCGGGAGCGTGCCGCCGCTCCGCCAGGCGAAGCCCTGAACCTCGACCGGCCATGCCTCGTAGGCCTGCCCCTGCCAGGTAACCTTTTCGCGCAGCTCGTTGGTTCCCGCATGAAAGTAGAGATGCGGCCCGTCAATCGCCGTCGCATCGAGCTCGAAGAGTTCGATCAACGCATCGGCGTCGAGCGCGGCGATGTCGTCGGCGATGCTCATAGCGGCGTGAACACTTGAGTGAAGGTCGCCGTCACTTCATAGAGCTGCGGGCTGGTGCGCGACTGAGCGTACTGCTCGCAGACGTAGAGATTGGTCGCGCCGTTGGTGTCCGTCCAGCTAAAGGGTTCGTGCCCGCCGCGCGCGGCGAGGAAGTTCACGATCGCCGTCGCCTCGCTCTCGGTTCGCGCCGAGAAGGTGAGATTCCACGTCGCAGGGTTGGTATTGATCCCATCCGCCGCGCG
>CAZKOE010000101.1:0-8890 GCA_964554305.1 uncultured Gammaproteobacteria bacterium
ATCTGTCGAGTGCGGCCTCGCCGGCCGTGGCCGTGTCGGTGGCCGTGCCGGCGGCGGCGAGCTTCGTTTCCGCCAGCGCGAGCCAGGGCAGCTGTAGCGAGAGCGCCGGCGTGGTGCATTGCAACCTCGGGTCCATTCCCGGCAATGCCGGCGTGGCCAAGGCCAACCTCACGCTCAAGGCTCCCGGCAACGCGGATGCCGTGCCGATCGCTCAATTATCGAGTATCTCCAACGCGGCACCTGCGCTAAGTGCCGGTACCATCACGACAGTTGACAAGATCGCAGTCAACCTCGCGATTCTGGGCAACGTAAGTCCGGTCGGACCGGTCAAGTCGGGGGATAACCTCAACTATGTCATAGCGGTTCAAAATCTGGCGACGGATAGCAGCCGGTCGGCGACCGGTACCAGGCTGACCTATCACCTGCCGGATGGATCGCGGTATATCGGTGCTACCGGAGATGCAAGCTGTGCGCCAAGTTCAAGCCCGGAAGAGGCACCGACCGCCGCTTCATCGCCGGATATCACCGTGGTTTGCGACTTCGCCACCGTTCCGGCAGGTGCGAGCAAGCTGGCAGAACTTGTGGTTCAGGCAACCCGGGATGCGGATTCCGTCGAAAGTACCTTCACGCTGAGCGCCGAAGAATCCGATACCGATTCAGGCAACAACAGCATCACGGTGAGCACCGATCCCGATTACGGCAGAACCGGACCCACGGGCCCCCAAGGGCCTCAGGGAGCAAAGGGTGACAAGGGTAGCGGCGGCCTGGCTTTCGGGGGGATTGTACTGCTGACACTTCTTGCTCTATCGGTCGGCGCAGTCGAGACCCGCAAGCGCAGAATTCGTCGTCGGGGCCGCGAACGAATATAGGCGTCGGGCAGGCGCATGGTTTCCCTCTGCACACAGGAGGGAATCGCGGGGGTGGTCAGCGGCTCGGCCACCCCCGCTTCTCGTATGCCGGTGTGGGCACGATATGCGGGTCGCCGCGGGTTTGCACGTGAAGCCGCGTGTCAGCAAAGCGGCCTGACCATAGCAAGGCGCGCGAAAGCCTTGTCGCGAACCATAATGACGCGCCGAAGGAGTAGAGGCCGGGCATCCGGCCCGCGCTCTCGACAGGGACCGCGGCCTCGGGCGTTTTACATGGATTGGCAGGAGACGGGAGCCACTCAATACTGACAGGCGACATCAGAAGCCGGGTTGACCAGATATGGAACGCCTTCTGGACCAGGGGCATCTCGAATCCGCTGGAGGTCATCGAGCAGATCACCTACCTGCTCTTCATCCTCCGCCTCGATGGTCTGCAGACCCTGGAGGAGAACAAGGCCAGCCGGCTGAAGAAGCCGATGGCGCGGCGCGTATTTCCGAAGAGCAAGGACGGCAAGGGTCGCCCCTACGAGGACTACCGCTGGTCGCGCTTCGCGCATTTTGTCCCGGCCGAGATGTTTGCGGTCGTGGGCGAGCACGTCTTCCCGTTTCTGCGCGACGGGCTCGCGAAGCAACTGGGTAGCGCCGAATCCACCTACGCGCGGCACATGAAGGACGCGCGCTTCACCATCCCGACGCCGGCCCTGCTGGCCAAGGTGGTGAACATGCTCGACCGGGTGCCGATGGAGGGCCGCGACACCAAGGGCGATCTCTACGAATACATGCTGGCGAAGATTGCAAGCGCCGGGCAGAACGGGCAGTTCCGCACGCCGCGCCGCCCTCGCGAAGCTCGACGAACTCACCCAATCCATTTTCCTCGACCTGTTCGGCGACCCTCGCACCAATCCCAAAGGATTCCCGGTAAGAATGTTGACGGAGTTCTACGCGAGCCCTGAGGAAGGAACCAAATGCGGGCCATCCGGTAGTGCACTCAAGAAACACGAGTTTGTCTCCGATGGCGTCCCGGTCTGAAACATGGACAACGTTGGCGACCGTGGAAGAATGGTTTTGCCTTGTCGGATGTGGATCACTGCGCAGAAGTTCAGACAACTCCAATCGTATGCAATCCGCGACGGAGACGTGATCATTTCCCGGGCCGGCACCGTGGGCAAGATGTGTGTCGTGTCGGCAGGCTACCCGAAAAGCATCATCAGTACCAACCTGATTCGGGTACGGTTCGGGCCCGATTTGTTGCCGCTGTATTTCGTGTCTCTCATGACCTACTGCAAAGGCCGTGTCGGTCGGCTCGAAACGAGTCCGGATGGTGCGTTCACGCACATGAGTACCCGTATCCTCGACACGTTGAGATTTCCCTACCCGCCCTTGGAACTCCAGAAACGTTTTTCCAAGACGGTCAACTCGATCGGGGTACAAATGCATGCCTTTGGCTCGCAGCTTGCCGAGCTTGAAAGACTCTTCGCCTCCCTCCAGCAACGCGCCTTCCGCGGCGAGCTGTAGCGGCCCCTGCAAATCTGGAGCATGGTTCTACGATTGCATCGTTGACCACATGCGTGGTCTTGGCGGTGGCGCGCAACCCGGTGGCTGCTTTACAATACCGCCCACCATGGGCAGGCGACGATGCTAGGCGCAACCATCCGGATGTGTGGATCGGCGCTCAACAACAGCCCGCGAACCGCATCGAGATAACGCTCGCGGAACGTCGTCAGATGGCGCGCCTCCGATTTGCCGACAGCATCGACGGACTTGACCTCGATCGGCAGCAGCTTTCCGTGCTCCTCGGCGATGAAATCGACTTTCTGACCCGAGCTGAGGCGCCAGTGGTGCAGGCTTCGTCCGGGCGCGGCGTCGCGCCACACCAGCAGGTCATGCGCGACCAGCGTTTCCAGATGGAAACCCGTGGGCGATGTTTCGCGGGCGGCTGCAAGCGCCAGCGCCGCGTCCACGCTGTAGAGCTTGGACGCCTTGATGACGCGCTGACCGGCGTTGCGTGAATAGGCCGGGATGGTTTCGATGAGGTACGCGCGTCGCAAGGCGTCGAGCCAGCGGCGCACCGTGGTGACGGGAATGCCGAGATCGCGTGCGAGCCCGGACACGTTGAGCACCTGACCAGTCCAAGCTGCGGTCAGTCGTACGAAGGCTTCCAGCCGTGGGGTTGAATCGACCGCGGTGATCTCTCGGATGTCTCGTTGCGAGAAGATTGTGACGTAGTCATCCAGCATCCGTGTTCGTTGTCCCAACGGTGCGGCGACCGCTCGCGGAAAGCCGCCGGTTTGCGCGGCCTCACGCCAGTCGAGGGCGCCGCTGGCCTCGGCGCGGCGATTCAGTTCCGCGAGTACTGCATGCTCGTTGGCCTGGAACAGAAAGGACCAGCCCGGGTGTTTCTCGTCGTACCGAAGTTCACTGAAGGTTAGGGGGCGCAGCGTTCGATACGTGGCCCGCCCCAGCAGGGAATCGCCGATGGCCCGACCCATTTCGGGCTGGTTCGAGCCACTGACAAGGTACTGACCCTTGTGCTGGTCACTGTCGACAATGGCTTTGATCGCGAGCATCAGATCGGGCGCCCGCTGTATCTCGTCGATGAAGGCGCCTTGATCGCCCAGATCGGCGAGGAAACCTTCCGGGTCGGCCAGCGCCTGTTCGCGGACGTCGCGGCTGTCCAGGGTACGCGCCGCAAAGCCCAGTTGTTCGGCAACTTGCAGGCACAGCGTGCTTTTCCCGACTTGCCGAGCGCCCATGACGGCGACCACGGGGTAGACTCGCAGATCGGCGCCAAGCTGACGATAGAGCGCACGAGGGTAGTGTTCGTTGATCCCTGTATTGGCCATCTAAATATGCTATACTGCCATGCAGCGGTCAATATATCATATGATGAAGGTTATGCCAAACACGTATTCTGTGGACGATCTACTGAAATTTCTGGATCACGCCGCCAAGCGCGGGTTGATGCCAGCGGCGACGGCCCAGGCCATGGCTGTGGCCTCGCGCAATGTTTTGAGTGTGCTGACGGACGACGAGAAAAAGGACTTGAGCCAGGTGGACATCGGCGCCACCGTGAAACGGTTCACGAACAAACGCGCCAGGGATTTCAACCCATCCTCGCTTAAAGTATACGGCCAGCGGGTGCAGAGGGCGGTCACGCTGTTTCTGGACTGGCGCAAGGATCCGACGAACTTCACGGTCAAGACGCGCTCGCCACGCGGCACGGCCAAACGACGCAATGGCACTCCGGATGGTCTCCCGCAGGCGCCGGACATACCGGCAGCGGCAGTGCCTGCGCAGATCGACGGCACGTACCAGTCATCGTTGCCCGTTCGTCCGGGTATGGTGGTCACGCTGATGAACATCCCGACCGATCTCACGCCAGCGGAAGCCGAGCGGCTTGCTGGATTCATAAGAATGCTGGCGGTCAACTGACGAGTGAACGGGTATTGGCGCAAAACGTGGCGTGCCGTGCAGTCATGCCTTGGCATTTGTGACGGGTCTACCCCAGCTCGAGCCAATTGGCCTTCCTCAAGCGCGAATGGCCGACGATGACAGTGCCGCGTCGAAGGTGCGCTGCGCCGACCAAGGTAACCGGGGCGTGGGTAACCTTGCCGGAAATGATTCGCGGGGCCATAACAAGGCGCGGCACTGGCGCTTTGTTAAAGGCTGCCTATCGTATGAGCCTTGTCCTCGCATTTCTGGAGTGGCGCTCCACGATTGCAAGGGTGCTTTTACCACACGTTGTATCCGGCCGCCCTCGTCAAGGCTGACACCGTCGGCCAACGCGCTGCAACGGCGCGGCTGACTGGACAGGATGGGTGTTCCAAAGTTTAGGTAGATTTGTATAATTACCGAAACTATGAAACAGGCCTGTATGCTTCCCGCCGCCATTCGCCGTCTGTTTGTCCGCCACGGCACGCTGCGCAGCCGCGAGCTGGTGGAGAAGGGCGTGCCTTCGTGTGCAACTGTCGCGCTGGGTCGCGGAGGGTGAACTGCAACGGCTGGCCCGCGGGCTTTACGCGCTGCCGGATTATGCGCCCGACGAGCATGCCTCGCTCGTCGAGGTGGCGCAACGCGCGCCGCAGGTGATTTTTTGCCTGCTGACGGCGCTGCGCTTTCACGACCTGACGACGCAGGCGCCGTTCGAAGTCTGGATTGCGATCGGCAACAAGGATCACCCGCCGCGGCTGGCCTACCCGAATCTGCGAGTCAATCGTTTCTCGCCGGCTTCTCTGGGCTACGGCGTGGAGGAGCACCGCAGGGGCGGCAGCGTGCTCCGCGTGACGACCGTTGCCAAGACGGTGGCGGATTGCTTCAAGTTTCGCAACAAGGTCGGCCTGGACGTCGCCATGGAAGCGCTGCGTGACGCCGTGCGGGGCAAGCGCGCCTCGACGGATGCCATCTGGGAAGCAGCGGAAGTCTGTCGGGTGACGCGCGTCATGCGGCCCTACCTGGAGTCGCTGCCATAAAAAACCCGAGAGCGGAGTCGCTGCGGGCCCGCCTGCTGAATCGCGCCCGCGAGCACGGCGATGATTTCAACCTACTGTTGACACGATACGCGCTGGAGCTCTGGCTTTATCGTCTGTCCGTATCGGACCTGCGGGCGCGGTTCGTGCTGAAGGGCGCGCTGTTGTTTTCGCTGTGGTTCGATGTGCCCCATCGGCCGACCCGCGATGCGGAGCGGATCTGGATGTTCTGCGCGAGTGCGTGCAGACGGTTGCGGCATCGAATGCGATGATGGAATGCGCTTCGATGCCGCATCGGTCCGGGTAGCGCCCATTCGGGAGGATGCGCTTTACGGCGGTGTGCGTGTCGGGCTGATGGGATGGTTGGGAACGGCGCGCTGCAAGGTGCAGGTGGACATGGGTTTCGGCGATGCCGTGACGCCGGGCGCAGAGCTGCGTGCTTTGCCGACGTTGCTGCCCGATGTGCCGGCGCCGCAGTTGCGAGTTTATCCCCGGGAAACGGTGGTTGCCGAAAAATTCGAGGCATTGATTGCGCTCGGGATGCGCAACAGCCGAATGAAGGATTACTTCGACCTGTGGGTGTTGCTGAGCCGGCTCGAACCGAACGCGGAACTGTTGGCTCGGGCCGTCCACGCTGCCTGTGAACGCCGCGGTACGTCGTTGCCGTCCGCTTGGCCCGACGGATTGACTGAAAAGTTCTCGACGGACGAAACCAAGCAGAAACAGTGGCAGGCGTTTTTGCGCAAGAATCGTCTGCAGGCGCCCGGGTTGGAGGACGTGGTGGAAGAGCTTCGGGTGGCGCTGGCGAAACCGCTCGCCACGGCACGGGAGTCGTCCTCATGAGTCAATTCGGTTTCCTGGAGACGGAGTGGCCGCAGGTGTTTGCCTCGGCGAAGCGGGCCGAGGCCAATGTGCATGCCGATCCGCGTACTGCCTGCTTTAAGGTGAGCGGCATGCCCAACAAGGAAGGCGTGGGTTTTGTGGACTACGTGCTCTGGGGCGACGATGGGAGGCCTTTGGGGTTGGTGGAGGCCAAGCGCACGCGCCGCGATCCGCGCGTCGGGCAGCACCAGGCCAAGTTCTACGCCGATTGCCTCGAACAGCAGTTCGGCCGGCGGCCGATCATCTTCTATTCCAACGGCTACGAGCACCGGATTTGGGATGATGCCAACTACGCGGCGCGCCGGGTGCAGGGTTTTTACAAGAAGAGCGAACTGGAACGGCTGATCCAGCGTCGGACGATGCGGCGCAGGCTTGCCGAGGCGTCCATCAGCGCTGTCATCGTGGAGCGGCCCTACATGACCCAGGCGATCCGGCGGGTCGGCGAGGCGTTTGAGGAAGACAACGAGCGCAAGGCGTTGCTGGCCATGGCGACCGGCTCCGGCAAGACGCGAACGATCATCGCGCTCGCCGACTTGTTGATGTGCTGCAACTGGGTCGAGCGCGTGCTGTTTCTGGCCGATCGGGTGGCGCTGGTCAATCAGGCCGTGAACGCATTCAAGGCGTTCCTGTCCGATGCCGCGCCGGTGAATCTGATGACGGAGAAAAATGTCGAGGGCCGCGTGTTCGTCTCGACTTACCCGACCATGATGGGGCTGATAGACGAGGCGAAAAATGGTGAACGGCGCTTCGGCGTCGGGCATTTCGATCTGGTCGTCATTGACGAGGCGCACCGCTCGGTATTCCAGAAGTACGGTGCGATCCTCGATTATTTCGATTCCCTGCTGATCGGGTTGACGGCGGCACCCAGGGACGAAGTGGACCGCAATACCTATCGGCTCTTCGATCTCGAAAACGGGGTGCCAACCTTTGCCTATTCGCTGGAGGAGGCGGTTCGCGACGGCTATCTGGTGCCTCCGAAGGCGGTCTCGGTGCCGCTCAAGTTTCAGCGCGAGGGCATCCGATATGCCGAACTCTCCGAGGAGGACAAGGACCAGTGGGTCGCGCTGGAATGGGACGACGACGGCAACGTTCCCGATCACGTGGAGGTTGCCGCCGTCAATAAATGGCTGTTCAACGAGGATACGGTGGACAAGGTGCTGGCGCATCTCATGACGCATGGCCTGACCGTGGCCGGCGGGTACCGGCTCGGCAAGACGATCATTTTTGCCACGAACCGGCAACATGCCGATTTTGTCGTCGAGCGCTTCAACGCCAACTATCCGCACTACAAGGGCGCGTTCGCTCGGGCCATCACCTTCAAGACCGAGTACGCACAGAGCCTGATAGACAATTTTTCGATCAAGGAAAAGGCGCCGTACATTGCGGTGTCCGTGGATATGCTCGACACCGGGATTGACGTGCCGGAAATCCTGAACCTGGTCTTCTTCAAGCTGATCTGCTCGAAAACCAAATTCCAGCAGATGCTGGGGCGCGGCACGCGGTTGTGTCCGGGGCTTTTCGGGCCGGGCGAAGACAAGGAGTTCTTTTATGTCTTCGACTTTTGCCAGAACCTGGAGTATTTCAACCAGGACATCCCGACCGTCGAAGGCTCGAACGTGGCCTCGCTGGGCAAGCGGCTCTTTACCGCGCGGCTGGAACAGATTGCCGCGCTCGATCGGCGGCTAGCGGACGAAAGTCCGGACAAGGCGGGCGAGGAAAAGGCCGCACCGTACGGGCATCCCGGGTCGGAGACGGAGGTTCGGGCGCAGCTTGTGGCGCTTCTGCACGCGGAAGTCGGGGCGATGAAGCTGGACAACTTTGTCGTCCGGCCGCATAGGCGGCTCGTCGAAAAGTACGCAAACCACGAAGCCTGGACGACACTTCCGGAGGCGGCCCGGGCCGACCTGGTACGGGAAGTGGCTGGTGGAAATGATTCAAGACGTGCAGGGCGAAGAATGGTGGCAAGATGTCACGGTTCCGATGCTGGAAGTCACGCGCCGCTGGCTGTGCGCACTGCTTCGCCTGATCGAAAAGCACAAGCGCAAGCCGATCTATTCGGATTTCGAGGATGAATTGGGCGAGGGGGTGGAGTTCGACCTGCCGGGGCTTCCCGCAGGCACGGATTACGAGAAGTTCCGGGCGAAGGCGCGCGACTTCTTGCGGTCGCATCTCAATCACGTTTCCCTCCAGAAGTTGCGGCGCAACAAACCGTTGACGGAGAACGGGATCATGGAGCCGGGCCGGCTCTACGAATCCCCGTTTACCGCCATCGCACCGCAAGGCCCGGATGCGCTTTTCTCCACAAGCGAAATGGACGAACTGTTGCGAGCCTTGAAAGCCGTGCGCATGACCGCTGTCGCCGCCTGACAGGCCGAGCCTGTGGATTCGGCTCGTAAAGAGCAGCAAATTTCCGTTCGCGCTGAGCCCTTCGACAAGCTCAGAACGGACCAAGACGCAGCGAAGTCGAAGCGCCTTCGACTCCGTACTTCGGCCTGTGCTCAGGCTGAACGGTGAGTTGGAGTCACCGCCTGTAGTCCTGCTTGAAGTTCTTGACAGTTACGGACCGAAGCAATACCTGGTCCGCTAAGTGCTTGATTTTATTGGTGGGCGACGCTGGGATCGAACCAGCGACCCCTGCCGTGTGAAGGCAGTGCTCTTCCGCTGAGCTAGTCGCCC
>CAZKOE010000102.1:0-1269 GCA_964554305.1 uncultured Gammaproteobacteria bacterium
ATACCGGCCTGTCACGCCGGGGGTCGCGGGTTCGAGTCCCGTCCACTCCGCCATTTTTTGGAGGGCGCCATCGCGCCCTTTTTGTTGTTTTGTTGAGGTAATCCGGGGATGCTCACCTCGTTCCGTTCCCATATCAAGGGCTGGATCGCCTGGGTATTCGTCATCATCGTGTCGGTGCCCTTCGCTCTGTGGGGTATCAGCAGTTACCGCAGCGTCCTCTCCTCGAGTTATGTGGCCAAGGTGAACGGTCACGAGATTTCGCCGCAGATCTTCCAGAATGCCTACCAGAACGCCTATCGCCAACGGCAAACGGCGCTGGGCGGCAAGTTCGACCCATCCCCGGCGCAGGAGAAGGCACTCAAGCAACAGGTGCTCAAGCGGTTGATCACGCAGGCTCTGCTCCGCGAACAGGCCCAGAACTATCACATGGTCGCGAGCCAGGCCGGCGTGCGCAACCAGATTCAGCAAATTCCCAGTTTCCAGGTGAACGGAAAATTCAATTTCCAGCGTTACCAGGCCGTGCTTGCCGCGAACAACATGACGCCGGAACAGTTCGAGGCCAGTGTGCGCAAAAACCTGAAAAGCCAGGTACTGGAGCAGGGGCTCGCGGCGAGCGCCTTCGCCACCCCGAGAGAAGCCGATTCGCTGATCGCGCTGGCCCGGCAAAAACGCAAAATCGCCTGGTTCAGCTTGCCGCTGGCCGGATTTACCCCGAAGAAGACACCTTCCGATGCGGAGATATCCGCGTACTACCAGGCTCACAAGGCGGAGTTCACGACACCCCTGTCGGTCACGATCCGTTATGTGCGGCTCGATCCGAAGTCCCTGGAGGCCAACGTCAAGCCGGACGAGGCCGAACTCAAGTCCTGGTACCGAACGCATCAGAGCGACTACGGTGTACCGCCGGCGCGCAAGGCAGCCGAAATTTTGATCAAGCCCGACAATTCCGGGACGAAAGGCATGGCCGCGGCCAAGGCACAGGCGCAAAGGCTGCTCGAACAGGTCCGGGTCTCCAAGAACCCGGAAAAGACGTTTGCCGCGCTTGCACGCAAGTATTCCGCCGACAAGGTCTCCAGCCGCAATGGTGGCTCGATCGGCTACGCTGGCCGTGGGCAATTGCCCGAAGCCCAGGACAAGGCGTTGTTCGGCATTGCCAAGGCAGGGGATGTCGCGGGACCGATTCGCACGCCCAACGGTTGGTACCTCATCCAACTGCTCGCCAAACGCGGGGGCTCGGTCAAGCCCTACGACCAGGTCAAGGCGCAGGTC
>CAZKOE010000102.1:1279-8815 GCA_964554305.1 uncultured Gammaproteobacteria bacterium
ATCTCGAAGTCAAGGCGAACAGCCGCGATGTCCATCTGGTCGATGAAGTCGCGAACATCGCCTACGAAAACCCCGGTTCGCTCGAACCGGTCGCGAAAAAACTCGGCCTCAAAATTCAGACCCTCTCCGGAGTGACCCGGGATTCCGGGACGGGTATCGCCGCCAACGAAAAGATCCGCAAGGCCGCCTTTTCCAATTCCGTGCTCAAGTTGCACCAGAACAGCGAGCCCGTCAAGCTGGGGGATATAGATGCCGTTGTGCTGCGGGTGTCGTCCACCCAGCCGAGCAAACTCAAACCCCTGTCGAAGGTACGCGACAAGATCGTTGCCGCGATCAACAAACAAAAGGCCGTGAAAGAAGCCAACGCCGCGATCCAGCGGGCCGCAAGCGCCACCCGCGGGGGGAAATCGCTTGAGACGGTGGCGAAGTCACTCGGCGCCCGGCTGCATGGTCCCGCCACCTTTGCCCGTAATGCCGCTACCGCGAGCCTGCCGCCGGCCGTGGCGAGCGCCGCCTTTGCCGCGGTACCGCCGGCGCAAAACAAGGCCACGTACGGGACGGTGCATCTGGACGACGGCAGTCCGGCCCTGTTCGCCCTGATGGCGGTTACGCCCGGCAACGCCAAAAAGCTGAAACAGCAGCAACGTCAGATTTACCTGCTTCAATTGTCACAATTGCACCGGAACCAGGAGATGGAAGGATACCTGGCATGGCTGCGCTCGAAGGCTGACGTCAAGATTATCGAGAAGAACATCCCGCAATAATAAAGCGGATGATTATCATTCTGCCTCTTCTCTGGCTGATCCTGTGGCTCATAATCGGCCTCGTCGTCGCGGCGTTCAGCGGCCTTGCTCCGAGCGGTTACGGACTCGTTCTGTTCCTGATCATTTTTCTCGGCGGTGGCGTGGGCCTGCTTCTTTTCGGCGGCATCGGCTGGTATTTCTGGCGCCGGCTACGCGCCCGCTGACCCCTCATCACGCTCGCGTGAATTTGACAAATGAAAATTTGAGGAGTATAAAAAGTACCGTCAACAGAAAAGGGAGGGGTAGCAATGCGATTTCGCGGCTTTTTTGCTTCGTGGATTCAACTATCGAGTCGGTTAGCGTGGTCTGTGTGTTGAAGATTACCTCATGTGGGGTGCGAAAGTTCAAAGCTTTGCGCGGGCGGTGGTTCAGGGCATCCATGGCGGCCTGTGTTTGAGTGGTCGAGATATCGTCCAGCGTTTCCTGGCATCCCCGCGTGCATGCCAAATCCCTATTGATGAATAACTTGGCTGCATGAGTTGGCGCTTTCATCCAATGCCCGGCGGATGGCGATACAGCCAGCGCATTGATTTGGCAGTAATGGCCGCACTCGTAGTTGTAACATTCTTGCTGGCCGAAGCCATTTCCCGGCTTGCATTTTACGATCTGAATTGGGTGGATATTATTATTTTGCTTGGAATCTGCGCTACCGCCGCAATTGGATTTATTTGGGGACTTAATACGCCAACAGCCCGAACGTGGGGGGGCGTACGTTATTTTTTGGTGCGTTGCCAATCACCCTGTCCATGGTGGCTATCGGAGGCATTGCTTTTGCGATTCGATATTCTCATACTCACCAGTTTACGGCTGGCTGGGATTATACGCTCTTCTTTTGCGGCTGTGGGGGCACGTATCTGGTGTTGTGGTCAATGTTACATGCACAGTTGAGAGTCTATGTTGCTCGACGTCTCAGGGAGAAACGAGCGCAAGGCTTGTTCAATCATTTATGATCAGGCGACTGCGCGCATTCAACGAGCTTCAGGCTGCGGGCGACATGCTGACGAAGACCGACGCGTCCGGCGTCACCGAGAGTTTCAGTTATGACCCTGCCGGATATCGCGTTACCCGCAGCTCGCTGACGAGCGGCACCTGGCACTACATCTACGATGCCAAGGATGAACTCTCCTGGCAGAAGGATGCCACCGGCAATACCGTCAGGCAGTATTACGATACCGCGGGGCATCTCATCAAGCGCACCGTCAAGGATGGAGCGAGCGGTGCTACGCACACCGTGCACTGGAATTACGGCAGCGCGGGTGCCGCCCCACGTTTTGACGCCGGGCGGTTGGCAAGCATTACCAAAGGGAAAAGCGGAGCCGAGCTCTTCGGGTCCGGACGGGTTGAGCGCGAGCTGCAACGCGCGGGGGCTGGCGACGGTGCTGCACAAGAAGGGGCACGTGGCCGAGCTCATCTACGCGCCCGATGGGCGCCGCTATGAGAGCATCCTGGACTCCACCACGACCGAGTACTACGTGGCGGGCGGGGCGTTTCGGATGCTGGTGAAGGGCGGGGTGACGACCTGGCGCGAGGCGGTGGGCGGGGTCACCGTTGCCCGTACTACGAGACGTTCTGTCCATTCCTTGCGGGTTCCGGAAGACCTTACCGCGTTTCCTGAAATTTTTCAGGCGGCGCGGCGGGTGGTTTGCTTGGCGCGCGCGAGGGTGTAGGTTTTTTGCAGGATGACCGAGAGCGAGGCGAATTCGACCTGGCCCATCGTCCTGATTTCTCCGATCACCGACAGGAAATGATTGACGGAGGAGGATTCCCGCTCCAGCCACTCCGTGACGAGTCGCTCGACGTTTTTGCCGCCGCGGTCTTTCCTTCTCCGCAGCACTTCGGTCGTAAGCCGGCGTTGCTGGGAATAGAGGGCTTCACGCAGCATCGCGCGGGATAGTGCCTTCCAGTGATCATCGCCGGGCAGCGCCTCGATCTGGCGGTGCAGCCAGTCGAGTTCCAGCTTGCTACTGAGCAAGAAGTATGCCTCACCCGCCTGGGTAACCTCGATCCCGGCGTGCGCCGACACCTCGGCAATATCGAAGGCCGCGTACAGGGCGGGGAGGGCGGCGAGCCTGTGCGCGAGACCGCTTGTCAACCCTTGTTCGCGATACCTCTTGAGGTCGCCGGCGTAGAGTTCGTTCAGGTATTCGGGCAGGATAGCCGGCAATTCGGCGCGCAGCGCGTGCACCGCATTGCCCAGGGTTTCGACGCTTTCGCTGATGTTCGCCTTGCCGTAGCCGTGCTCGATCGTCCATCGCGTCAGGTGGCGGATCAGGTGATAGGTTTCGGTGATGGCATCGGTTTGCGCGTGCGCGGGGATCTTCCGGTCCAACGCCTCGATGTCGCGCCAGATGGCGACCATGTCGAGGGATTCGCGGACTATGGCATAGGCACGCGCCACGGTGTTGATGTTGGTGCCGACTTCCTCCTGGAGGCGGAACGGGAAGTTCGGGCCCATGCGATTGATCATGCTGTTGGTGATCGCCGTCGCGATGATCTCGCCGTGCAGGCGGTGTTCCGGCATTTCCTTCGCGTATTTTTCGCGCAGGAGACTCGGGAAATAGTCAGCGAGCTCGCGGCGAAGGTAGGGATCCGCGGCCAGCTCCGCCTCGTCGAGCATGTTGAACATGGCGATCTTGCTGTAGGCGAACACGACCGCCAGTTCCGGGCGGGTGAGGCCGCGCCCGGACACGCGGCGTTCGGAAATTTCCTCGTCGCTCGGGAGCGCTTCGAGTTGCCGGTTGAGGTGTCCTTCGCGTTCGAGTGTCCGCAGGAGATGGGCATGTTCGTTCAGGCGTTCGACCGCCTGCGATTCCGCCACCGACAGGGCAAGGCTCTGGAGGTAATTGTCACGCAACACCAGTCGTGCGACTTCGTCGGTCATGTTGGCGAGAAGTTTGCGTCGGTTGCCTTCACTCAAGCCCTTGTGCCGGCGTACCACGTTCAGCAGGATCTTGATGTTGACCTCGTGGTCGGAACAATCCACGCCCGCCGAGTTGTCGATGAAATCGGTCGTGATACGTCCGCCCGCCAGCGCGTATTCGATGCGGCCGCGCTGAGTGAATCCGAGGTTGCCGCCTTCGCCGACTACCTTGCAGCGCAAGTCGCGGCCGTCGATGCGCAGATCGTCGTTGGCACGGTCACCGACGTCGGCGTGGCTTTCGCGAGAGGACTTGACGTAGGTACCGATACCGCCGTTCCACAACAAGTCCACCGGCGCCTTGAGAATGGCCCGAATCAGCTCCTGCGGCTTGAACACCGTCTGTTCGACGCCGAGTGCCTGCGCCGCCTGCGGGCTGAGTTTGATGTTCTTCGCCTTGCGGCTGTACACGCCGCCACCCCGGGAAAGTTTACTCTCGTCGTAATCGGACCAGGCGGAGCGGGGCAGCTCGTAGAGCCGCTTGCGCTCGGCGAAACTCTTTGCGGGGTCGGGATCGGGATCGATGAAGATGTGCATGTGATTGAATGCCGCAATCAGGCGCAGCTTCTTCGACAGGAGCATGCCGTTGCCGAACACATCGCCCGCCATGTCGCCGATGCCGACGGCCGTTACGCTGTCGGTCTCCGGGTTGACGTCCAGCTCTCGGAACAGGCGTTTCACCGACTCCCAGGCGCCCTTGGCGGTGATGCCGATTTCCTTGTGGTCATAGCCGGCCGAGCCGCCGGAGGCGAAGGCATCGTCGAGCCAGTAGCCGTAGTCGGCCGCGATTTCGTTGGCGAGGTCGGAAAAGGTGGCCGTGCCCTTGTCGGCCGCGACCACGAGATAAGGATCGTCCTCGTCGTAACGCACGACGTTCTCTGGCGGTATGACCCTGGTGCCCGAGATGTTGTCGGTGAGGTCGAGCAAACCGCGCATGAAGTCGCGATAACAGCGCTTGACCTCGGTGAGCACCTTGTCGCGATCGCCATCCTCGGGGAGGTGATTGACGATGAAGCCACCCTTGGAACCCACGGGCACAATCACGGTGTTTTTCACCATTTGCGCCTTCATCAGGCCGAGCACCTCGGTGCGGAAATCCGCCTTGCGATCGGACCAGCGGATGCCGCCGCGTGCCACCTTGCCGCCGCGCAGGTGCACGCCCTGGACGTGCGGTGCGTAAACGAAGATTTCGCACAGGGGCTTCGGCAAGGGTAGTTCGGGGACGTTCGCGGAGTCGAATTTGAATGACAGGTAATGGCGGTAGCGCCCGCGGCTTCCCGTGCAATAATGGTTGGTACGCAGTGTCGCGCGTACGAGGGCCGCCATGCCGCGCAGGATGCGATCCTCGTCTTGGCCGTTGATTTGTTCAAGCACCTCATCGAGCGCCTTGTCGGCCGTTTCGACCTGGTGCTTTCGGGTAGCGGCGTCGAGCCCGGGATCGAAGCGCGCCTCGAACAGGCGCATCAGCGCGGCGCTTACCTCGAAACGGGTGGCGATCACCTCTTCGATGTAGCCCGAACCGAAGGGCATGCCGGTTTGCAACAGGTACTTGGCATAGGCGCGAATGACGCGGAGTTGGCGCCAGTTGAAACCAGTGGAAAGCACGAGCGCGTTGATGCGGTCGTTCTCGGATCCTCCCGACCACAGCGAGAGAAAGACCTCGCGGAAACGCGCCGAGGCTTCCTTGATGTCCCCGACGGCGGCGCCGCGCAACACGGCGTCGAAATCGTGTATCCAGTAAATCGAGTCGTCTGCGAGCCGCAGCTCGTACGGGCGCTCGGCGATCACCTTCAGGCCCATGTTTTCGAGCAACGGCAAAATGTCGGAGATGATGATCGGCTGTTCGCGGCTGAAACCCTTCAACCGCAGCACGCCTTCCGGGCTCCCGGCGGGGCGATAAAGATTGATGTCGAGCGGCTGATCGCCGTCCAGATGGCGCAGGTGCCGGATATCTTTCAGCGCTTCGTCGGGCGTAATGTCTTCCTGGTAGGAGAGGGGGAAGCATCTTGCCCAGCGCTCAGCGAGCGGCGTGCCGCGTTCCTCGCCGTAACGGCGAACGAGCACGTCGTAGAGCCGGTCGCCCCAGGTGCGACTTGCCTCGGCGAGAGCGCGCTCCAGGCGCTTGTGGCCAATGCGCGCGCTCTGCCACGGCGCCGTGTGCACGATGATGTGCAGGCGGGCGAGTTGCGATTCGTCTATCTGGACGTAGGATTCGATTTCGCGCGCGCGCAGTGCCTTGCCCAGAATGTTCTGCATGTCCACCCGGACGGTCGCGTTGTAGCGTTCGCGGGGCATGTAAACCAGGCAGGAGTAGAAGCGCCCGAAGGCGTCGCGGCGAATGAACAGACGGACCTGCTGGCGTTCCTGAATGTGCACGACGCCCAGGGCGATGTTATAAAGCTCCTCGTCGCTTGCCTGAAAAAGTTCGTCCCGAGGCAGAGTTTCGAGTGCACTCGTTAGACTCTTGCCGGCGTGGCTGACGGGCGACAAACGCGAATACACGAGGGCATGGCGAATCTTCAACCGCACGATCGGGATTTCCCGTGGGCTGTTGGCGTACACGGAGGATGTGAACAGGCCGAGAAAACGGAATTCGCCGCTGACCTCCCCATTATCGTCGAAGCGCTTGACCCCAACGTAGTCGAGAAAGGCATCGCGATGGACGGTGGAGCGGGAGTTGGCCTTGGTGATGATCAGGCCTTCCTTGGCAAGGGCCCGCTCGCGCAGTTCCTTCGGGATGACCAGTTGCCGGTAACGCCCGCCCTCCTGGCGCAGAATCCCGAGGCCCGTTCCGGGTATCTGTTTGAGCACGTATTGACCGTTTTCGGTGTCGAGCGAGTATTCGCGGTAGCCGAGGAAAACGAAATGATTGTCCACCAACCAGTGCAGGAAGCGGCGCGATTCCTGCAATTCTTCGGGCTTGAGCGGGGAGTCGCCGGAGTCCATCTCGAAGGCGATGGCCTCGGCGCGATCGCGCATGGGAGTCCAGTCGGATACGGCCGCGTCGACGTCGGCCAGGGCGCCCGCGATCTCCTTGCGCAGCGATTCCAGGCGTTCGGGGTCATCGACCCGGTCCACCTTGAGCAGAATGAACGATTCGTCGCCCGCGCCTTCGAGGCTGCCGTGGTCGCCGACGGCCGTGATTTTTCCCGATTTCCCGCGGCGTACGGACAATACCGGGTGCACCGTCTGGTACACAACGAGTTCGTGCCGTCGCGCGAGCATGGTGAGCGAATCCACGAGAAAGGGCATGTCGGCCGCCACGATTTCGATGATCGTGCGAGCACTGCTCCAGCCCTTCTCGCGCCGGAGCGGGTTGAAGACACGCACCGCGATGTCGCCCTCTTTGCGTGTCTCCGCGAGCGAGAAATGGGTGAGGGCGGCGCCCGCCAACTCTCCGGCGTGGTGCAGGCGGAGATCTTCGATGCTGGAGCCCGCGTAGTACAGCGGGATGAAGGATTCGAGAAGCGCCGGATCGTCGCCCGGTGCAAGTTTGCGCGCCATCTCGATAACCTTGTTGAGAAGCTTGTCGCGCTCGTTGGCGCCGGTCGTTTGCGTAGGCATTTCCGGAGGTGTCTGAGGTGGAAAAAAGTGAAGTGTTTACGTGAAATTATAACGCTGCGGATGGTTGGGAAACTTTGGAAGCGAGTGAGTTCCCTTGTTTGTATCAGGCTCGACAGTGGTGACGAAGAAACGCCGTGAAGTTGCGAAAACGGGAGGTCTCATTTTCTTTGCGGTCCCGGGGGCAACCCTGAGATGGATTGTGTGCATGCGGGCAGGCGGAGGTCCCGCGGTTCAGAGAGCCGCGGAACGGTA
>CAZKOE010000103.1:0-8814 GCA_964554305.1 uncultured Gammaproteobacteria bacterium
TGGCCGAGCGCCTGCGCCGCGCGGGCCAGCGGGCGAGCCATCCGGTCGTGGATGTGCTCAACTACGTGATGCTCGAGCTGGGCCAGCCCTTGCACGCCTTCGACCGCGAAACGATCGCGGGCGAGATCCGGGTGCGTTACGCCCGGGCGGGCGAACGCCTGGAATTACTTGCCGGCGCCGAAGCCGCGCCGTCGCCGGATATGCTCGTCATTGCCGACGATCGCGGGCCCGTCGCCCTGGCCGGCATCATGGGCGGGGCCGCGAGCGCCGTTTCCGCCGCCACTCGCGAGATTTTCATCGAAAGCGCCCACTTCGCCCCCGCCGCGATTCGCGGGCGGGCCCGTCGCCTGGGCCTTGCGACCGAGGCTTCCCACCGCTACGAGCGGGGCGTGGATCCCGGGCTTCCTCCCGCCGCACTCGAGCGCGCGAGCGCGTTGATCGCCGAGATTGCAGGCGGCGCTCCGGGTCCGATCGTCACAGCCGAATTGCCTGCGGCCTCGGCTGCGCGTACCCCCATCTCCTTCGATCCCGCGAACCTGCGGCGGCTCGCGGGTTTTGCCTTGCCGGCCGACGAGATCGCGCGCATTCTGCGTCGCCTCGGCTTTGGAGTCGAGGCTCGAGCTGACCTGCTTCGGGTCACGCCTCCCGGCGCGCGTTTCGACGTCGAGTGCGAGGCGGACCTGGTCGAGGAGATCGCGCGGATCGCCGGTTACGAACGCATTCCCGCGGTCGCACCACGGCGGCGCCTGGCCGCACCGCGGCAGGGAGCGGGTGGGGTGGAGCCCGGCGCCCGCTTGGCGGAGGTTCTGCTCGCTCGCGGTTACGACGAGGCGGTGACCCTGAGCCTCGTCGCGCCCGAGCGCGATGCCGCGCTGGCTCCGGGCGGAGATGCCGCGCTGGAACTGGCGAACCCGCTGTCCGAACGCGAGTCGGTGCTGCGCCGATCGCTCTGGTCCGGGCTGCTGGACGCCCTGGCGCACAATGTGGCCCGCGGCGCCGCGCGCGTACGTCTGTTCGAGCGAGGTACGGTGTTTGGCGGCGAGCGCGGCGAACGCGAACATCTCGGCGCCGTCGTCTGCGGGGCCGCCTTGCCCGAGCAATGGGGTGCCCGCTCACGGCCATGCGATTTTTTCGACATGAAGGGTGACGTGGAAGCGCTGTTCGCCGCGGTCGGTGTCGCTGCGCCCGAATTCGAACCGATCAAACGCGCGGGCCTTGCCTCGGGCCGCGCGGCCCGCGCCGTGATCGACGGCAAAGCCGTTGCCGAGTTCGGGGTCGTCGATCCCGCACTGGCCGCCGCCTGGGACCTTCCGCCGGCGACGCTCCTGCTGGAGCTTGACCTTTCGGAGCTTGTGCTCCCGGCGGTGACACGCGCGCGCGCGCTGCCGCGTTTCCCGTCCGTGCGGCGCGATCTCGCGCTCGTCGTGCCCGCGCGGGTGACGGCGGCGGGGCTGCTCGCGCTCGCTCGCCGCTACGCCGGAGAGCGACTTGCCGAGGCGTTTGTGTTCGATGTCTATACGGGCCAGGGCATTCCGGAAGGCATGCGTGGTATCGGCATGGGCTTGATTTTTCGCGACCTTTGTCGCACTCTCACCGATGCGGAAGTGGATGTGGCCGTTTCCGCCATCATGACCGGACTGGCCGAGGAGGCGAATATTCATGTCAGGAATTGATCAGAAAACGGTGACGAAGGCTGAGCTCGTCGAGGTTATCTTCCGCGACCTGGGACTCAACAAGCGCGAGGCGAAGGAACTCGTCGAGCAGTTCTTCGAGGAGATGGTCAATGCCCTCGTTGCCGGCGAGCCGGTCAGGCTTTCCGGCTTCGGCAACTTCGAGTTGGCCGACAAGGGCCGGCGACCGGGGCGCAACCCCAAGACCGGCGAGGAAATTCCGATCACGGCCCGGCGCGTGGTAAGCTTTAAGGCGGGACAGAAACTCAAGCAGCGAGTCGAGGGTTATGTTGGAAGCGGGGCATAACGGGGAGCTGCCGGCGATTCCGGCCAAGCGCTACTTCACCATCGGGGAGGTGAGCGCCATCTGCGACGTCAAACCGCATGTGCTCCGCTACTGGGAGCAGGAGTTCCCGCAACTGAAACCGGTGAAGCGGCGCGGCAACCGCCGTTACTACCGCCATCACGACGTGATCCTGATTCGCCAGATCCGCGCGCTGCTTTATGCCGAGGGCTACACGATCGGCGGCGCGCGCCACAAGCTCGAAGGCGAGGAGGCGAAGGAGGATCGCAGCCAGAGCCGCCAGATCGTGCACCAGTTGCGCGCGGAACTGGAGGATCTTCTCACCGTACTCGCAAAATAGGCTGGTGGCAATAGGCTTTTGGGAGGGTAATTCGGGGTGTAGCGCAGTCTGGTAGCGCACCTGCATGGGGTGCAGGTGGTCGGAGGTTCAAATCCTCTCACCCCGACCAATTCGATCAATCACTCTTTTCTCGATCGATGGCCCTTTGACGTCGCCGCTTTTCCTTGACGGATAATCCTCTCGGCAGCCTCCGGAAGTTGTCCAGGCCTGCCGGTTGCCCGGCGGGCGGGGCTTGCCGGGAAAATTCGCCATTCACGATTTTGTCGTTATCGGGAGAACGTGACGATGCCGACGGATCGCCTCAACGAGGCGCTTCGATACGCCGAACGGCTGCGCCGCAGGCAGCAGGGCAGGATTGAAGTAGAAGCACCCGTGCGCCGGAACAATTCATCTTCGGCGCGTGGTTGACGAGGTGGCGCAGAAGACCGATGCGGGACCGGTCCGCTACGGGCCGCTCGCGGGTCTTGCGTGGCTGCATTTCGCCAACGATGGCGCAGCCAACTTTCTCCCCGGCGTGCTGCCGGCCGTGCTGGTCGCGCTCGGCCGCTCGCCCGCGCTTGCCGGAACGCTGATGTTCGTGCTCGTCGCCGGGCAGGGCTTGCAACCGGTCGCGGGCTTGCTCGGTCGCCCGCTCGGCGGCCGCCGGTTGATGTGGTTTGGCGTCGCCGGGGCCGCTGTCGGTGCGGGACTGGTCGGTTTTGCGGGCAGCCTGGCCTGGCTTCTGGTGGTGCTGGCCCTGATCGGTGTGGCCAATGCCTGTTTTCACCCGCAGGCGCTGGCAGCCGCGCGCAGCTACGCGGGCCGGCGCGGGCATTTCGGCCTGGCAGTCATGTTGCTCGGCGGCGAAATCGGACGCGGCACGTGGCCGCTTATCGCCAGCGCCGTGGTGGCCTGGGGCACGCTCTCGCGCCTGTGGGTGCCGGCGCTGATCGTGCTGGCGACGATGCCGCTCGTTCACCGCCTGCTGCCGGCGCCGCGCGTGCCGACGAGCGAATGGCGCGTGCGCATGCACGGGCGGCTCGCCGCGACCGGTCGCCTGCTGGCGTATGTGGCCTTGCGCGGTTTGGTGGTGATCGGGGCGACGGCGTACCTGCCGATCTTGTGGGAGAGTCTCGGTGGCGGCCTGATCGGCGGTGCGGCGCTGGTCACCACGATGCTGATCGTCGGCCTCGTCGGCACGCTTTACGGTGGCCACCTCGCGGACCGGATCGGGCGCCCGCCGGTGCTCGCCGCGGCAGGGGTGCTGATGGCCACGGGTCTCGCGCTCGTTGCCTGGGGCGCCCTGCCGGCGTTGTGGGCGGGCGCGGCGCTCACCGGCATCGCCGCCTTTGCCACCTTTCCCATCACCACCGCGGAAGGACAGGATCTTTTCCCGGAGAACCGGCCGTTCGGTTCCGGTCTTGCTCTCGGGCTCGGAAACGCCCTGGGCGCGGGTCTCGTGGCGCTGATCGGATTGCTCGCGAGCCTGTGGCCGTTGTCCGCGCTGTTCTGGCTTTTCGCCGGCGTGGCGCTGGCGACGGCGCCGCTCGGTCTGCTGGCAGGCTCGGCGCGGGGCGCTATTTGATATCCTTTACCGCTTGCTTTGAATCGCCCTGTTTGAATCCGGAGAACGCAATGAATCGAGACGAACTGATGACGATCGCCGCGCGCATGGTGGCGCCCGGCAAGGGGCTTCTCGCCGCCGACGAGAGCGCACCGACCATCGCCAAGCGGTTGGCCGCCGTCGGCGTGGAGTCCACCGAAGCGACGCGCCAGGCCTACCGGGAGCTTCTGTTCACGGCGCCCGACATCGACAACTACATCAGCGGTGTGATCCTGTTCGACGAGACGATCCGCCAGCGCTCCGGTGCCGGCGAACCGTTCCCGAAACTGCTGGAGGGCCGCGGCATTCTTCCCGGCATCAAGGTGGACAAGGGAGCGAAGGATCTGGCGGGGCATCCGGGCGAGAAGGTGACCGAGGGCCTCGACGGGCTGCGCGAGCGCTTCGCGGAGTACCGCGAACTCGGCGCACGCTTTTCCAAGTGGCGCGCCGTGATCGCGATCGAAGCCGCCGATGGTCTCCCGAGTGCTGCCTGCATCGCGGCCAATGCCCACGCGCTCGCCCGTTATGCAGCGCTCGCCCAGGAGGCCGACATCGTTCCCATCGTCGAGCCCGAGGTGCTGATTGACGGCACGCATACCCGGGCCGACTGCGAAGCGGCAACGAACCGCACGCTCGCCGCCGTGTTTGCCGAACTCGATGCGCAGGACGTGCTGCTCGAGGGCATGGTGCTCAAGCCGAGCATGGTCATTGCGGGCAAGAAATGCTCCCAACAGAGTTCGGTCGCGGAAGTCGCGGAGGCGACGCTGCGCACGCTGCGCCGCCACGTGCCGGCGGCCGTGGGCGGCATCGCGTTTCTCTCCGGTGGACAGACGCCCGAGCAGGCGACGGCGCATCTGGACGCCATGAACCGTGCCGGACCCCTCCCCTGGCCGCTCACCTTCTCCTACGCACGCGCGCTCCAGAACCCGGTGCTCGACATCTGGCGGGGCGAGGCGGCCAAGGCCGAGGCCGCGGCCGCGGCCTTCGCCGAACGCGCCCGGCTCAACCACCTCGCCCGGCTCGGCGAATACGACCCCGCCATGGAGCGCGCCGCTTGAGATTTCGCCACGCCGCGGCGCCCGCATCGGTCACGGGGGATTGCGCGATTTCGATCCGCGATCTCGTGTTCGAGCGCGGCGATCGGGCGATCTTCGACCACGTGAACATCGAAATCGCCCGCGGCAAGATCACGGCGATCATGGGTCCGAGCGGCACCGGCAAGACGACGCTGCTCGGCCTCATTTCCGGCCAGTTGCATCCCACCTCGGGCTCGATCTGCGTGGAGGGCATCCCCGTGCAGTCGCTGCGCGTGCGCGAGCTTTACGCCCTCAGGATGCGCATGGGCATGCTGTTCCAGGACGGTGCGCTTCTCACCGAACTCAGCGCCTTCGAAAACGTCGCCTTCCCGCTGCGCGAGCACACGGATTTTCCCGAATCCATGATCCGCACCCTCGTGCTGATGAAATTGCAGGCCGTGGGGCTGCGCGGCGCGGCGGAACTCATGCCGAGTGAGCTTTCGGGCGGCATGGCGCGGCGGGTGGCGCTGGCCCGCGCGATCGTCTTCGATCCCGAATTCGTTTTCTACGACGAGCCGTTTACCGGGCTCGATCCGATTTCGCTGAGCGCCATCGTGCGCCTCATCCGCCATCTGCACCAGGCGCTCGGGCTCACGACCGTGATCGTCTCGCATGACGTGGACATTCTCGAGCATTTGGCGGATGAAAGCTATCTCATCGCCGAGGGCAAGGTGATCGCCAAGGGGACGCCCGATGAACTCAGGCGCAACCGCTCGCAATGGGTGCGCCAATTCATCGGTGGGCTCGAGGACGGTCCGGTCCCGTTTCACTATCCGGGGCGGGACTATGCGAGCGAACTCATGGAGGATGCCGAATAATGGCCCTGCTCGAGCCGCACGTCAGTCGCCGGGGGCGCACGGGGCTCGCCGCCTTCGGTGCGGCCTGGCTGTTTTTCTTCCGCGTCATGGCACTTGTGCCGCGCAGCTTTCTGCGCCCGCTGCTCATCGTCGAGCAGATTTATTCGCTCGGTAACCGCACCGTCGTCCTCGTGTCGCTCGCGGGCTTTTTCATCGGCCTGGTGTTCGCGCTGCAACTCTATGCCGTGCTCGGGCGCTTCGGCGCGTCCTCGGCCCTCGGGCCGATCGTCGCGATCGCGATTCTGCGCGAGTTGGGGCCGGTACTCGCGGCGCTGCTTTATGCGGGCCGCGCGGGTACGGCGCTCGCGAGTGAAATCGGGCTCATGCGCGCGACCGGGCAGATCTCGGCCATGGAAATGATGGCCGTGGACCCGGTGAAGCGCATCGTCGCCCCGCGCTTCACCGGCGGGGTCATCGCCGTGCCGCTTCTCGCACTCACCTTCGACGTGGTCGGCATCTTCGGCGCCTGGGCGATTGCGGTCGCGATGATGCACATGGATCAGGGTGTCTTCTGGGGCGGGATGCAGTCGTCCGTGGACTTCATGGGGGATTTCATCAACGGCATCATCAAGAGCTTCGTCTTCGGCGTGGCGGTCAACCTGGTCGCCGTTTACGCCGGCTTTACCGCGCAGCGCACGGCGGGCGGCGTTGCCCGCGCCACCACCCGCACGGTGGTGATTTCGGCGGTCGCGATCTTTGCGCTCGACTTCATTGCCACCGCCTTCATGTTTCAATCCTGAGCGCTTTCATGAACCACGGAGTTGTTGATCATGCGACGTAGTTTCGGACTCGAAATCGGCACCGGGCTGTTCGTGCTGCTCGGTATCGCCGCGGTGCTTTTCCTCGCGACCCAGACGACCAATCTGCATAACTGGACCAGCGGTGGCGGCAGCTACCTGGTGAAAGCCTCCTTCTCCAACATCGGCGGGCTGAAGCCCGGCGCACCGGTCACGCTCGCCGGGGTGAAGGTCGGCAAGGTTACCCGGATCAGCCTCAACCAGAAGACGCTCATGGCCGATGTGCGCATGCGCATCCGGGACCAATACAACGAAATACCCACCGATTCGAGCGCCGCGATTGAAACTCACGGGCTTTTGGGCGACCAATACATAGGAATCACGCCGGGCGGCTCGCTTGAATCGCTCAAGGACGGCGATACCATACACTTTACCCAGTCGGCCCTCGTGCTCGAGAACTTGATTGGGCAATTCATGTCTCATATGGGCAACAGTTCATCCGGTGGAGGAAAATCCGATGCAAAACAAGCGACTCCCGCTCCCGTTCCGCAGAGCTAGGCGGCTGCGCCTGGCGGGCGCGCTCGCGCTCGCCTGTCTCACCGTACCGGCGTTTGCGGCGGGTGCCGCCAGGCCCGCGGCCGCGAGCACGGCGCCCGGCCCGGCGGAAGTGGTGCAAACGGCTTCGCAGAACATCATGCAGGCACTCCGGGAGAACCGGGCCAAGCTCAAGGGCAATCCCGCCCTGGCCAAGGAATTGGTACGCAAATACCTGGTGCCGAATCTCGACTTCGACATGACCTCGCAGGCCGTGCTCGGGCGCTACTGGCGCGCTGCCACCCCGGAACAACGCAAGGCCTTCGAACAGGCCTTCCTGCATTATCTGATCACCACCTACTCCAAGGGCGTGGAGGAATACCCCGGCGCGAAGGTCGAGGTGCTGCCCTTCCGTGGCGACGCCAGCCAGCGGTTTGTACGAGTACGCAGCCGGATCATCGTCCCCCACCACGATCCCATCGAAGTGGATTATGCAATGGTCAAGAGCGATTCGGGCTGGAAGGTTTTCGACGTGCTCATCGCCGGAGTTTCCTACGTGAAGACCTACCAGAGCGAATTCCAGGCCGAAATCCGCCGTACCAGCCTCGACGCGCTCATCAAGCGGCTGCAACACGCCAAGGCGCCGAAGACCGTGACCGCGATGAAGGCGGCGACCCCCGGCAAGTGAGGCTTCATCCGGCGGCGCGCGCGCACCTCGTGCCCGATGGCGAGGGACGATTCAAGGTCGAGGGTGAACTCGGCTTCGGGACGGCAACGGACCTGCTGGAGGCGAGCGAGGGCGCCTTCGGAAACACCCCGGAGATCACGCTCGATCTTGCGGACGTGACGCGTGTCAACAGCGCCGGAATAGCGCTCCTGATCGAGTGGCTGCGCCGCGCGCGCCATGCCGGGCGCGCACTGCATCTTGTCAACCTTCCCGAGGAGGCGCTTGCTCTGGCGCGTATCTGCGAGGTTGAACCGCTGCTCGTTCCCGTCCTCGCCACGACCGGGTGAGCGCGGGCGGGCGGTGGTCCGCACGCTCAGCCGCTACCGGAATCTTCGCCGGGCAGGCCGTAGTCCGGCAGCGTGTTGGGATTGTAGTTGGGCAGATTCTTGCGTACGGTCGCGTCACGGTTCTGGAGCCAGCCATCACGCATGAGGGCATAGGGGTCGTAGGCCCCCTCCATCATTTTGTCCAGGTAGAGAAACTGAGCCCGCAACTGGATAATACCTACTATGGAAATCTCGTTTCGAGTTGAAACTTTCCAGCCTGCCCAGTAGTAAGGCGAGCCGTAGTAATCCACCACCAGGCCGAAGGCGTCGCGCACGTCGCTGGGGCCGAGGAAGGGGATTTGCAGATAGGGTCCGCTCGGCACGCCCCAGCGTGCGAGCGTGATACCGAAGTCCTCGCTGTGCGGCGGCATTCCCCAGTCCGACGCGGGATCCAGGAAGCCGAAGAGGCCCACCGTGGAATTGGTAAAGAAGCGCCCGGTGTCGCGCACGGCGTCGAGCGGCTTCAACTGCAGGAGGTCGTTGAGGATGGTGACCGGTTCGCCCAGGTTGGAGAAGAAGTTGGAGATGCCGGTACGAATCGGCTGCGGCGTGACCTTCACATAGCCTTGCGCGACCGGACGGAGCACCGCCTTGTCGAGCAGCATGTTGAAGCGGTAAACCTGACGATTCACGGGCTGGAGCGGATCGCGTTTGGAGCCGG
>CAZKOE010000104.1:0-8713 GCA_964554305.1 uncultured Gammaproteobacteria bacterium
GAAATAGACCTTGCGCGCGCCCGCTGCGCGTGCCATCTCGACGATCTTGCGCGAAGTCGTTCCGCGCACGATGGAGTCGTCAACGAGGAGCACGTTCTTGCCGTGGAACTCGAGCTCGATCGTATTCAGTTTCTGGCGCACCGAACGCTGGCGTTCCTCCTGCCCCGGCATGATGAAGGTACGCCCGACGTAGCGGTTTTTCACGAAACCCTCGCGGAACGGTACGCCCAGCTTTTGCGCCAGCGGCTGTGCCGAGGTGCGGCTGGTTTCCGGGATCGGGATGACAACGTCTATGTCGTGCCGCGGCCGTTCCCTCAAGATCTTTTCGGCGAGCTTTTCGCCCATGCGCAGGCGCGCCTTGTAAACGGAAATATCGTCCATCATCGAATCCGGCCGGGCGAGATAAACGAACTCGAAAATGCACGGCCGCAGGCTGGGCCTGGCGGCCACCACGCGCGAATTCAGGCGCCCGTTCTGCTCAATGTAGATCGCCTCGCCGGGCGCGACATCGCGCAGGCGCTCGAAACCGAGAATATCCAGCGCGACGCTTTCCGAAGCAACCATGTATTCAGGTCCCGCGTCGACGTTGCGCTGCCCGAGGACGAGCGGGCGAATGCCGTGCGGATCGCGGAAGGCGACGAGGCCGTGACCGACGATCATTGCGACGACGGCATAGGCGCCGTGGCAACGCTCGTGTACCGCTGCGACCGCGCGAAACACGTCGGAGGCCTGCGGCGCGACCCGCGTCGAGCGGGCGAGTTCATGGGCGAAGACGTTGAGGATCACCTCGGAGTCGGAGTTCGTGTTCAGATGCCGGCGATCGGAACGCGTGATGAGTTCTGCCAGCGTTTTCGCGTTGGTCAGGTTGCCATTGTGCCCGAGCCCGATGCCGAAGGGCGAGTTGACGTACAGGGGCTGGGCCTCATTGGCATCGGCGCCGCCCGCGGTCGGATAACGGCAATGGCCGATGCCGAGATTGCCCTCGAGCCTGAGCATGTGGCGGGCGTGAAACACGTCGCGCACGAGCCCGTTCGCCTTCCTGAGATAGAAACGATCGCTCGTGGACGTCATGATACCTGCTGAATCCTGCCCGCGATGCTGCAGCACGGTCAGCGCGTCGTAAAGCTCGCGGTTGACCGGGCCGCGGGCGACGATTCCGACGACTCCACACATGCTTAACCTCCTTTGATCCGTTTCACCTTCTCAAGTTCGCTGCGCGGCAGATGGTCGACGATCCAAGTGGCCACCGGCAGCGTATAGGGAATCAACTTCGATTGTTGCCACCAGGTCTTTTGCGGCAAGTGCGTGAAGGACGCCAGCGCGACCAACGCCGCGACGGCGACGTAGCCGCGCACAATGCCGAAAAAAAGCCCGAAAGAACGATCCGCCCGACCCAGTTTCGCATGTTCCACCATCAGGGAGACGAAGTGGCTCACGATGATGCCGACGAGCAACGTCACGGCAAACAGGGCGACGAAGGCGAGTACCAGGCGCAGTTGCTCGCCCGGCACCCACGGCGCAATCGCCTCGCTCGTACGACCGACGAAGACACCCGCGACCACGAAGGCCCCGATCCAGCTCGCGAGCGAAAAGGCCTCGCGCGTAAAGCCCCGCACCATGCCCACGATCGCCGAGAAAACGACAATGGCGATGATGACATAATCCGCCCAGATCATCGCGCCGGCTCACCCGTCGCTTCCGTCCGCCTGGCGCACGATGACCTTCGATCCGCTGATCGCGGACAGTCCGGGCGCCACCGCCTGCGCCCGGGTTTCGCTCGGGTAGGGACCGACCCGAACGCGATAATACAGCATGCCTCCGGATTCGTTGCTGGAAAGAAAGGCGTGATAACCGGCGCGGGTGAGAAGAATCGCCATTTGCGCCGCGTTCGCATGCGAGGCAAAGCTCGCGACCTGCACGTACCAATCACCCTTGTGGAGGATTCCCCGCCCCAGCGACGGCTCGGGCGCAGACGCTTCCCGTTCCGGCACGGAGGTCCGCGGCGGAGCCTCCTGCCGCGAAACATTCTCCCGGATCCGGGTCGGCGATTTCGGCACGGCTTCCTCCGCAACGGTGGAAGTTGATCGGGCCGGCGCCGGCCGCGTCACCGGCTGGAGTACCGGCGTCCGTTCCGGGGTCGGCCTGTTCACCACCGCTCCCGCCGCGGTCTGGGCCGGCGCTGATGTCCGCGCTACCCGCGGCGGCGGCGTTTTCTCCGACACAGAGCCGCCTTGCGCCAGTGCCGCCGAAGCCGGGGCCAGAGCCGACCGCGGCGCACCCGCGATGCGCCGCCCCGCCCCAGACTTCGCGCCAGCGCTCGTCGCCACTGGTGCAATCGCCAGCGCGGGCGGCGTACTGGCCGGCGGTGCCGCCGCCAGAGCCACGTCACGCAGATGCTCATCGCGCAGATGTTTGCGCGGGTTGTGGGCGTGCGACATCAACAAGGGCACCATGATCGCCGCGATCACGATCAAAACGATGGCCCCGATCAAGCGTTCGCGCATAAGAACCTACTCCCGCGCAGGGCCCGCGCCTTCCGGGATCAGTCCGCTTGCCAGCGCCTCCTCCAGCGCATGGAAAGAACCGAATACCACGATGCGCTCGCCTCCTCGTGCCGTCCGCGCGGCTGCCGCCACAGCCTGCGCCATATTTTCACACAGGACGGGATCGCGGATCGCCGCCGCCGTCTTGCGTGCGAGCGCCGCCGCGCTCTGCCCGCGCCGCCCGCCGAGCGGGGCGAGAAACCAACGCGCCACGCGCGGGGCCAGGGCAGCGGCCACGGCCGCGGCATCCTTGTCCGCCAGCATGGCAAAGACAGCGGAAGTGCTCCGGGGTTCGGCTCGCGCAAGCCAGTCGCCCAGCGCCGCGGCCGCCTGCGGATTGTGCGCCACATCGAGCACCCATTCCACTTCACCGTCCCGAACTTCGATCCGTGCCGGAAGCCGTGTATTGGCGAGCGCCTTGGCCAGCTCGTCACACTCGGGCAGGCGATCGACCGCCACGGCCTCGAGCAGGGCCAGCGCTACAGCCGCATCGTCGCGTTGCAGCTCCCCCGGCATGGCCGGCAGGGGCAACGGCCCGCGCTCCAGCGTGCGGCCCCGATAGGACCAGCCCGACCCCTCATCCGCGGCATCGAAGTCACGGCCGATCAGGCGAATATCCGCGCCGCGTTCCGTCGCCGCTTCGAGTAATCCGGCCGGCGGATCCCGGTCGCCGATAACGGCCGGCCGGCCGGCGCGAAAAATCCCCGCCTTCTCGCGCCCGATGCTGTCGCGGTCCGGTCCCAGCCATTCCTGGTGATCGAGCCCGACCGAAACGACGGCCGCCGCCTCGGCATCGAGTGCATTGACGGCATCCAGCCTGCCGCCCAGACCCACCTCCAGCACGGCCCAGCGCACGCCGGCACGCCTGAATGCCTCCAGCGCCGCCAGGGTGCCGAACTCGAAGTAGGTCAGCGGCGTCTCGCCGCGCGCCCATTCCACCGCCTCGAAGGCGGTTACGAGGCCGGCCGTGGCAATCGGCTGCCCGTCGATCGTGATGCGTTCGCGATAATCGAGCAGATGCGGCGAGGTATAGGCGCCGATCGGGCCGAGGCCGGCACGGCGAAGAAAGGCGGCCAGATAGGCGACGGTCGAACCCTTGCCGTTGGTGCCGCCGATTGTCACCCCGCGGAATGGCGGCGGCGAAAGCCCCATCCGCGCAAGCACCGCGCGGACGCGCGCGAGCCCGAGCTTGATCCGCGCGGGGTCGAGGATGTCCAGCCGTTCGAGCCAGGCGGCAAGCGCCGCCGCGTCCTCGGAGTCGTTCACACCGCCTCTTGCGCTTCCGACTCCGCGGGCTCCGGGTTATTCATCAGCAAGGCGAGAAGGTGCGCCACCCGTTCGCGCAACTGACGCCGATCGACGACCTGGTCGAGCGCACCGTGTTCGAGCAGAAACTCGCTGCGCTGGAAGCCCTCGGGGAGGGTTTCGCGCACGGTCTGCTCGATCACCCGCTGGCCGGCGAAACCGATCAACGCCCGTGGTTCGGCAAGGTTGATGTCACCGAGCATGGCGAGACTCGCCGAAACGCCGCCCGTCGTGGGGTCGGTCATGATCGAAACATAGGGCAGGCGCGCCGCACGCAGCCGGCCCAGGGCTGCGCTCGTCTTCGCCATCTGCATGAGCGAGGTCAGCGCCTCCTGCATGCGGGCACCGCCGCTCGCGCTGAAACACAGGAACGGCGCGCCCATCTCGATGGCCGCATCCACGCCGCGAACGTAACGCTCACCGACGACCGAGCCCATCGAGCCACCCATGAAACCGAACTCGAAGGCCGCCGCGACGACGGGCTTGCCCATGAGTTTGCCGCGCACGACGACCAACGCATCCTTTTCCCGCGTTTTCTTCTGCGCCTGATTGATGCGGTCGCGATAGCGTTTGGAATCGCTGAACTTGAGAAAATCCACGGGGGCGACGTCGGCGCCGATTTCATCCCGGGCTCCGGAGTCGAGAAACCCGTCGAGGCGTTCGCGGGCACTCAAGCGCAGGTGATACCCGCACTTGGGGCAAACCTTGCGATTGCGTTCGAGCTCACCCCGGTACAGCACCGACCCGCAGGACGGGCATTGCGTCCAGACACCCTCGGGCACGCCGTGCTTGCGCTTGCGTTCCCCGCCTTCAATACGGGAAGGAACCAGTTTGCGCAGCCAATTCATACGAATCTCCGTAACCATTCCCGCCGAGGAACGGACAAAAACTTCATCAATATCATAGTGCAGGCGGCAATATCCGGGTAAATTCCAAACTTGTGCCGTCATTCGGAAGCCCGAAGCGTTCCGGATACCTTACCCCGATCAGGCTCAGCCCCCGCGCCGGGGCCGCCGGACCCGCGCGGCGCCGATCACCCTCCGCAAGCACCTCGGCCATCCACACGGGGCGCCGGCGGCCCCGGCCGACAAGAATCAGGCTGCCCACGATGTTGCGCACCATGTGCTGAAGAAAGGCGTTCGCTTCGACTTCGATCTGCAGCAGACCGCCCGCGCGCCACAGTTCGATGCGTTTGACCTCCCGCCAGGGCGAGCGTGCCTGGCAGCCGGCGGCACGAAAGGCGCTGAAATCGTGCTCGCCCACGAGCACGGCGGCTGCCGTCTGCATCGCGGAGAGATCGAGTCGTTCGCGGATCCAGGCACAGCGCCGGCGATCGAGCACCGGGCGCACGGCGCTTTCGCGAACGAGGTAGCGATAAACCCGCGCTACGGCCCGGAATCGGGCATGAAAATCCTCCGGCACCGGACGTGCCCACAGGAGAGCCACATCGGCGGGCAAATGGCGGTTCGCCCCCAGCACCCAGCTGCGCTCCGAACGCGGGCACAGGGCATCGAAATGAGCCACCTGAGCATCGGCGTGAACGCCGGCATCGGTACGTCCGGCGACCGTGACCGCAACCGGCGCCGCGGCAATCTTCGCGAGGGCCTTGTCAACCTCGTCCTGCACGCTGCGCTCACGGTTTTGCCGCTGCCAGCCCGCGAAATCCGTGCCATCGTAGGCAATCCCGATGGCGATCCGGGCCATGTTCAATTGAGGGTTTCGAGCAACTCCCGGGCCTTCTCGCGCTGCGACTCGCTCTCCCCATCCAGAATCTCCTCGAGGATATCGCGCGCCGACTCCCGGTCCCCGAGTTCCAGATAGGCTCGGGCAAGATCCATCGCCGTGCCGGATTCTTCCGCCGCGAAAGACTCGCCGTCCGCCGCAAGCGATTCCTCGGTCGATTCGAGGGCGCCCCCGTACTCGGCCAGCAGATCGTCCGCGGACTTGCTGTCCATGCCGTCGAGCATGCGCTGCGCCTGTGCGCGCTGGGTCTCATCGCCGCTGCCGAGCAGGCTTTCGAGCGTGGTGCGTGCGGACTCGCGATCCCCCATGTCGAGATAAGCCCGAGCCAGTTCGAGGCGATCGCGGCCGTCGGCTTGCCCGACTGCCGCCAGGTCTTCCCCTGCCGCCGCTGCAGGTGATCGCTCCTCCTCGGGCGGAAGCTGCAACTCGACCGGGCCTTCACCACTCTCGGGCATATAGGTTTCGATCATGGTGGAGAGCTCACCGAGACTGCGCTCGAATTCATCCGGCAATCCGGCGCCGGCGGGTTCCTGCTCGTCGAGCCGATCCAGTTCGAATTCAAAATCGGTCGGTTCGGCCCCGCGATCGGCCTCGGCACTGCCACCTCCGGCGGCAAACAGCGGTTCGTCCGGCAAAAGCTCGTGCCCCATGACCGTCACCGCGCGCCAGTCGGAGCCCGACTCGGGCACACGCCGATACAAGGCTTCGGCCGCGGCGAGGAAGGCCGAACCCTCACCCGCCGCAAACAACGTCTCCAGCAAACGCAACCGCAAATCGTTGCGCTCGGGCTCGGCCTCGAGCGCTCCGTTCAACACCCGGGCGGCGCCCGCGTAGTCGCCATGAGCAGCGTAGCGCTCGGCCTGTACCAGGTCATCCGGAACGGCGGCCTCGGCCCTTGAGGCCGCTTTAGGTTCTTCCGATCCCTCTGCTTCCGCCCCGCCCGGCAACACCTGTCCGTCATCGACGACCGCGGCGCGCATCTCATCCGACGACACGTCTCCGGCAGACGCCCCGAGACTCGGTTCCTCCCGGCGCCGCACCTGCGCATCGCCCGAGGCGCCCGCGGCCATGGCCATCAAGGCCTCCTCGCGCCTGCGCCGGCGACGGGCAAGCAGAAAAATCATCAAGATCAGGAAAAGAACGATCAGAGCAATGACGACCCAGCCCTTGACAGAGGTGAGCCAGTTCCAGACAGTTCCGGACAGACGATCGAAGGTGCTCGTTCCGGCCGCCGTGTGCACCGCAGCCGGTTTGCCGGCCTTCGCTCCCGTCTGGGCGGCGGCGTGAGCCGGAGGCTTGGCAGGCGTTTTCGCCGTCGATGCGGCCTGTCCCGCGGCCGCCAGGTTGGCCAATTCTGCATTATGGAGTTTGGCGGGACCACCGGCACTGACCGCGGGGACGGCGCCCGCCCCGGCCGAACCGCTGCCCACGGTCTTCTTGCCGGCGAGCGCGCCCGCAGCGGTCGCCGTACCGGCCGTGCCTGATCCGGCGGCAACGCCACCGCCTGCTGCCGCCACCGATTGCGTGACCTTGGGCGCGGTCAGAACGACCTCGCCCGCCCGGGACGCGGACGGCTGTCTGGTCGTATGCCCGGCACCGTTCGCCGCAGCCTTGCCGGAACCACCGGCCCGTTTGACCGGCGGCCTGGCGGAGGCAGGGGGCGTTTCTTTCGCCACCAAGGTCTTCTCGCTCGGTCTGGCGGCTTTCCAGGCCTCGATCTGTCTCGCCACCTCGGCGTTTGCCGCCGTCCGGGAAATCCGTTCAACCTCGGCATGCGAAGGAATATGCAGTGTCGCCCCCGCCTTGAGCCGATCGATGTTGCCGGAAAAGGCCCGCGGATTGGCGCGGTAAATGGCGATCATCATCTGGTTGATGCTCGCGGTCGAGTGCAGATTGCTCGCGATGCCCCACAGGGTCTGGCCGCGTTGCACCGGCCCGTAAACGCCCGGACGCGCCGGCCGCGCAGACGCCGGCTGCTGCACGACGTAACTCGGCTTGGGTGGGGGTTCGAGTCGAGTCGGGGACGGTCGCGGCCGTGTGATGGGGGTCTGCCTCCGTGGCGTGGTCGGTGCGGCCACGGGAGTAGAGGTTTGCGTCTGCCCGGGATGGGCGCTGGCAAACACCGGCGGATTCAGCAGCAGGGTGTACTGGCGCGTCACGTCGCCGCTCGCCCAGTGCGCACGCACGAGAATGTTCAAAAACGGCAGGCGCACCGGCTGGCTGGAAGTAATGAGCACGTAGGGACCATTCGCGTCCTGCTTCACCTGAAACTTCAGGTTGAACAGGAAGTCGGCTTCCCGGATACCGGCCCGATGATAGGCGTCCGGCCCGGCCAGGCCGACCGTCAGCCCTTGCAGGACACCCGGCTTGGCCGCCAGGATGGGAATGCGCGCCCGAAGGTCTTGCCCGATGCGGGTCTCGGACTGGATTTGCCCCAAACCCAGCGCCCAGGCCAGCCCCGGCGCCAAGGCAAGCAACACCGCGAGCAGGCCCGCCGCCAGTGCACAAACCGCTTGTTTACGCATGACCACCCCTCGAATGCCCGACGATGGCTTGACTTGGCTCACGCGCAAAGCTGTCAAGCTTTCGGGCCGTACTATAGCGCAAATGGCAGGGATTTTCGAGATTGTTGTTGCCGGACGGGCACTACCGTGGCACACAGAGGGGAAAAGGCGCGGCGCAGCCAACCACGGTAGCCAATACTCTCCTGCGGAACCGGGGATCCGCCGTCACGGCAGGCTCAACAATTCGGCTATCTGAACACTGTTGAGCGCCGCACCCTTGCGGATGTTGTCGCTCACGACCCAGAAATCGAGCCCGCGTGGATGCGTCAGATCCTCGCGGATACGGCTGACGAACACGGCATCGTGCTGCGCCCCATCGGTGACCGCCGTGGCATAGCCGCCAGCCTCGCGCTCGTCGCGCACGATGATGCCCGGCGCGCGCGCAAGCAGCTCGCGCGCCGCCTCGGCCGTGAGTTTCTTCCCGGTCTCGATGTGCACGGCCTCGGCATGGCCGTAGAACACCGGCACCCGCGCCGCCGTCGGATTCACGCGAATCGTGTCGTCACCAAGGATCTTGCGGGTTTCCCACACCAGTTTCATTTCCTCGCGAGTGTAGCC
>CAZKOE010000105.1:0-8636 GCA_964554305.1 uncultured Gammaproteobacteria bacterium
CTCACCCGCCCGCCGAGCATGGCGAGGCAGGCCGCCAGATACCCGGTGCCGGTGGCGATTTCGATCACGCGTTCGCCGGCCTCGACCTGCACCGCCTTAAGGATGAGCCCGTGCACGCTCGGCTGGAGCATCACTTCGCCATGGCCGATGGGGATGGGCGAATCGGCATAGGCAAGATTGCGGTAGCGCTCCGGTACGTAGCGCTCGCGTGCCAGTTCGCTCATGACGCCGACGACTTCGGTATCTATCACGCCCCAGCCGCGAACCTGCTGATCCACCATCTGCCGGCGCGCGGCTTCCATATTCATCTCGAGCATTCGCCATGAACCGGTAACCGAACTGCGCATATTATCCCAGATCGGAGCCGGCAAGCTCACACAGGCGCGCCGCATAGGCGCTATCGTCGGGCGGGCGCCCGGCGCGCTGCGCCTCCCACAGCGTTTCGGCCAGGCATTCAATCATCGCGTGTTCGGCGTCGTGAGCGTCGCCGCGGGCCGCCAGCGTCTGGAAGACGCGGCGCGCCCCCGGCGGGCGATCGATCGCCACCTGCTCGCGGATGGCGATGTGCAACCCCATGTGCAGAAACGGATTGGTCGCGCCCGCCTCCGGCGGAAACTCCGCCTCCAGCGCCGCCTCGCCGCTCTCGATGACGCGCTGATATTCGGGATGATCGCCGATCACCTCGGCGATCCGCCGCTCGCCCACCGTCAGTTCCCCACCGCGCCGCGCCTTCGCCCACGCTTCAGCGTACTGGCGCCGGATTTCATTGCGGTCACTGATCGGCACGTCTTGACTTCGGTGACGGAACCCAACCCATTATGGGGTCTTGTGCGGATATTCGCAGAGATCGCGGATGAGACAGTGCGGACAGTCGGGGCGGCGCGCCTTGCAGACGTAGCGGCCGTGCAGGATCAACCAATGATGCGCATCGCGCTTGTATTCGGCGGGCGTCGCGCGGGCAAGCCCGTCCTCGACGGCCCGCGGCGTCTTGCCGCGGGCAAGTCCGGTGCGATTCGCGACGCGGAAGATGTGCGTGTCCACGGCTATCACCGACTCGCCGAAGGCCGTGTTCAGGATCACGTTCGCCGTCTTGCGCCCAACGCCGGGCAGGGCCTCGAGCGCCGAACGTTCCCGCGGCACCCGCCCGCCATGCTTTTCGATCAGCGCCCTGGCCGTGGCGACAATGTTTTTCGCCTTGTTGTTGTAGAGCCCGATGGTCTTGATCCAGGGTTTCAGCCCCGCGACACCGAGCGCGGCGATGGCCTGCGGCGTATTCGCCTTGCGAAACAGCTTCGCCGTCGCCGCGTTCACGCTCTTATCCGTTGCCTGCGCCGAAAGAATGACGGCGACCAGCAGTTCAAAAGGCGTGCGGTAAACCAGCTCGGTGGTCGGATGCGGATTGGCCGCCTCGAGGCGTGCAAAGATCGCCCGGCGCTTTTCCGCGTTCACTTCACTGCCGTGCGGCGTTTCGCTCGCACGCGCCGGACGGCGGCCGCAATTTCCGCGCGGCGCGCCGCGAGATCGTCGGCATCACCGCCATCCAGATCGCGCCTGCGCCGCCGCATCGTGGCCGCAAGCCGCGCGTTGTGACGCTCGTAACGCCCGCGCAACTCGCCGCCACGCTGCGCCAAACGTTTGCGGGCATGCGCCGCTTCGTCCGCCGCCGGGGCAAGACGAGATTCCACAGCGGCTTCGCTTTCGACCGGCACCAGCTCGATGCAATCCACCGGGCAGGCCGGCAGGCACAGGCCGCAGCCGGTGCAGGCAGCCTCCATCACCTCGTGTAAAAGCTTCGGCGCGCCCACGATTGCATCCACGGGACAGGCCGGCAGGCACTTGGTGCAGCCGATGCATGCACCGGGATCAATCTGCGCCACCTGCGTGCAGGGCACCGCCTCCACATCTTCGGCCATCGGTCTGGCTTGGTGACCGGTCAAATCGGCCAGGGTGCGGAGCACCGGCTCTCCCCCCGGCGAGCACCGATTGATGTCGGCCTCGCCCGCCGCGATCGCCTCGGCGTAGGCACGGCAATCGTCGTAGCCGCAACGCCGGCACTGGTGCTGCGGCAACAACGCGTCAATCGCGTCGACATTCACTCTCGACTCCCGCCACACAACGAAAACATTATGCGAAAGACATGAAGTCCCGATTTTCTTGACGAACAACCCGACATCCGGTATATTTTAGTCGGCCGCAAAATCAAAACCCGCCCGCGCCGAGGAGAACTGCATGATATCCCGCAACAAAAATTCGAAACTTGACTTCCTGCCAAAACTCTGGCCAGCCGTCGTGCTGTGCCTGGGGCTGGCACTGGCAGCCTGCGGCGGCAGCGACCAACTGACGATTTCGGGTGGAACCGTTCTCAAAGGCAGCGTACAGAGCAATGGCATCGGCCTGAAGGGCTACGAAGTATCGCTCTACGCGGCCCTGCCCAATCAGGATCCGGCACAAGACTCGTCCTGGCAACTCCTCGGCACCGCCAAGACCAATGATTCCGGCAATTTCGAGTTGTCCTATCCGCTGCCCAAGAACGGCCCGCTCCTGTTCGTGGAAGCCGAGAAGGGTTCCGCCATGCTCGCGAGTTCCATCAATACCGGGGGCAGCGATATCCCGCAACAGGCGATCATCAACGCGCGCACGACGGTCGCCACCGCCAATGCCTTTGCCCAGTTTGTGGATGGCACGAAGATTCAGGGCAACGCCGTCGGCATGATCAATGCCGCCCACATGGTGGACAACCTCGTTGATCCGCAGACCGGCACGGTCGGAACCGTGCTCTCCACCACCCCGAACGGGACGGAAACCTCGACCTGGGCCACCTTCAACTCCCTGGCCAACGTGGTGGCGGCCTGCGTGGCCGATTCATCCGATTGCACTCAACTGTTCAAGGCCACCACACCAGCCGGTGGCGCAGCGCCCGGCAACGTGCTCCAGGCGATGGCGAATCTGGTGAAGAACCCGGCCTATCCCGGCTACCCCGCGAACGACGACGATCCGATCTTCCAGCTCTCACAAGTAAATCCTGTTTACCAACCCGCACTGACGGCGCGCCCGACGAACTGGCTGCTGTTCCTCAAGTTTACCGGCGGCAACTACAGTGCGCAGAACAGCGACAACCTCATGAACGGGCCGGGCAACCCCGCGATTGACGCCAAGGGCTATGTATGGGTGAACGACAATTACAAACCCGAGGCCCCGGGCGATACCGCCTGCGCGGGAACACGCCTGCTCGAGTTTACGCCCTGGGGCGAGCCCGTCTCCGGAACACCCTATAGGGGCGGCGGCCTCGACGGTCAAGGCTGGGGGGCGACGTTCGATCCGCACGGCAACTACTGGACGAGCAATTTCGGCTTCGAGGATCCGCCTTGCGAAGACACTCCGCAAGCCGCAAAGCACAACAGCGTCACGGAATTCGCACCGGACGGTACGCCCATCTCGCCCGACACCGGTTACACGCAGGGCAACATCTCCTGGCCAATGGGAACGGTGTCGGATCGCGACGGCAACATCTGGATCGCCAGTTGCGGGAACGACACGATCACCGAATATCCGGGCGGAGATCCCTCCAAGGCGATCAACATCGCACTGCCGGCGCCGTCGACAACGAGTCCGTACCCGCAGGTGAAACCCTTCGGCGTGGTCGTGGATCTCGACGGCGACATCTGGATTACCGACAACCGCAACGACACCGTTTCGATCCTCTCCCCCGACGGCAAGCTGATTGACACGCTGCGCAACCCGCCCAATGCCAGTCCGAGCGAAAGGTTGATCAGCCACCCGATCGGCAACGCCGTTGACAGCCAAGGCAACGTCTGGATCGCCAACTCGGACTGGCTCGATGCGCCGTGTCCGGACCGCACGCATCTCGGCACCGCCCAAAACCCCTCGATCACGCTGTATCAGATGGAGAGCAAAAAGCCCTGGCCCGGCTCGCCCTTCACCGGCGGCGGCCTCACCATGCCGTGGGGCATCGCGGTGGACGGCGACGACACCGTGTGGGTCTTCAACTTCGGAGTAACGCCGCCGCAACCCGTCCAGTCGCCCATTCCAGTCGGAATCAGCCGCTTCTGCGGCACCGATACCAGCAAGTGCCCGGCGGGGCTCACGACGGGCGATCCGATTTCCCCATCCACCGGCTATCGGAGCAACGCACTCGATCGGCTCACGGGCGGCCAGATTGACCCCTCCGGGAACATCTGGGTGATGAACAACTGGAAGATCCAGGTCAACCCCGACGTAAACCCGGGCGAAAACTCGATCGTGGTCGTCATCGGCGCGGCCGGACCGATCAAAACGCCGTTGATCGGCCCGCCGGTCCCGTTCAAGTAAGGCCAACAATCGGCACAAATCAAAATCCCGATCGGGAGCAAGCTCGCTTCCACCGGAAGCTCGATCCCATCGGAAAATGCGGGGTCGCAAGGGTTGGCTATGCGCAGGACCGGATCCAGGGCAAACATCAATGCGGGAATGGAGCGGGGGCAAGGAGGCCCAAGGTCGGTTCCCAGCCACGACTCAGGTTGAGATTCTGGATCGCTTGGCCCGCCATGCCTTTGCCGAGATTGTCGAGCGCAGCCAACACCACGGCATGGTTGCCATTCGTGTGAACGGCGAGATCGCAGAAATTGGAACCGGCGACGGCGGCAACGTGCGGACTACCCTCGACGAGCCGGACAAAGGGCGCATCGGCATAACAGGTTTTGTAGCGCGCGCGAAAGGCTGCCGCGGACAAACCCGATGCCACCAGATCGAGCTGCACCGTGGCAAAGATGCCGCGCACCAGCGGTGTGCTGTGCGGCACGAAGGCGATATCGGCATGGCTCCCTGCACCGGCCAGCCACTCCCTAATTTCACCGACGTGGCGATGGGCCAACACCTTGTAGGCCTTGAGATCGTTGGCGCGCGTGGCGTGATGCGTGGCGGGCGACACCGCCGAACCGGAACCCGAAGAGCCCGTCATGGCACTCACGCAAACCCTTCCGAGCGAAGGGGCTCCGGCAAGCGGCAACAGGGCCAGTTCGATGGCCGTGGCGAAGCAGCCGGGATTGGCAATGCGCCGCGCAGCGCGCAGACGTTCGGGCCGCCATTCGCTCAGTCCGTAAACGAAGCCTCCCAGCTTTTCCGGCAAGGGGTGCGCCGCATCGTAATACTTGGCGTACAGTTCGACATCGCTCAGGCGGAAATCTCCGGACAGGTCGATCAAGGTCAGCCGTTCATCGAGTCCGGATGCGCTCCATTCCGACTCGAGTGCGGACAAACGGCCGGCAAGCGCCCCGGACGGCATCGCGGAAAAAACCACCGGGTGCTCGCATTGCCAGTCGCCCCAGTCGATTTCCGCTTCGAAGCGCCCGCGCAGGAGACCGCGCAAATTGGGATGCACGTCCGCGAAACTTTCATCCGCATGCCCGCGCGAGGTGGCGCGAATTCGACGCACGCGCGGATGCGACAACAAAAGCCGCATCAACTCGCCGCCGCCGTAGCCCGCGCCGCCCAGAATGCAAACCTCGATGCCGTTCATGCCGCGAGCCGGGCCCGCAGGCACTCGGCGACGCCGCTTACGAACTCCGCGGTCTGCGTGAGCGCATTGCGCGCGCAAACGCCCAGGTTTTCCTTGACGAAACGCGTCCCCACCTCGTTGTCGGTCACCGGCCCCGCCACCATGTCCACGGCGATTCCGTAATGCTCGTGCAATGCGCGTAGGCCGCCGGCGACGCCGACAGGGTCGTTGGCGCAGTAAACGAAGCCACCGGCGAGCGCGCGCAACTGTGGATCGCCGAGGATGGCCTGCACGCCGTAATCGCCCATGATCCCGTCGCCCGTCTCGACGACAATGACATCGGGTCCGTGCACGGCGAGCGTGGAGAAGATGCGGTGTGCGATCGGAGCCGCATTGTCCTCATCGGTACTGACGGCCCCGGCGTCGGTGAAATCCATGATCCACTCGGCCCCCTGGTCGCGCATGGACAGGATGTCCCGCTGCAGGGAGACGCCCGTCAGCTTTGCGCCGGCCACGCGCAGGCCCGAACGCCGGAAATGCCTGACGAGGATTCGCGCCGCCGCCGTCTTGCCGCAGTTCATGCACGAGCCGATCACGTAAACGACCGGACAGGCGGGCAAGGCCGTTGTAGCTGGCAAGGATATCGCGGCGACCCGCGCCGGCCGTGCAACGCGCGAGCCGAATACGGGATAGCTCAGTACCTGTCCCAGAACCTCCAGTTCGAAGGGCGGGCCGACTCCGGGATTATGCGAAAGGCACGTCCCGATCACACCGCCAAGGTTCAAAAGATTGAGCCGATTGCCGGGGGCGACCGTTTCCGGTACCCTGCCCGCGTAACCGCGCAGGGCGTTACGCTTGCCCAGTGCGCCGACGACGATATCGCCCGCGATTACCGCATTCATGCGCCCGAACACATCCTCGATCTTGTTGTAGCGGGCCTTGTCATTCAATATCCGTCCTGCAATCACCGCGCCGGGGACGGCCTCGACATTCGACGTCAAGGTCAGCGAACGCCCGAGCCTCAGGTTGCGGGTGACCGAGGCAATCTTGTCGGCTTCAATTCTCATGCCACCTCCCCGCGGCCCGCGCACTCAGCAGTTGCGGCAGACCATACAGTTTGGAGAAGGCGCGCGCCTCCGCTCCGGTCCAGAACTTGTTGCCCTCGCCATAATCGGCGACGGTCGAATTCATGAGCGAGTTCGGCGAGCGTACGCCGTTGACCTCCCAGGTACGCGGATACAGCGTGAACGACGCCTCGCCGGTCACCGGCGCCTGGGAGGATTCGAGAAAGGCCTCCAGGTCGCGCGCAAGCGGGTCGAAAAACCTCGCCTCGTGCAAAAGATTCCCGTAGAGATTGCCGAGCGTTTCCTTCCACTGCAGTTGGGCGGCGCTGAGCACCAGTTTTTCCAGCTCGCGGTGCGCGGCGATGAGCAGCGTCGCCGCCGCCGCCTCGAAACCGACCCGCCCCTTGATGCCGAGGATGGTGTCGCCCAGATGAACGCCGCGGCCGATGCCGTAACCCGACGCCAGCGAAGTCAGCGCGGAAATCAGATCCACGGGCGCGAGCGGTTCGCCGTCCAACTTCACAGGCACGCCGCGCTCGAAACCCAGCGTGAGCACGAGCGGCGGCAATGCGCCGGGCGTGCCGCCCGGCCAGGCTTCCGGCGGCAGCGGCCTGTCGGAAGTCATCGTTTCCCGCCCGCCGACCGAGGTTCCCCACAGGCCCCGGTTGACGGAATAGGCCGCCGTTGTTTCCGGTACGTCTACGCCATGCCCGCGCAAGTACGCGGCTTCCTCGTCGCGCGACAGTGCGCCGTCGCGGATCGGCGTGACGATCTCGAGTTCCGGCGCCAGCACCCGGAAGGCAATGTCGAAGCGCAACTGGTCGTTGCCCGCACCGGTCGAGCCGTGGGCGATCGCATCCGCGCCCAGCTCGCGCGCGGCCTGCGCGATCCGTGCCGCCTGGCAGACGCGCTCGGCCGACACGCTCAGCGGATACAACTGCCCGCGCAGCACGTTGCCGTAGACGAGATAGCGCAGGTAACGGTCGAAGAGTTCCTCGCGCGCATCGATCGCAACGTGGCGTATGGCGCCCAAGGCCTTTGAACGCGCGTCGAGCAATCGCAGTTCCTCGGCGGAAAATCCGCCCGTATCCACCGTAATCGTCACCACGTTCCAACCCTTGTCGCGCAAGTGCAGCACGCAAAAAGACGTGTCGAGCCCACCGGAAAAAGCCAGCGCAATCGTTTTCTTCATCGTCTACTCCAGATTCACGAGCCGGGACAAGCGCGGGGGGGTCCCGGCAAAGACCAACGTCCAATTCCGAACCCCCCTCTCCCTTGAAGGGAGAGAGTTGGGGTGAGGGTGATCAGACAACAGCGTCGCTTCGCGATGCGCCACCCCACATCCCCACCTATCTCTCGCGCCTCACCCCGGCCCTCTCCACTTCGTGGAGAGGGAGAAGATGGGAGAAGGAGCAAGTGAAGGCTTCGAACAAGTCAAAACTCCATGAAAAAATTCCACAGGGCGCGTTCGTGCCGTTCGTGCCAGGCGCGGCGCTCCCGCAGCCAGTCGCGGGCCGCTTCGAGTTCCGCTGCCGGCGCTTCCCGATCGGGCGCGACCGGCAACGGCATGCTCTGCGGGCCGAAGCGCCCGGCCAGAATTTCCTCGGCCACCTGGCGGTAGGCGTCACGAAATCCGACCTCGACCGTGACTCGGCGGCAGGCTTCATGCGCCGCCCAAAGTTCCGGCGTGCAGGCCGCGCGCAACCGCGCCGGCGCCGGTTGCAACGCGGCGGCAAGCCGCGCGACGACCGCCAGCAACCCGTCGCCGAGCGCCAGTGCCCGAATCAGAGGTGCCTTGATGCGCTGCAGGTCGCGGTGATAGTTCGAGGGCAGCCCCGTCGCGATCTGCTCGACCGTCATCCGTTCCCCACGCAGCTCGCGGCAGGCGGCGCGCGCCAGTTCCACCACGTCCGGGTTGCGCTTCTGCGGCATGATGGACGAACCGGTGGTCAACTCATCGGGTAAAGTTAAAAAATTGAACTCCTCGGTGCTGTACAAAGCTACGTCACAGAGAAACTTCTCCAGCACCCCCGCAACTTCGACCAGCCAACCCAATACCGCAAGCTCGTGCCGCCCGC
>CAZKOE010000106.1:0-8625 GCA_964554305.1 uncultured Gammaproteobacteria bacterium
GTCGTGATTGCGCAGGAAGATCGCCCACTGGCAGTTGTCGGGAATCGCCGGCGTCTGGTGCATGATGTCGGTGATCGGATGGCGGTCCTCCTCGGCGATCGCCATGTAGATGCGCGGCATGAGCGGAAAATGGAAGGCCATGTGGCACTCGTCGCCGTCGCCAAAGTAATCGCTCACGTCCTCCGGCCACTGGTTGGCCTCCGCGAGCAGCATGCGCCCGGGATAATGTTCGTCCACCTCGGCGCGGATGCGCTTGAGTATCGCGTGCGTTTCGGGCAGATTTTCGTTGTTCGTGCCCTCGCGCTCGACGAGATAGGGCACGGCATCCAGGCGCATCCCGTCCACGCCGAGCCGCATCCAGAAATGCAGCACCTTCACGATTTCCGCGAGCACGCGCGGATTATCGAAATTCAGATCCGGTTGATGCGAATAGAAGCGGTGCCAGTAATAAGCCTGCGCCTCCTGATCCCAGGCCCAGTTGGAACGCTCGGTGTCGCAAAAAATGATCCGCGTGCCCCGGTATTTCTGGTCGTTGTCGCTCCAGACGTAGAAGTCGCGCGCCATCGTCCCCGGCTTCGCCCGTCGCGCGCGTTGAAACCACGGATGCTGGTCCGAGGTGTGATTGACCACCAGTTCGGTGATGACGCGCAGCCCGCGGGCGTGACAGGCGCGCACGAAGCGGCGAAAATCCGCAAGCGTCCCGTAGGCGGTGTGCACCTTGCGGTAGTGGCCGATGTCGTAGCCATCGTCCTTGAGCGGCGAGGGATAAAAGGGAAGCAGCCAGATCGCCGTGACCCCGAGGTCGGCGATATAGTCGAGCTTTTCGGTAAGTCCGCGAAAGTCGCCGGTCCCGTCGCCATTGGCATCGTAAAACGACTTGACGTGGGTCTGGTAGATGACCGCGTCCTTGTACCAGTCGGCCGCATCGACAACTCCGGTCATGAATTCACCTTGCGCGAACGCGCAGTATCAGCGCCGGACGTTCCGGCGAAAGCCACACATGTTGGCGGCGCCCGCGCCACTCCCAGCGCTCGCCGGCGAACAAATCTTCCACCACCACCGTCGTCCCGTCGCCGGCGCCGAGCATTTCCAGCGGCAATTCGATATCGGCCTCCTGCGGAACATGGGCGTCGAGACTGACGATCAGCCACAGGACATTGTCCGCCATCCGCTTCGAATAAAACAGGACCTGCTCGTTATGTGCGGAGTGAAAACACAGATGGGTCAGTTCGTGCAACGCGGGATTGTCATGCCGGATGCGGTTGAGCGCGGCAATTTCGGCACAAATGTTTCCGGGCACATCGAAGTCGCGCTGCTTCAATTCGTACTTTTCGGCATCGAGGTATTCCTCGCGCTCGCTGCCGTCTTCGTTCAGAAGCGGCGCGTGCTCGCAGAGTTCATAGCCCGAGTACATGCCCCAACTCGGCGACAATGTTGCCGCGAGCACGGCGCGGATCACGAAACCCGCGCGCGCGCCGTCGTGAAGATGGAACGGGTTGATGTCGGGCGTGTTGACCCAGAAGTTGGGGCGAAAGAATTGCACCACCGGGTCGCGCGTCAACTCTTCCAGGTACCCGGTGAGTTCGGTCTTCGTCTCGCGCCAGGTGAAATAGGTATAGGATTGCGAGAAGCCGAGCTTCGCGAGCCGGTACATCAGTTTCGGCCGCGTGAAAGCCTCGGCGAGAAAGATCGTGTCGGGATAGCGCGCGCGCACCTCGGCGAGCAGCCACTCCCAGAACGGCAACGGCTTCGTGTGCGGATTGTCCACACGGAAGATGCGCACGCCCTCCCCACACCAGAACAACATCGCCTCGGCGAGCGCCTTCCACAGGGCTTCGCGCTCGGCGCAGTAGAAATCCACGTTGACGATGTCCTGGTATTTCTTCGGCGGATTCTCGGCGTAACGGATGCTCCCGTCGGGCCGCCAGCGAAACCATTCTGGATGCTCCCCGAGCCAGGGGTGATCGCGCGAACACTGGATCGCAAAGTCGAGCGCGACTTCGAGTCCCTCGCGTTTCGCCGCGGCAAGCAGGTGGCGAAAATCCGCGAGCGTGCCGAGTTCAGGGTGAATCGCCGTATGCCCACCCTCCTTCGATCCGATTGCCCACGGGCTGCCGGGATCATCCCTGCCGGCTTCGAGCGCGTTATTCCGGCCCTTGCGGTGAGTAACGCCGATCGGATGAATCGGCGGCAGGTACAGCACATCGAAACCCAGTTCCGCAATGTAGGGCAGATGACCGACGAGATCGTCGAACGTGCCATGCTTGCCACTGGCACCGAGCGAACGCGGAAAGCACTCGTACCAGGCCCCGGTTCGCGCACGCGCCCGTTCCACGCGCACGGAAAAGACGGGGGAGACGCTCAAGCCGACGCGGGGCAGCGCGGCCTCGATGCATTCCGCCGTCGTTTCGGCGAGCAGCAGCTCCGCCCGTGCCGCAACCTCCTCCGTATGGCGCTCGAGCAGGGTTTCGATCTCGGTCAACCGTTTCCGCCCGCCCTTCCCGGCTGCGGCAACGGCCTCCGCGAGCATCGCCTCCGCCGCGGCGAGTTCCGGGCCGAGCGCCTGGCCGGCGTCGCGACGCTTGACGGTCTCTCCCCGCCAGGTCGCATAACGATCGTGCCAGGCGATCACCTGAAATTCCCAACGCCCGATACGATCGGGCGCGAACTCGCCGCGCCAGCGGTCGTTGTCGAAAAACCGGAAGGCCGCCTCGTGCCAGTTCCTCTCGCCCGCCACCCGATAACGCAGCGCCGCAGCCGGGCGGGAGTGACCCTCGAGGACCACGTCGGCGGAAACGCCAACCGCTTCGCCGAGAACCCGCTTGACCGGATAGCCGCCTTCCCCAACCCGCGGTGCAAGGTTTTCGATCGCGATGGGATCGCCCGCGCGGGCCGGCGCCTTCAGGGTCCGGCGCAACGTTTTGAGCCGGGGCGGCGCCAGTTCAAACCAGCGCATGCCGAGCGGTTCGAGCGCGAGCCGCGACGCCGCGCCGAGCCGCACCGGACTGCGGTTCGGCGTAAGCTCCCGCGCCTGCGCCAGCCGCGCGTCGAGCGCCGCAAACAAGGGGCCACAGGCGATCTCGGTCGCGTTCTCCGAGTCGGGATTGAACAGCAGCAGCCCCGGCATGGCATCTCCCGCCAGAGGCTCCAGCGCCAGTGCAACGGCAGGCGCGCCAGATGCATTCAACCGGCGCAACCGACCCGGCTCGCTGAACGCCGGCACGGCGTACTTCAGGGCATGGATCGCGGACAGCTCCAAACAGGCCGGCACGGACGCAGCACCGCCGGCATCCGCCGCCGGCCGCCGCCGGCGCCCTTCGGGCCCGTGCCGACCCGCGCCCGACTCCGTGGGAACGGCGGTACCCGCCGCGAAAGCTCCGCCGGCCACGATCCCCCAGGCTGCCGTGGCAGCAAACCCGTAACGAAAGGCAAAATCGGCGGGCGCCGCGCCGCTCCCGCCCGGCGGAGCTGCGAAGGCAATCGTCGGCGCCATGCGTCGCAGCCGCGCCTCCTGGTCGAGAAACCAGCCGGCGCGGAAATCCCACCACGCGGCGCTGGAGAAAAACGCATCGAACCCGACGGGCGCGAGCGCCTCGCTCGCCGCGATCGGCGCACCCAGGGTCTCCGCCCATAGCGCGGCGTTGCCGCGCGACGGCGCAAGAATCGCGGCCCAGCTTTCCGCCGTGAGCCGATGCGCCGCGCGGCAGACGAGCGCGTCAAAACCCAATCCGATCAGCCGTGCGGCAGCCCCGCCCCAGAATCGCACCAACTCCCGGCGCGCCGCACCGCCGAAATCGCATTCCACCAAGCTCGCCGCCAATTCCGGCGAACCGGTGCCCGCGGGTGCGACCGGGGTCCCTCCCGGCCCGGGCACGAACCAGTCGGGATGGGTGCGCACCGCCGAACTCGCACGCGCCATGAAGGCGGGAGCGAAGTCCGTCGCGAGCCTTACCCCTCGCGCATGAGCCGCGGCGGCGAATTCTGCAAACGCCTTCTCGCCGCCTCCCCGCACCGGATCGCCTGGTTCGAGTACGGCCAACGCATGCGTACCGGCGGCGCGCGGCGCGAAATCGGCGAGCCACAGCCAATCGCAACCCAGCGCCCCGGCCCGATCGATCCAGGTAAACCAGTTCTCGATCGGCCCGGCTTGCCCGGCATCCAGGTAAAAAATACACGGCCCCAGCGTGTTTTCCTTCTTCATGCCTCCACTATAGCCGACCCGTGGCGGCCGGCAAACGCACCACGGATGCCGGCACCGTATCACACCGGTCGGCGATCAATCCGCAGCCGAAGCGGCCGTTCCGACCGCAATGCGATTTCGGAGGTAGCGTCTGCTCCGATCGTGAAGGATTCCCCCACTTCGGCCCGAGTCGGAACCGATCGATCGGCATTCGCGAAATCGGGGTCGGCGGCGCCGCCCGTCAGTAGCGCAGGAGCGCAGCGCCCCAGGTAAAGCCACCACCGAAGGCTTCGAACAGAAGGGTTTGCCCCGGCTTGATGCGCCCGTCGCGTACGGCGACGTCGAGCGCGAGCGGGACGGAGGCGGCCGAAGTGTTGCCGTGCTCCTGGATGGTCACGACGACACGATCCATCGGAATCCCCACCCTTTTCGTCACCGCCTCGATGATGCGCAGGTTCGCCTGGTGCGGGACGAACCAGTCCACGTCCGCGGCCGTCATGCCGGTCGCCTTGAAAATGCTTTTCGCTGCGTCTATAAACTCGCGTACGGCGAAGCGGAAAACCTCGTTGCCGCGCATCTGGACGAAGTCCTTGCCGGCCTTGAGCCGGTCGAAACCGGTGGAGACCCCCGAGGGAAAATGCAGCAGTTCACGGTAACGGCCGTCGGCGTAAAGCTCGGTACGGATGATGCCGGGCCGGCTGGCGGGCGCGAGCACGACGGCGCCGGCACCGTCGCCGAACAGGATGCAGGTCGAACGATCGCTCCAGTCCGTGAAGCGCGAGAGCGTCTCCGCGCCGATCACGAGCACGCGCTCGGCATCGCCGACACGGATGAATTTCTCCCCGATGCCAAAAGCATAGATAAAGCCCGCGCAGGCGGCTTCGCAACTCACGGCCGCGCAGCCGTAGGCGCCGAGCCGTTCCTGCACGAGGGTCCCGAGGTTGGGAAAGATGTAATCGGGCGTAGTAGTGCCGACGATGATGAGATCGAGGTCTTCCGCGCGGGTGCCGGACGCCTCGAGCGCGCGGCGCGCGGCACGTTCCGCGAGATCGGCGGTCGTTTCGCCTTCGGAAACGATATGGCGGCGCTCGATGCCGGTACGCGTGCGGATCCACTCGTCGCTGGTCGCGACCATCCCTTCCAGATCGGCGTTGGTCAGGATGCGTTCCGGCAGCGCGCTTCCGGTCCCGATGATCCGGGCGTACAGCCGTTCATCGCTCATGCCTCCAGCTCCGGGGCGTGCGTTTCGATCAACATATGGCTGATGCGCTCGGGAACATTCTGATCCACCTCGACAAGTGCCGCTTGTATCGCGGTCTTGAAACCGAAGCGGTCCGCACCGCCATGGCTCTTGACCACTATCCCGCGCAGGCCGAGAAAACTCGCGCCATTGTAGCCCTGCGGATTGAGTTCCCGGCCCAGGCGCTTCAGGGTGGGCAGGGCGGCCAGCCCTTGCAGGCGACCGACGAGACTGCGGGAAAATGCCTCGTGCAGCATCTGCTTGATGAAGTGCGCCGTGCCCTCGATGGACTTGATCGCGACGTTGCCCGCAAAACCGTCACTCACGACCACGTCCACCTTGCCGAGCGCGAGGGCATCGCCTTCGATGTAGCCGGTGTAATTGAGTCCGGAGGCCGCGATCAGACGCGCCGCGTCCTTCACGCGCCCGTTGCCCTTGATCTCCTCCTCGCCGATGTTGAGCAACCCGATGCGCGGTTCGGCAATGCCGTCCACGGCCGAGACGAGCGCCGAACCCATGACGGCGAATTCGAGGAGATGTTCGGCCGTGCAGTCCGCGTTGGCACCCAGATCGAGCATGTACACATGACCGTCGACGGCGGGAAGCGCCGAGCAGATGGCCGGCCGATCGATGCCGGGCAGCATCTTCAACACATAATGCGCCGTTGCCATCAGCGCACCCGTATTGCCGGCGGAAACGCAAGCGGCCGCCTCGCCGGACTCCACCAGATTGATCGCAACCCGCATCGAGGAATCGCGCTTGCCCCGCAAGGCCTGGGTCGGCGCCTCGTCCATCGCTACGACCTCGCTCGCGTGACGTATGGCGATGCGCTCGCCCTGCGCGCCTCCGGCCGCGGCAAGCGCCGCGCCGAGAACGGCCTCGTCGCCCACGAGCAGGATATTCAGATGGGCGTTGTCGCGCAGCGCATCCAGGGCCGCCGGCACCACGACCGAAGGGCCGCGGTCACCGCTCATGGCATCAATGGCAAGCCGGATAGGCCGATTGGCCGTCTGGTCGGTAGCCGGCATCTCTCAGATTGTCACGGTGAGTGAAGAAGAATCAAACCATCGCGCACGTTTGAGGCCGAACCCCGCCGCCCCGGCGCTCAGTCCTCGGGACTAGCGACATTCACCAACTTGCGGCCCTTGTAGTAGCCGTCCGGACCCAGATGATGGCGGCGATGCAGTTCCCCGGTGGCCGGGTCGCGGGACAGTGTGGGCCCCTTGAGCGCATCGTGCGAGCGGCGCTGGTCGCGTTTCGAAGGAGTTTTACGATTCTGTTGTACGGCCATCGGTCTGTCCGAATCCGCGTGGAAGGGCGGTTATTGTAACGCGTCATCGCCCCCCGGGGCCAAGGCCGTCACGGCCCGACTCAGCCACTGCGACCTCGATGCTGCTTCAGCACCTCGGCAAGCCCCGCAAACGGCCGTTTCACCCCGGCTTCCGGTGTCGGCGACTGCACGGCGGCAGGGCACTCGGCGGGCGGGTGGCGGGGCGCGAAAGGCAGGCCGAGCAGCAACTCCCCTTCGATCAGGGCGGCGAGGCTCTCTGGAAAGCCATCCTCGATCGGCTCCCAGCCCACGCCGTTCGCCACCGGCGAAAAGGCGAGACGCGGCGCAAGATCCAGGACGAGTTCGAAGGGTTCGAGGCAACGCTGGCAGCGCGCGGCCAATTCGGCATGCAGGCTGCCGCTCAATCCGGCCGCGCCACTGGACAGGCGCCGGAAATCGAGGGCGTAGTCCACCCGGCCTTCCGCCCGTTCCGTCGCCAGAGCCTCCGCCAAACGACGATCAAAACCGGCCGCGTCGAGACTTCCGACCAGCCGGACCTCGGCGTCGGCCAGCGCTTCCCAATCCGGCGATGATTGCGGCGGCACTTCCATGATGGCTGCTATCGTATGCCAACGCCACTCAAGGACAAAAGCCGTGCCCCGACTGATCCTCGCCTCGACTTCGCGCTACCGGCGCGAACTGCTCTCCCGCCTCGGCGTTGTCTTCGACTGCGAATCGCCCGGCGTGAACGAAACGCGGGCGCCCGGGGAGACGGCGGCGAACGCGGTCCAACGGCTCGCCCGCGCCAAGGCCCGGGCCGTGGCCGATCGCTACCGGGATGCCCTCATCCTCGCCGGCGACCAGCTGGCGGACTTCGCCGGGCAGCCGCTCGGAAAGCCCCGCGATGCCACCGAGGCTGAACGGCAGCTTGCGCAAATGGCCGGACAGACGATTCGTTATTTCACGGCCATTGCACTGCTCGCACCCGGCGCCGCAAAATCAGAAACCTTTCTCGACGAAAGCCGGATCCACCTGCGCGGTTACACCGCCGAAGAAATCCACCGTTACGTGGCGGCTGCAAGCCCGCTCGACTGCGCCGGTGGACTCAAGCTCGAGGGCCTGGGCGCGGCGCTTTGCGAACGAATCGAAACCGCCGATCCAACGGCGCTGATCGGCCTGCCGCTCATTGCCACCGCGCGCCTCCTGCGCGCCCGCGGCTACGCCCTGCCCTGAAAACCCTCCACACGAAGGCATGAAGTTTCGCCACCCGCCAGATAACCCTCGCGTCCGGTAAAAGGTGGCTTCCATTCGCTTGGTTCACTCCGCCAAAGCAGTGGCCGCCATGGCGTGAAATACGCAACCTCGCCCTGGGCGTTGCAGCGATAGCGCGACCAGCGGTAGTGCGCCGGCGAGACCACCATCCCCGCACGCACCGGGTTGAGCTCGATGTAGCGGCTGCAGGCCAGCAGATAATCCTCAGCCGCAATCGGCGTCGCCCGATAGCGTCCCTCCCACAGCGTCCCCGTGCGCCCGTAGACATGGTTGAAGTAGCGCACGTAACGTCGGCCCACCGACTGCATCACCCGCCCCATGCTCGCCGCCGCCTGCGGCGTCGCCAAAATGTGAACGTGGTTGGTCATCAGCACGTAGGCATGAATCGCAAGCCCAAAGCGAGCGGATGCTTCCGCCAACCGCTCCAGAAAAACTCCGTAATCGCGCTCGTCGGCAAAGATCGCCTGACGGTTGTTGCCTCGCTGAATGATGTGATGCGCTTGGCCCGGCGCCACCAACCGCGGCAATCTCGCCATCTTCCCCTCCCCAATAACAGCGGGCCCTGCGCACAGCCCGACAACCTCAATCAGTTAATTTTACTCGCCGGATGGCCTTGGGCCGTTACCGACCCAAGGCTCCCACAGATCCGGACGTGCGGATTTC
>CAZKOE010000107.1:0-8594 GCA_964554305.1 uncultured Gammaproteobacteria bacterium
GAGACGGTATAGGTCCCCGTCGCGCTCGGGTTCGGCGCCAGCGTCGGCTCGCCCAGTGCCCCCGGCAAAACGGCCACCGTAACCGCCACCGTCGCGCTCGCGCTCTTCGCGCCATCGCCGACGGTGAGCTTGAAGCTGTAGATGCCGTCTTGCTTCGGCGTCACGCGCGCCATCGCGTGGGTGGCGTTCACGATGGTGACGCCCGGCCCGCCCGTCTGTGTCCATTGATAGGTGAGCGGATCCGGCCCGTCGAGGTCGTAGGACCCGGCGCCATCGAGCACGATCGTGCCCGGCACGCTGAGCTTGCCCGGGCTCGCGCTCGCCTGTACCACCGGCGCCTGATCGGTCGGCGGCGCACCGCCCGGATAGGTGATCGAGGTGATCCGCCCCAAGCCGTCCCAGCGGTAGTACATCGTGAGCGGTACACCGGCGTAGGTTTGCGTGTCGGCGACGGGCTCACCCAACCCGTCGTAGCCGATCGTGCGGCTGTAGCCGTTGGCCTTGGTCTCACCAATCAATCGACCCGCGCCGTTGCCGGCGACAGCATAGCTCCACGTGGCGTTCGCGTTCGCTTTCACGCAGGCACCGCCCGAAAAACTCTCGCACCTCATACGACCCAGCTTATCGTAGGCGTAGGTGGTCACGCGGCCGGCCGCATCGGTCTTCTTGGTGATCTCACCCAACGAATCGGTCTGGAACTTGAGCGTGCCGCCCAGATCGGGCGCCGTCAGGCTCGTGCGGTGACCCGCGCCGTCGTAGGCGATCGTGCGGACGGTATTGCCGGGGCCGCCGACCTGGATCAGTTCGCCAAAATGGCCGTAGCTGTAATCGGTTTCGTGGCTTGCCGCGTCCACGACCTTCACCACTTGCCCGAGCGGATTCTTCGTCACTCCCGTAGTGTGTCCCTCGGGATCGGTGATCGTCGTGGTAAGGCCGGTGTAACTGTAGGTGGTGGTGGCCGTGCCGCCGCCGGCCGCAGGAGCCACGACCTTGGTTACCCGGCCAAGCGCATCGTGGCTGTAATGTGTCCAGTACTCGGTATCGCCGCTACCGGTCCAGTACGGGGCGCTCTCGCGATAGAGTTCGCCCAGGGCGTTGTAGTCGAAGACCTTTTCCGCCCAGGGATGAGCCTCCGAGCCGATTTTCCGCAAGGCGGCGTAGACCCGCCCGAAGCGATCAATGAACTGCTCGGACTCACCGGCGAGACTCCCCTCCGCGGTGTAGCGCCGCCGCACCGTCTTGTAGGCCCAGCGCCCGCAACTCCCGCTACATGCCTTGCGGGTAGCCGTCATGTACGCCCCCGAGGGCAGCGTCGTCTTTATCGTCCGCCCGAAGCCGTCGAGGGTCGAGGTCGTGACGGTGCCGTTGGGCGCGGTTTCGGAGGTCTCGACGCCGAGCGCTTCGTCCCAGCCGTAGTGTGTCACTTCACCCAAGGGGTCGGTCATGCGGGTGCGAAATTCGCCGCGGGCATCGTAGCCGTAACTTGTCGTGCGGGCTGGCATGGCGTCGCCGTTGGGCTTGTGCCCGACGACCTCAACCTGCTTCACATTGCCGAAGCCGCCGTAGGCGAGCGTCGTCGTGGTTTGCAGCGCAGCAGCGAGATTGCTGTTTGTCGTCCAGCCGGCCTCGCGGCAGTGATCGTAATCGGGCATGAAAGTGGTCTTTCTGGTCTTGCTTGTTCCATCGGGCAGGGTGTCGGTCACCGTGGCCGTGGAATGCAGCCCGAAGCACCAGGCGTTCTGGTCTTCGACGGCAAAGAATGCCGTCTCGTGAACCCAGGTGTCGCCGCTTGCCGCGTCGGTGGTGTTCACCTGGATCACGCTGGGTATCCCCCACAGATCGTAGCCATAGGTTCGGGTGACGGTATAAAGCTCGTGGCCAGCCTTGTCGTAATAAGTCGTCTTGGGGTTGTCGTATTCCAGCGGCTTCCCCTCTTCAAGGTCCAAGTACCCATACTTGTCGGTGCGGATCGGATGACCATTGGCCTGAGCCAGCGTGGCGGTGATGAGAAGTCCATTTTCGAACTGCGCGAAGGCAAAGTCGCGCGTCAGCGTCCGCCCGTCGCGCCCGTCGGTCAGCGTGATCCGGCGAATGCCGGAGAAGCCTACGCCGGCGCGGGTGAGCGGGGTATCGTAGGCGTAGCTTTGGACATAGCTCCCGCCAATGCCATTGTTTCGGGCGACGGCCGCGAGCAGGTAATGACCGCGGCGGGCAAGCTCGAAGATTTTGCCCTGCGCGAGCGTCGCGTGAACGAGGTTCGAATCGGAAAGCGGCGTCCAGCTCAGGCTGGCGTCATTGCCGAGACCATCGCCGATCTTTGTCAAAAGATCGGGATAGGGGTCGTGGCGCAATGCCAACTCGATCTTGCCGGCCCCGTTCACACCGACGAGGTCGGTGAGCATGCGCCCCTCGGTGTCGGCGACAACGGGATGGGCGCCGAAGGCGCCGGAGGCGATGCCGATGTCCACCGGTGCGGCAAACCCCGTGCCGGTGGAGGCGAGCCGCATCCAGTGACCGTTCGTGCCCGGCACCAGGAGATCGTCGCGACCATCACCGCTGTAATCCACGGCAACGCTCTTGCCGAGATCCAGTCCATTGGTGCTCGAACCGTAGGGCACTTCCTTGAAAGCCGCCCCCGTGTTGAGCAACAGCGTCGCCGTCCCGGAAATAACGAGGTCCGTCAGGCCATCGCCATTCACGTCGAGGGGTACGACGTCGCCGCCGGTCGCACTATTTTCATTGGTGGCGAAATACATGCTGTAGGGAACGAGTGCGCCATTCTTCCACACGAGCACCCTGTCACGCCAACTGTTTATTATCTGGATGGGCATACACGGCGGATTCGGACAAGGCGCGCGCTGATGATGCTCGACACGCACGATAACGCCCTCGCTGCCGGCTTGAAAATGCAGGCGATGATCCGGCCCGCGGGCGCCTGCGGTACCCACACCGCGAAAACCTACCACGGTGCCATAAAAGCTGTAACCGATTTCGGGGCTGCCGAAGCCGGGCGACTGGGTGCGAGCCTGATTCAGGCGCACGTAAACGGCATCCGTACTGTAGGTGATCAGATCGTCGTAGCCATCGCCGTTGACATCGGCCGCCACGCCTTGACCGGTGGCCGCGATGCCGGTGCTCACGGCGCTGAAACCGCTGCCGGTCCATCTGACAACCGCCCATTGGTTGCCGCCATTCACATAAAGAATCTGGTCGGCCGCGCCGGGCCGATAATGTATCGGCTGCACCCAGCGATCGGAGGTGACAACCCCCGTGGCCTGCTCGCCGCCAAAGCCGCCCGCGGCAAGCCCGAAGCGTACCCGCCATTGGCCCGCACGCGGATAGAGGAGGTCCTCGCGCCCGTCGCCGTTGATGTCGGCGACAAAGCCGCCCGCGCCCGCCACCTGCCCGGTGTTCTCGGCCGCTTGGTAACCCGGCGTGCCCTGCTGCCACCGGAAACTCGTCGCGGGCAGGCAATCGCCGCTCGCATCGCATTCGCTGATGCCCGCCAGCCGCGAGCGGCCCGAACCCGCGCCGGCCGCCAGGTAACTCGGCGCCCAACTGAGCACCGTCGCACCGTTATAGTCGAGCCGGATTTTGGACAGCCGCCGATTCCGGATGATTTCGTTGCCGGCGAGATAACGGTAAACGGTAGCCGCGGCGCCCACGGTCGCGTAGGTGAAAACGAAACTGTGATCGGCGCCCGTACCCGCGTTCGCGTTGCCGCCCCAGTCCACCTCGCTGAGGTAATAGGCGCCGCTGCCGCCCGGCTGCATGTAGTGAAAAGTAATAGTGTTGCCCGCTGCGTCGGTGATTTTGTCCAGCGCCCACAGCCGGTGCACCGTCGCGCCGCTCGTATTGACCGCATCCACCCGCGAGTTGAATGTATGCCCGTACTCCCAGACGCTCCCGTCCGGATGCTTGACCGTGAACCAATCGGGGCCGGACGCCATGCTGGTGGTGTGAGAGGTTGCCAATAAATGCGCCGTGGGCGTGGTCAGATAATTCGCGCCGTTCGAGCCGTATTCAAACCCCGTGGTCAGCTCCTGGCCGTCGAGACAGAAGCGGTCGGCCTCGGTCAACGTCAACGGTCCGCTCGTCCCGTCGTAGGCCTCCGTCGGCGCACAACGCCGGATGACGGACAGCCCGCCGATCGTCGCCTCCCAGCCGAGCAGCCCCGGCCCGGAACCGCTGGCGTAGATAATGGAAAGCCGCGGCGCCAGTCCGCCCGCGCCGCCCGGCGCCGTGAGCGGTATCGTGTAGGCCGCCTGACCCGCCGGCGTCGCTCCAAAACTGCCCGCAATCGTACCCACGGCGGACGCCGCCAGGGCCGGCGGGCTCGCGATCATCAGCAAGCAGCCCATCACCCGGGCCACGGAGCCGATCCGACCCCATAAAGCAGAATTGCAATGCGAATAATGGCTTCGAAAGATTCTCGTGCGCTTCATCCCCCTGCCCTCCCAATGAGCGCCCCGGGGGTCGGTCTTGTGGCCGGCCGCGACGCACTCGCGGCTAATCGTTATTCGCCTTTATACTACGCCGACCCGTCAATGTCAAGCCAGGCAACCGGCCCATCTTCCACCGGATCGAGCCTGGAGTCTCAACCTGCCATGAGCCATCCCAAGCAAGAAGACACACGCAAACCCTCTCGCACGAAACGCGACAAAGGCAAGTTTTTTGCGATTCTCCACGCGGGATCCGGCGTATCGGGATCGCGCCGAACCTCTACACCTCCGATGGCGTCTGCTAGGGCACTTCGGCGCGGGTTTCGCGGCGGGCCTTTTCGATCTTGCGGCGCACGCGGCGGCGCTTGAGGTCGGAGAGGTAGTCGATGAACAGGCGCCCGTTCAGGTGATCCACTTCGTGCTGGATGCAGATGGCGAGAATGCCCTCGGCCTCGAGTTCATAGGGCTCGCCGTTGTCATCGAGGGCGCGCAGCCTGAGCCGCTCGGCACGCTTGACGGTGTCGTAGTAGTCCGGCACGGAAAGGCAGCCTTCTTCGCTCTCGCAATTGCCGCTCCGTTCGAGAATCTCCGGATTGATCAGCACCCGGCGCTCGTTTTTCTCCTCCGAAACGTCGATCACGGCAAAGCGCCTTGCGATCCCGACCTGGGTCGCCGCGAGCCCGATCCCGGGCGCCGCGTACATGGTTTCGAACATGTCGTTCAGCGTGCGGCGCAGTGCGTCGTCCACCGTCTCGACCGGCTCGGCCCGCCGACGCAACCGCGGGTCGGGGAAGTGCAAAATCGGAAGCAAGGCCATAAAGTCTGGTTTATCGCGCGAATTGCTGCTAAAGTGACGTCCAATTATAGCGAAACTCCCGTTTATGCCCCGAAGCCATGGGTACGGGAAAGGAGCCAAAAATGCCGTCCATTCGTCTTTGCCTGCCCTCTGCCCTGGCGGTGACGTTTGCCCTCGCGGCCTGCGCGAGCAAGCCGCCGCCGGCGCAGCCCGCCGCGCCGGTGCCGCCAACAACGCAGGCGCGGGCGATGCCTGCAACCGCGGCAAAACCGCCTCCTCCCGTACGCACCAGTGCCCCGCTGCGCTACGTGGTCAAACGCGGCGACACGTTGTGGGGTATCGCCTCGCGCTTTCTTACCGCGCCCTGGATGTGGCCCGAAATCTGGTATGAGAATCCCCAGATCCAAAACCCGCATCTGATCTTTCCGGGCGACGTCATCACGCTCACCCACGTGAAGGGCCGGCCCGTGCTGACCGTCACGCGCTGCGGGAAAACGGTGGAAACGACGGCGCACGCCACGGTCACGCTCCATCCCTGCGTCGAGCGGATTCCGCTCGGCCAGGCCATCCCGACCATTCCCTACGATGCCATCTCGGCGCTCCTGTCCAAACCGCGGGTCATGGATCTCGCGAGTTACCGGGCCGCCCCCTATGTCCTGCGGCCCGCCGATGGCCAGCTTCTCGCCGCCGCCCCCAACAAGGTGTACGCGCGCGGCTTCGCCCGGGGCAAGGACGCTCCGGGCACCGAGTACGCCGTCGTGCAGAAGAACAAGAAGCTGGTCGATCCGCAAACGGGCCGGCTGCTGGGCTACGAGGTGCTGTACCTCGGCCGCGCCCGCGTCACGGCCGCCGGCGATCCCGCTACGCTGCGGCTCGTCAAGAGCACGCGCGAGATCCGCGGCGGCAATCGCCTCGTGGCGCTGGAATCGGGAATCGTGCCCGCCCAATTCCCGATCCTCACGCCGAAAACCCCCATTCACGCCCAGATCATCGACGTGATAGACGGTCTTGCCCAGGTCGGACAATACCAGGTGGTCGTGCTCGACCGGGGCGCGAAGGCCGGGCTCGAAACCGGCGACGTACTCGCCATCTTCACTCATGGCCAGACGGTCCGCGATCCCTACGCGCACGGCGACCTGTCCTCTTCGGTGAAGCTACCGAATCGGCGCAGCGGCGAACTCATTGTCTTCCGGGCCTTCCCGGAGGTCTCCTACGCGCTGGTGATGCGGGCACTGAGGCCGATCCAGATCGGCGACACCGTCACCAATCCCTGACCCTCTATCATGTAACTTTATGTTCGGGGAGGGAAACATCGAAGCGACACGGCGACTGCGCGCGCTCTTGGTGCTGCTGCGGGCGCCCGGCCTGGGCCCGCGCCGCGCCCGGCGTCTGCTCGACGAATACGGCAGCCCCGAAGCCGTCCTCGAAGCACCGCACAACGCTCTCGCCGCGGCCGGCGTTCCCTCCGGGGCGCGGCGCTTTCTGGCCCGGCCCGATCGGGCTCTGCTCGCGGAGGATCTCGCCTGGGCCGAAGCCGGCGATCATCACGTAATCGCCTGGGGCAGCGCCGGCTATCCCGCGCTCCTCGCCGGCATTGCCGATCCGCCGATCGCGCTTTTTGTCATGGGCGATCCCGCCTTGCTCGGAGCAGCGCAAATCGCGCTGGTCGGCGCGCGCAATCCGAGCCTCACGGGCCGCGAGATCGCCGGCGAATTTGCGGCCTTTCTCGCCGGTGCGGGCTTCGCGATCACAAGCGGGCTCGCGCTGGGGATAGACGCGGCGGCCCACGCCGGCGCCCTCGATGCCGGCGGGAAAACCCTGGCCATCCTCGGCACCGGTCCCGACCGCGTCTACCCTCGGCGCAACGCGGCACTCGCCGAAAGGATCGCGGCCGGCGGCACGCTCGTCAGCGAATTTCCGCCCGGAACGCCGCCGCTCCCGGAACACTTCCCGCGCCGCAATCGGATCATCAGCGGGCTCGCCCGGGCCACCGTCGTCATCGAGGCGGCGCTCGGCTCGGGTTCGCTCATCACGGCGCGGCTGGCCGCGGAGCAGGGGCGCGAAGTCTTCGCCGTACCCGGCTCGATCCGCTCGCCGCTCGCGCGCGGTTGCCACGCCCTGATCCGCGACGGCGCCGGCCTCGTCGAGCGCCCCTCTGATATCCTTGAGGCACTGGGATCGCTTCGCGCAACGCCGCCGGTTGCCGCAGAAACGGGCGAAAGCGGTGCGCAGGAGTCCGATCCCGATTACCGGATTCTGCTCGACGCGCTCGGCTTTCATCCGGTGACGGCCGATACGCTCGGCGAGCGGACCGGCTTGACTTCGCAAGCGCTATCCTCCATGCTCCTGATCCTCGAACTCAAGGGCGAGGTCGAGGCACTGCCCGGATCGCGCTACGTACGTTGCAGGAAACGATGAGGTGACATGGAACCGAGCGTATTGAACATGGTGTTGTACCTGTACGAACATTACCTGGACGACCCGGGAGAGCCGCCGCCACGGGCCGCGCTGGAGAACGCGCTGCGCGCGGGCGGCGTGCCCGCACCGAAGGCCGCGCAGGCGCTCGATTGGCTGGAGTCGCTCGCGGCCTCACCCCCGCCACCCGCTTCCCCGCGCGGCAATGCGCAGCGCGCCTACAACGCCTTCGAGCGTAGCCGCCTTAGCGCCGAAGCCCGCGGCTTTCTGCTGCGGCTCGAACGAACGGGAGTCATCGAACCGGCCGAACGGGAACTCGCGATCGGTCGCGCACTCGCACTGGACGAGGCCGAGGTTGACGCCGAAGCCATGAAATGGGTCGTGCTGTTGACACTTTTTTACCTGCCCGATCGCGAAAGCGCCTTCGCGCAGATGGAGGACATCTGCTACCCCCACCTCGATCCCGTGGAGCATTGAATCTCTCATGGCAAAAAACCTCCTGATCGTCGAATCGCCGGCCAAGGCCCGCACCATCAACAAGTACCTCGGCAAGGACTTCCAGGTACTCGCCTCCTACGGGCATGTACGCGACCTGCGCCCGAAGGAAGGCGCCGTGGATCCCGACCACGGCTTCGCGATGCACTACGAGCTGATCGAGCGCAACAAGAAGCACGTGGACGCCATCGCCAGCGCCGCGAAGGCCGCCGATGCGATCTATCTCGCGACCGACCGCGATCGCGAGGGCGAGGCGATCTCCTGGCACATTTACGAGATTCTCAAACAGCGCGGCGCGACCGAAAACAAGGCCGTGCACCGCGTGGTCTTCTCCGAGATCACGCCGCGCGCGATCAAGGCCGCCATCGCCGACCCGCACGAGCTTTCCGGCGACCTCGTGGACGCGCAGCAGGCGCGCCGCGCGCTCGATTATCTGGTCGGCGTCA
>CAZKOE010000108.1:0-8550 GCA_964554305.1 uncultured Gammaproteobacteria bacterium
TCGGCCTTGAGGGCGGCTTCCATGAATTGGTCGAGGTCGCCGTCGAGCACCGACTGCGTGTTGCCGACTTCCACGCCGGTGCGCAAATCCTTGATCCGCGACTGGTCGAGCACGTAGTTGCGAATCTGGCTGCCCCAGCCGATGTCGGACTTGCCCGCCTCCGCCTCCTGCTGCGCGCTCGCGCGTTTGGACAACTCCAGTTCGTAGAGCTTTGCCTTCAACTGTTTCATCGCCGTCGCGCGGTTCTTGTGCTGCGAGCGCTCGTTCTGGCACTGCACGACGATGCCGGTCGGCTCGTGGGTGATGCGCACGGCCGATTCGGTCCGGTTCACGTGCTGGCCACCGGCGCCGCTCGCGCGATACACGTCCACACGCAGGTCGGCCGGATTGATTTCGATCTCGATATCGTCGTCCACCTCGGGCGCCGCGAAAACGGCGGCAAAGGACGTGTGACGGCGATGGCCCGAGTCGAACGGCGACTTGCGCACGAGGCGGTGCACGCCCGTTTCCGTGCGCAGCCAGCCGTAGGCGTAATCGCCCTCGAAGCGGATCGTCGCGCTCTTGATCCCCGCAACCTCGCCGGGCGAGACCTCAATCAACTCGGTGGCAAAACCGCGCCGCTCCCCCCAGCGCAGATACATGCGCAGGAGCATCTCCGCCCAGTCCTGCGCTTCGGTGCCGCCGGAGCCGGACTGGACGTCGAGAAAGGCGTTGGCCACGTCCATCTCGCCGTGAAACATGCGCCGGAATTCGAGCGCCGCGACCGAGGCTTCGAGCCGCGCTGCATCGGCCTCGACGCCCGCCACCGCCCCGGCGTCGTCTTCTTCGGCGGCAAGCTCCAGCAGCTCACCGGCGTCGGCGAGTTCGCCCGCCGTCGTATCGAGCGTCGCGATCAGCTCGGAGAGACGTGCCTGCTCGCGCCCGAGCCCCTGCGCACGCTCCGGCTCCGACCACACGTCGGGCGCTTCGAGCATACGCTCGACCTCGGCGAGGCGATCCACGGCGCCGGCGTAGTCAAAGGTACCCCCTCAGGGCCTCGACGCGGCCCTTGAGATCGGCAATTTTTTCGCGGACGGGAGCGACTTCGGTCACGGCGGTTTCGATCACAAGAGGCGGGCAATTGTATCAACCCCGTAAATGGAACAATCCCCGGCGCGCCGGGATGCGCCATTCGGTGCGATCGGCGTAGATGCGGAATTCGCCGCGCGCGACGGCGAAAGCCTGCAACCAGGCCTCGCCGAGTGCGGCGCTCTCGGGGTCGATAACGACTATGGCATCAGCATGCTCCGCTCCCGGTTCCGCCGGAGGACTGCACTCGAGACCGAGCCATGCCGCAAGCCCCTTCAACCCCGGACCGTCCGCCCGCAATTCCACCGGCCCGACGGCCGGCGATTCGGCGGGAAGTCGCCCGCCGCCCCACAGCCACAGCGCATTCGCCTCGGGCCTGCCTGCTTCGCGCCGGGCCAGATTGACCGGATGCTCGTACCAGAGCATCTGCAATTCGGTCAAAAAGGCGCGCAGGCGGGCGGCATCCGGCCCGGCCGCGAGCGATACGACATCAAGCGCCTGCCCCGCGACTTCCGCCGGGGGGGCACCGGTCGCGCGGGAGACGCCTTCGACCGCCGCGTACCAACGGCCGCTCGCGCCGCGTTCCAGTACCAGTGCGGCTCCGAAATGCGCCGTTGCGCCGGCGATCAACGCATCGGCCTCTTCGCGCGTGAGCGGCGCCGCCGTCAACGGCATCAGCACCAGCGTGTCGCGATCGGGAATGAGCGTCACCGGCTCGGCGCAAAACCAGCTGCGGTCGCCGGCATCGAGACCATCCGCAAGCCGCGCCAGCGCGCCCGCCGGCGGCGGTTCGATGCCGAGCGCCGCGGCGGCGAGCGCAAGTCCATCCCGCCCCGGAATCTCGCACCGCGCGGCGCGCGCGAGCCGTCTGCTCGCCGCCTTGGCGCGCTTTGAAGACGCCGCGTCAAAGCCGGGCCAGACCAGCGCCGGTGTTACCATGAAATGCCCTCGTTCGACGATCCCACATGGAAATCGTACGCGATCCGCTTCTCGAAAGTGGCCGCCCGGCGGTGCGCCGCTACGTGCCGGGAGAGATCGGCGTACGCGGCACGTGCTACACGCACAGCATCGTGCTGACGGCGGAGCGGGTCATTGACGACTGGCCGCCGCAATCGGCAGGTGCAATCGAGGCGGCCCACCTGGAAGCGTTGCTCGAACTCGATCCGCGCCCGGAGATCGTCCTCATCGGCACGGGCGAAACGCAGGTATTTCCGCCGCACGAGATACTGGCGCCTCTGGCGCGCGCCCATGTCGGCATCGAAGTCATGGACACGCGCGCGGCCTGCCGGACCTGGAACATCCTCCTGGCTGACGATCGCCATGCCGCAGCAGCACTTATCCCGCGCTGAGTTTGTTCGCCAGCCGATCTTTCCCCATTTTCCTTTTCAAATGGCGGCATAACCACCTGCGGGTCACGAACGCGGCAAGCAGCGCCACGGCCACGACGGCGAGCGAGAACCACAGTCCGGGCTGATAAACCATCAACACCAGTATCGCAGCGACGATCCAGGCACCAAACGCCGCGTGCACGACCGGGGACGCGCTATCCAGCGCCGCACGCAGAGCAGGCGAAATCTTGCCGCCGCCTTCCCCAAGCAGCTGCGCATATCGCCGATTGCGCCGGCGTCCTTCAATGGCACCCCAGGCGGCAAGGGCAACCAACGCGGCGAACGAAACCATCGCCCACAACCACAGCGCGTGAGCACGCACAAGCACCAGCGTGAGATAAATGCCGCTCGCCACGATCAGGACAGTGGCGGGGCCAAACAGCCGCGGCAACCGGCGCGACAAGTTCAGTGCTGCCCGCACATCCCCGACACGCGTTGCACGCCGCATCAACACCGACACCGTTGCCTGGAGAGCCATCGCCGCGACCAGCAGAAACACCCCGGTAAGATGCGCCACCAGAACGAATTCATACCACCACACCATGATCGCTGCTCCTTTGTTCTTTACGCGTTGCCGATCCTTCAGTGCATCGCCGGCGCAACGGCTGCCGCCGTCAAAAGCCGGCCCGGTAATTCCATGACGTTTTCCATCGGATAATTGTTCTCCGAAACGATCGGGTTTGATCCTCGGCCGGGCGTACCCGGACGAAGGCCGGGACCGACCTCCGTCCGGGTACGCCGCGGAAAACTCAGCGCAAGCTCCTGCGCTTCAACGCAGCGGCCAGCACGCCGATCAACGCGATCAGCCCCAGGCCGAACGGTGCGTTGCCGCCACCGCCTGAACTGCTGCCACCACCCTTGACCGTGATGCTCACCTTCGCCGTATTGGAATCTGCCTGCCCATCGTTCGCCTTGAAGGTGAAGGCGTCGGCGCCGGTGTAACCCTGCTTCGGCGTATAGGTGAACGCGCCCGAGTTCGCATCGAGCGTCACCGTCCCGTGTCCGGGCCGGGCGACGACGCTGAAGGTGAGCACGTCGCCGTTCGGGTCGCTCGCATCGAGCGTTCCCTTCACCGCCGTGTTCTTCGAAGTCGTGAGCGAGGCATCCTGCGCCACCGGCGGATTGTTCTGCGCCGGGTTCACGGCGATGCTGACGGTGGCGACATTGGAGTCGGCCTGCCCATCGTTGGCCTTGAAGGTGAAGCGGTCGCCACCCGTATAGCCCTCATTCGGCGTGTAGGTGTAGGCCCCCTTGCTTGCGTCGTCGAGCTTTACGCTCCCGTGCCCGGGCTGGGCAACAATGCTGAAGGTGAGCACGTCGCCGTCGGGATCGCTCGCCTCGAGCGTGCCATTAGCCGCCGTGTTCTCCTCGACCGTAAGCGCTCCATCCTTCGCGACCGGCGGCTGATTGGCGTTACCGATCACGGTCGGCGCGCTCGCCGTGAGCGCCGGCGTCGCCCGTGCCACGCTCGCCGTGTTCAGGATCGTCGTGCCCTTCGAGCCGGTTGTCTTCCAGGTGATATTCGCCGTAACCGTGCCGGCATTGCCACCGATCGCGCCGAAGTCGCAAGTCACCATGTGCTTCTTTCCCTTCTTTTCCTCGCCGCAGCTTCCCTGCGTCGCCGTTGCCGAGACGAAGCTCGCCGCCGCCGGCACCGTCATTCTCGCCGTGATCGCCGGCGAGCTCGCGCTCGCATCGTTGGTCGCTATCGTCTGGCTCACGTAGTCCTGTCCTTGCCCCACCGTCTGCGGCGCACTCACCGCCAAGTCAAGATCGGTATAGCCGAAGAAGTAGGCGGAACCGGTATCAAAGGTGCCGTTGACCGTATCCTCATTCGCGCCAATGAGGGCGGTGACGCCATCGAATGCCACCGCGTCGCCGAACAGAGACTGCTGATCAGCGTCGCCCAGAAGGCGGGCCGTCTGCACCCAGGTACCGTTCGATTCGGTGAATACATACGCCGTACCCTGATAAACCACCGCGCCGGAATCGTTCGGCGCGCCGATGAGGGCGACGGGGCCGTGCATCGTGATCGAGGAGCCGAAGGACATGCCTCCATCGAGCGGGTTGGCAAACAATTCCTGGGTCTGCGTCCAGGCTTCGCCGGAACCGGTGAATGCGTAAACCGCCCCCTGCGCATTCTCATCATGACTGTGGTTGAAGGCGCCGACAAGAACGCTGTTGCCCGCAACCGCGACCGCGTAGCCGAACTGGTCGGACACCGTGCCATCGCTCGCCTTCAATTCCGCCGTTTCCGTCCAGTTGCCATTCGAGCCGGTATAGACCCAGGCCCTGCCTACATCGTAGTTGTCGGCGCTATCGTCATAGCTCGGGGCTCCGACCACCGCCGTCGAGCCATCCAGCGCGACGGCTTGTCCGAAGTGATCGTATTGCTCCCCGCCCCCGGGCGAAAGAAGTTTCTGCGTCTCGCTCCAGGTTCCATCGTTCGCCTGTTTGAATACGAAGGCTGAACCGTCCGCATTGTCATATTCACCGGCGCCGACCAAGGCGGTCGCGCCATCGGCGGCTATCGAAATGCCAAGCGCGCTCCCGCCCAGAACACAGCCGTCGAATTCCTGCGTTTCGGCCCAACTGCCGCCGGATTCGGTAAACACGTATAGATGCCCGCCCAGGCCGCCGCAACCGACATCGGCCTGCGGAGCGCCAACGAAAGCAGTGGCGCCATCGAGTGCAATCGCCTTGCCGAAGTAGTCCCCCTTCTGCCCATCGCCGGCCTTCAGCTCTTGTACCTCGCTCCAAATTCCGTTCGATTCGCTGAACACGTAGACCGCGCCGAGGCCCTGGTCGAATCCTCCACCGACCATGGCGGTCGTACCCTGGACGGCCACCGCGCTGCCGAATTCGTCGCTGCCGACGCCATCGTTTGCCGTCACCTTCTGTTCCCGTATCCATACCAGCGGGTCCACGGTGAGGGGATAGGCGGCACGTGCGTCGTCGACCGCGATCAGAATGCGATCGCCTTTTGCCTTCAATGTCGCCGGAATCACCCTGCTCCTGGCATCGGTGACGACCAGCTTGCCGTAGCGCAGCTTGCCCCAGGCCAGAGAACCGTCTCCGGGAGCGCCGGCATCCTGCCGGTTCGCGGCGAGCGCGAGCGTAAGTTCGCCGTGGCCGCCGGGCCGCTTCGCGATCGTGAAGCCCTGCTCGAAGCCGAGCGGCAGCACCCGCCACCATTCGTTGAGATTGCCATGTGCATAGTTCACGCCATTACCCCGGGCCGTCGGCCTGACCGGCTTCACCACGGCAAGCGTATCGCCACGGCCGTAAGCACTCAGATGCAGCGCGAGCGACACGCCCGCACTCGTAAAACGCACGCCTGCTTCGCCGAAGCAGGCCTTGAGTTTCTGCCGTGGCAGATGCGCACAGCCGGCCTTGTTCACGGCATAAGCCGCGCCCGCATGCCTCGCAAGCACCCGATAAAACACCGGCTGCAAGGCCGCCGGCAGCGTCTGCGCCGAACGGCCCTCCTGCACCCTGTCGCCATTTACCTTTGCGCTTGCAGTTGCAGCCGCCCAGGCCGGCACCGCCGTCGTCGCAAATCCCGCCGTGAGCAACAAGCTACAGGCCAGGTTCCGGATTGTTCTCATAACGTTCATCGCCTTTACTCCTGATGTCAATGTGAATGGAAAATAGTGCCTTCCACAGGTCTGTCGAAGCCTGTCGTGCCGCGATTGGAAAGGGATGGAAGGCCTGCACCCCACCCGATGCAAGCGCTCGAGGCTCAAACGGGGCACTGCTCGAAATTGAAAACACATGATTGTTGTGCCGGCCCCGTTACGGGCCGACGGCCAGAGAAACTGGAACGAACGAACTGCCGGAAACCTCGTCGGGGGAACCGTCGGATGCGATCCTGTAACCGCGAAGGTACTCGAGACCGGATGTCGCCGCAACCGTGGTCAATTCGTTGACGTTCACCGTGCCGGCTACCGGCACCGGGGGCGCTGCCTTGAATGCCGGCTATCGTCATCAAGCGGATCGCCGCTTTCGGTCCGCTGCCCGGATCGCCGCCGCGGGCGACCACGTAGACTGCCTGCCCCGTTGCCGGAGTCGGCGAGAAAGTCATGCCGAAGCGCCCGTCAGCATCCGTGGTAGCGGTACCGATGACGAGGGGCGCGGCGCCCACCGTCCGTCCGGCAACCCATGCCACGGCCTCGCCAACATTCATCGGTCTATCTCCTCATCAATCAACACGATCTTCCCTAGAGCCGCGGCGGCCCTTGCGGTACCACCCATTTCCCCGCCTCCTCGGCGGTGCGAGCCGGCGACCGCCGGCGCACGGGAATCAAACTCAAACCGATTCGGGCCATAGCCCCCGGTGCGCCGGGAAAGTGGTGACAAATATGGACGAAGGTTGTATGCTTCGCCTTATGACAGGATTATTTCTCTCTTAATTTTTTATTAATTCCATTATTTCCGGAGCCGGAGATGGGGGACAAATCCTTAAAAGACAACAACCTGTACGTATTCGGCCCGTTCCGGCTGAATGCGGCCGAGCGGTGCCTGACCCGCGACGACGAACCCGTTCCGCTCCAGGCCAAGGCCTTGGAGTTGCTACGGATCCTGGTTGCCGAAGCCGGCCATCTAAAGACCCGCGAGGAACTGATCGCCGCCCTGTGGCCACATCGGGTGATCGAGGAACAGGGTCTCACTTTGCGTTTACATGCGCTGCGCCAGGCGCTCGGCGACGATCGGGAAACGCCGATCTACCTCGAAACCGTGCGCGGCATCGGCTACCGCTTCATCGCCCCGGTCGGGGTGAAGGTCGGTCGGCCACCGGCAATTTCACGGACCCGGCCCCCAGCCGGCAACCGGCGGCTGGGGGCCGGTATCGTGGCTGGCCTGCTCGCCGCCATCATCGCCGCGGCCGTCCTTGCAGGCACGGGCATCTTCTTTCCCGATGCCCGCACCTCATCCATTCGGGCGCCATCCATCGCCGTGCTGCCGTTCGAGAACCTGTCTGCTAACAAGAACAACGCCTACTTTGCCGCCGGCATCCAGGATGAAATCCTGACCAGTCTCGCGAAGATCAGCGGGATCAGGGTTATCTCGCATACCTCGACCGAACAATACCGGAGCCGCCCGCGGGATTTGCACTCGGTTGCGCGCGAACTCGGAGTATCAACGGTGCTCGAGGGCAGCGTACAACGGGCCGGCAACGAGGTTCACATCAATGTGCAATTGATCGATACGCGAACGCTCGCCCACATCTGGGCCAGGAGTTACGATCGCAAACTTACGAACGTATTCGGAGTCGAAGGCGAAGTTGCCGCACGGGTCGCCATGGAACTCAAGGCAAAACTGCTGCCAGAGGAATCCGCTCGCCTGCGCCGGACTCCGACCCGCGACCCGCAGGCCTATCTGCTGTTCCTCCAGGCAAACTACATTTCGTTTCAGGTATTCGGAAACGGTAACGCGGAACATCCCGCCCAAGATATCAATCGTGCGGCAACGCTGTATCGCGAGGCGATTGAGCGGGATCCGGACTTTGCCGCCGCCTACGCGCGCCTTTCCCTCCTCGAAAGCAACAACTATTGGTTTTATGATCACTCGCCCCAAGTAATGCAAGACGCCGAGCAGGCGGCGAAACAGGCATTAAAGATTGCGCCCGATCTCCCCCGCGCGCATATCGCAATGGGTTACGTCGAATATTACGGCAAAAGAAACTACGCGGCCGCGTTGCTCCAGTTCAAGCTCGCGCAACAGGCGCTTCCCAACGACGCCGACGTCATCGCCGCCATCGGTTACATCCATCGCCGGCAGGGCAAATGGGCAGCGGCGCTCGCCGCCTTCAGGCGCCTGCACGAACTGGATCCACGCAATCCTCGCCGCTATTACGTCGTCGGCACCACGCTGGCTGCGCTCAGAAACTACGACCAGGCCGACCAGCAATTCAGGCGCGCGCTGGCGCTCGATCCCGACGACTATGTCGCCATGACCTACCGCGTTTGGGTACTGCTGAAGGCCGGCAGAATCAAGCGCGCACGCGCGGCACTGGCCCGTATTCCCGACAACACCGGCCAACGGGATTTCGTGCGTGCACTCCGGTTCGAGGCCGCCTGGTTGACCCGGGATC
>CAZKOE010000109.1:0-8531 GCA_964554305.1 uncultured Gammaproteobacteria bacterium
CGCTCTTCATCGCACACTACCGGTTCGGCGTTCTCGTGGAATATCTGCCGTTGTTGACGCTGATCGCCGTGATTGGCGGCTATATCGCCGCTGCCAGCGTCGGCGGCAGCGGCTTCATGGCCGCCTTCGTCGCCGGCATCGTCATGGGCAACATGCAGTCCTTCGGCCTCGACATGGAGCGCGAGGAGCAGGAACGTTTCGGGGAGTTCGTCGGTACGACTTCGCTCATCTCGCGCATGTTCATCTTCATCCTACTTGGCTCGCAGGTGAGGCTCGAGCTGATCGCCGAGTACTGGTGGCAGGGACTCGCGGTGGTGGCCGTGTTCATGTTCATCGCCCGGCCGGTGACGGTGTTCCTGTGCGCGCTGCCCGATCGGCGCGCGCGCTGGCGGTTTCGCGAGCTCGCGTTCATTTCCTGGTGTCGCGAGACGGGAGTGATCCCGGGGGCGCTCGCGAGTATCCTCGTCGCCTCGGGGGCGCCACACGCGGATGTTCTCGCGGCGATCATTTTCCTGGCGATCCTGATCACGATCATTCTCCAGGCGACGACGGCCAAGTGGGCGGCGGGCAGGCTCGGTTTGCTGGTGGAGGACGCGGCGCCGGCGCGGACCGTGGCCGATGAGCCGGGTTGACGGGTGCGCGCTTTCACGTTTTGCACGCCGTGCTCGCGTTACCATATGCGGGGCTTGAGTCGCCGTGGTCGCGGAAGACTGCTTTAACCAAACCGGAAGCGGAGGAAGACGATGGATCGAAGAATCGGGGTCGCGGCGGCGTTCGCGTTCGCCGGGTTGTTGTTCGCCTGCGTTCCCGCAAGCCGGGCGGACATTCCCGTGCCGTCCTCGAGCGCCGCGCAGCCGGAGGCCGCGGGCATGCCGCCTGCGGCCGGTCCCGCCCCGACGGGCATCGCCGATTACAGCTACGTCGGGTTGCGCTACCTCGACTGGGGCAGTTCCGATTTCTTCGGCGATTCGGCCGCCGGCGGCGGCGCGAAATTCTCCTTTCAGTTCGGCGCGCACGCCTACGTGTACGGCAGCTACGACCGGCTCGGGTTCGATCGCCAGCCGGGCTACTTGTACAGGACCGGCGTCGGCCTGGGCTACGCGCAGACCGAGGGGCGGATCTCGGCCTATGTACAAATATCCTTTTACCGCGAGATGGTGTCGGGCGATCACGGCGGCGCGCAAAGCGGAGCGCGCAGCTATTATTTCGAGCCCGCCTACGGAATGCGCGCCGCATTCGGCAACCACTTCATGCTGGAGGGCGAAATCTACAGCGATTTCCATCCCGACTTCGGATCCCGCCCCTGGGGGATCAAATTCGGCGCAGCCGTTGTCTTCGGGCCGGTTTCGCTGCATCTGCTCGCCGATCATAATCGCGACGTGAACAGCATGACGGCGGCGTTGCGCTTTTCCTTTTGACGGTGGCGCCGCCGCCGATTCGGCCTGAATAAACGAGGACAAAAGCGTGAGAGTCGCCATTTTCGGCACCGGCTACGTCGGGCTCGTGACCGGGGCCTGTCTCGCCGATGTCGGCAACCACGTCGTGTGCGTGGACGTGGACGCGGGCAAGGTCGCGCGGCTCAACGCCGGCGAGATCCCGATCTTCGAGCCGGGACTGGAGGCTATCGTCGCCCTCAACCGGGCCGAGGGCCGGCTCGTTTTCACCACCGATGCGGCGGCGATCAAACGGGCGGCGATTATTTTCATCGCGGTCGGCACGCCGCCCGGCGAGGACGGCTCGGCCGATTTGCGCCACGTGCTCGAGGTGGCCCGCACGGTGGGTGAGCATCTGGATTGCCCGGCCATCGTCGTGAACAAGTCCACGGTGCCCGTGGGCACGGCCGATCGGGTGCGAAGGGCGGTGGCGGGCGGGCTGGCAAGACGCGGGGTCGAGGTGGATTTCGATGTCGCCTCCAACCCCGAATTCCTGAAAGAGGGGGCGGCAGTCGAGGACTTCAACCGGCCCGACCGGATCATTGTCGGGGCCGAGCGCGAGGAAACCATAGCTACCCTGCGCGCCCTTTATGCGCCCTTTAACCGCTTCCGCGACCGCCTGCTGGTGCTCGACACGCGCTCGGCGGAACTCGCCAAGTACGCGGCGAATTCCCTGCTTGCCACCAAGATCAGTTTCATGAACGAGCTTGCCGCCATCGCGGAGAAAGTGGGTGCCGATATCGAGGCCGTGCGCCACGGCATCGGCTCGGATCCGCGCATCGGTTGGCATTTCATTTACGCCGGCGCGGGCTACGGCGGCTCCTGTTTCCCGAAGGATGTGCGCGCGCTCGCGGCGACGGCGCGCGAGGCGGGCTCTGCGGCCGAACTCTTGAATGCGGTGGAAGCGGTGAACAACCGTCAGAAACAATTGATGTTTGCGAAGATCGGCGCGCATTACGACGGTGCCCTGAGCGGGAAGCGTTTCGCGCTCTGGGGGCTCGCGTTCAAACCGCGCACCGACGACATGCGCGAGGCACCGAGCCGCACGCTGATGGAGTCGTTGTGGGCGGCGGGAGCGAGCGTCGCCGCCTACGACCCGGCGGCCATGGCGGTCACTCGCGGCCTTTACGGGGAGCGCGCCGATCTGCGATTGGCGGCAAGCGCCGAGGAGGCTCTGGAGGGGGCCGATGCCCTGATCGTGATGACGGAATGGCACGTTTTCCGCAGCCCCGATTTCGACTTGATTCGCGAGCGTCTCCGGGCACCGGTCATCTTTGACGGGCGTAATCTTTATGACCCTTCGTGGCTGACTCGCCGGGGATTCGTCTATTACGGCATCGGCCGCGGTGCACGCAGGCAAAAGGCACCGCCGGGCGCGAATGACTAGTTGCGGAGGCTCCGGTTGTCTTCGTTGGTGAGTTCCCGGGGCGACCGTGACGTGATTTGAATTCCGGATGGTAGCATACCGTCGCCATCGCTCGACTTCAGGAGGCATTTCCCGTGTTTTCGTTGCAAACCATGCTGGGAGGCAAGGACGAGGTCTTCAAGTTGCTCAAGGCCAGCTCCGAGGCCGCGCTGGAGGCGGCGCGGGCGGTCGATCGGCTGACGCGCGACGGCGACGCGGCGCCGTCCATGGCGACCTTTGTCGTCGCCCGCAAGCGTGAAAAGGAACTGGCGAACGAGATCAGCGAGGAGTTGATCAACACATTTGTCACCACGCTCGATCGCGAGGACATCGAGGCGATGAATGCCGCACTGTACCGGATTCCGAAGACGGTGGAAAAGTTTGCCGAACGCTACGCGCTGGTGAGCGACCGCCTGGGCGGCGTGGATTTCAGCCAGCGCACCGAAATCCTGGTTGCCTGTACGGAAACCGTGGCCAAGATGGTCGCCGAGCTCGACCACAGGCTGCGCATCGGCCCCATTCGCAAGTGGCAGGATCAGCTCCAGGCGCTGGAGGCCGAGGCGGACAAGCTGCTGCTCGAGCCTTACCGCGACTTTTACGTCGAGGCAACCGACCCGGTACGGGTCATGCTGACCAAGGATTTGCTGGAGCTTCTGGAGAAGGCCATCGACCGATGCCGGGATGTGGGTAATGTCATCTATTTCATCGTTCTCAAGCATTCCTAGGGAGGTTCAGTGGACGCCGGCCTGCTGGTACTGGTCATCCTGATTGCACTGGCATTCACATACATCAACGGTTTTCACGATACCGCCAACTCCATTGCCACTGTCGTAGCCACCAAGGTGTTGACGCCGGGGCAGGCCGTAGCACTCGCCGCCGTCACCAACCTTGTCGGGGCGCTGATAGGGACGGCCGTGGCCACCACCATCGCCGAGGGTCTCATCGATGCCGGTATGGTGTACGAGGGTTCCCGGTTTCTGCTCAGTGCCCTGCTGGGGGCCATTGTCTGGGATCTGATTACCTGGTGGCAGGGCCTGCCGTCCAGCTCCAGCCAAGCCCTGATCGGCGGGCTGGTCGGCGCGGCGATTGCGGCGAGCGGCAACGACTTCGGATCGGTCATCTGGTGGGCTTCCGGCAATGAACCTTGGTGGCAGGCGCAAGGCGTGGTTCCCAAGGTGATCATCCCGATGGTGGTCTCGCCGTTGGTGGGGTTCGCCATCGCCTTCGCGTTGATGCTGCTGCTGTATCTTCTCCTTGCCTGGATTGCCAAGCGCCGCGGCTACGTCAGGCGCTTTGGGCGAACTCCCTTCGTCAATGCGTTTTTCGGCAGGGCCCAGCTTCTTTCGGCCACTGCGATGGGCCTGTCGCACGGGATGAACGACGCCCAGAAAACCATGGGGATCGTCGCCCTGGCGATGGCCGGCGCCACGGCCGCCGGCACGCTCGACGGCCTGCCGGACTGGCTTGGTTTCTTGCGCGTGCAGGGCTCGCCCGCCGGCGGCTTCGAGATTCCGCTGTGGATTATCCTGCTGTGCGCGGTGGTGATGGCCGTAGGCACGGCCGGCGGCGGCTGGCGCATTATCAAGACCGTCGGGCACAAGATGGTCCGGCTGCATCCCATCCACGGTTTTGTGGCCGAAACCTGCGGTGCCCTTGTCATTTTTCTGGCATCCGCGTTCGGCATACCGGTATCGACCACGCAGATCATCTCCCCCTCCATCATGGGCGTAGGGGCCGCCAGACGCTTCAATGCAGTCCGCTGGACGGTCGTGGAGAGGATGGTGTGGGCATGGCTTCTGACTTTGCCGATCACGGCGGTGATCTCGTGGTTGATCGCCAAGGGACTCCTTGCCCTGTAAACCTGCAACACCGGTACGCCTCCCGGGTCGAATTGCTTGTCAGTGCATTCGGAACCAGTTCGGCTCTGACTTTCCTCGATGCGCCCGCTTTTATCGAGGAATCGCAAAGACCCCCTCAATCCGACTGCCGGGTGGTGATCATATTGGACTCTCAAGCGGCGGGCCACGTATCGTTTTTGCTGAAGCGCATGAGGCCGTTGTAGCGGCGTAGGAAACGGCCCGGCATAACATGCTGCTTGCGTATCTGTCTTGGCAACGTTCTTTCCGGCGGTACGTGAGACCGAGGACTACATGGCCGACCGCCTCGACTAAGGCACGCTGATTAAGTTGTCATGTCCGCGAAAACGTACTGCTGTCCGGGGAAGTCGAAATTCGTCATTCCAGACCCGCACGAGCGCGATCCGGAATGACAATGCGTGAATAAATCAGGGATCCCTTGGAAACTTGTATATCTTGGACACCTTGTTTTTCAGGCCTTGCAGTTCAAGTATTCAACCCGGACTTCAAGCTCGAGGCCGTGGGTACTAGAATTTGAAGCGAGTTGGGGGCCCTAATCCACCATGCGTGCGAAACCAGCCCGTGATGGCAAGACGAGGTTCGGTCGCGAAGGGCGCGACGCAGGAAACGCAATGCCAGGCGGGCACACTGAACAGGGTTAGCGTGTTATAACTGGGTGTCCAGGTTTCTTTCACCTGTTCATCCGTGTCGAGGAATTGGAGCAATCCGCCCCAATCGGCTTGCCAGTTACGGGTCATGTTGAAGACATAGGCGGCGCGGCGCGTATCGTGCGGGGCCGCCTGCCGCATGTCGTTGTGACGACGCAGGAAATGTCCCGGCAGGTAGCGGGTCGCCTGGGCGTCGGCCTTGGCAATGTCGGAGTGGCCGGTTATCCGGCGCACAAAATCGAGCATCATCGAGCTGTTAATGAAAGTGAAGAAATCGTGCAGGAAAAGGCCAGGATCCCGTTGTTCTTGGTGTGCGCTGACCATTTGGTAGCTGTTATAGAAAAATTGGTAACCGGTGCGCGCCTCGTTTTGTACTTGATGCAGCATGGATTGCCACTCGTTCGGGCTTATGGTCCGCAATTCGTGTGCTTGAAAACAGCGCCCTTCGCCTTTGATCTGAGTGACCAGACCCCACGGCACCTCTTTGCGCAGGCAATGTGATAATTTTTCCGCCGCGCCGGGCGCGAGAATATCCCGGATGAGCAGGCGGCGTTCAACTCTGTACTCGCTGGCGAGCGTGGTGGGATTCAGGGCGGGGTTGAGCATGGTCGTCGAGATTCCGGGAGGCTTGTGTTCAGTGGCTGCGGGTGAGCACGAGGGAGAAGGAGACGTTCACCTTCCTGGCGATCATCTTGTCGTTCGCCCACTGCCCGGTGCCGATTGCGAAATTGCTGCGATCGAGCGTCAGCTTGCCGGACAGTTTGAGCTTGCCGTCGTCCCGCGTGATCTTGAGGGGAAATGCGATCGTTTTCTCGTGACCTTTGAGCCGGAGCTTGCCGCGCAGCAGCAACGTCCCGTCGGTTCGTTTTGCGAGAGATTCGGAGGTGAAGCTCGCCTCGGGATAATCCTTCACGTCGAACCAGGCCTTGCCTCGGATGGCGCGGGCGATGTCGGGGCTTTGCGCCGTGAGCCTGGCGGTGGCGATATCGAGTTTCAGCGTGCCGCCCGCCGGATGGGCGGGATCGAGCCGGGCCGTCAACTGAAACTGCGGGAAATGTCCCTTGACCGGTTGCCCTTGCCAATAGGCGGTGAAACCGATCTTGCTCGTGGCGGACTGGACCTGCCAGGCGACGGGCGCGGCCCAGGCCGGGGGCGCGGCGAAGAGGAGAATGAGGGCGAAGTGTCCGGCTTTCATGGCTGTGAGCGACGCGAAAATCCCGGCAACATGCGTACCAAAATATCATTGTGCAGCCAGAAATGGTGACGGAGTGCGGCCCCGATGTGGCCGATGAGGATTGCCGCAAGTGCCGAGAAGCCGGCGAGATGCAGGAGCGTGAAGGCGTGTTCGAGCCCGGCGGAGACGGGCACGATGGCCGGCAGCGGGACGGTCCAGAAGATCCGGAACGGGATGCCCGAGGCGGAATTCAGGAGCCAGCCCGAGATGGGCATCAAAAGGATGAGGAGGTAGAGCACGACGTGGGTCAGGCGCGCGAGCGGTGCCTCCCAGCGCGGCAGCCCTCGCGGCAACTCGGGCGGGCGGTTTCCGGCGCGCCAGCCGAGCCGGATCAGAACCAGCGCCAGAACCAGCAGGCCGAGCGACTTGTGCCAGTAGTAGAGGTTGATTTTCTCCGGGCTGAGCGGCGTGAGACGCATGATCCAGCCGAGCGCGATCAGGGCAAGGATCAGCGCCGCGACGCTCCAGTGCAGCCACTGGGTGATGGAGCCCCAGCGCCCGGGTGTGTCGCGAAAAGTCACTCGGACAATCCTGTGTTGGCAACTTATCAGTTTATCGTCTCTGCCGGTACAATAGGCCTTTGCCGTTCCGGGCCCGAGAGTCTTGATGCCGCGTTATCTCCTTGCCTGCGCCGCGCTGTTTGCGAGCGCCTTCGCCTTCGCCGCTCCGCTTCCCGTCTCCACTCCGTCGCCGAAACCCGTCGGTGCGCTGCCGATGCCCGCGCCACCGCCGCTTTCCGCCGCCTCCTACGTCCTCATGAGCTACCGGACCGGGCAGGTGCTTGCCGAACGGGATCCCCACGAGCATCGCGCGCCGGCGAGCACCACCAAGATGATGACCGCCTACCTCGTCTTTCAGGCGCTTGCCGCCGGGCGAATCAGCCTTGATACGAAGTTCACGGTGAGCAAAAAGGCCTGGCAGGAGCCCGGCTCGCGCATGTTCATTGAGCCGGGCAAGCAGATCAGCGTCAACGATCTTTTGCAGGGCATGCTGATCCCCTCGGGCAACGACGCGGCGATGGCGCTGGCCCAGGGGGTGGGCGGCACCGAGGCGGCCTTCGTCAGCATGATGAATGCCGAGGCCAAGAAGCTCGGCATGACCGACACGCTCTATGCCGATCCGGCGGGGCTCGATCCGGCCGATCACGTCTCGGCGCACGACCTGGCGATCCTGGCGCGCGCGTTGATCCGCGACTTCCCGCAGTACTACCACTACTTCAGCCAGAAGAAATTCACCTGGAACAAGATCACCCAGTACAACTGGAACAAGCTCCTGTGGATGGATCCGGATGTGGACGGCCTGAAGACCGGCTACACGGACAAGGCGGGCTACTGCCTGGTGGCCTCGGCCAAGCGTGGCGGCGCGCGCATGATCGCCGTGGTGATGGGCGTCCCGGGTCTCTACGACGGCAATGCGACCACCCGGGAGAACATGGCCAATTACCGACATCTCGCCAAGGTCAACGAGTCGCTGCTTGACTACGGCTTCCGGTTTTTCGCCACGCGCGAAATCTACGCCGCGGGGAAGCCGCTCGCGAAGATCCGGGTGTGGAAGGGCGGCAAGAAATGGGTCGAGGCGGGGCTCGCGAAGCCCCTGTACGTCACCGCGGCCAGAAGCCGCCTCAACCACCTCAACGTCAAGACGCAGGCAAAAAGGACGGCGCCGGCGCCGGTGACCCGCGGCGAACCGCTGGGCACGGTGACGGTGTCCTCCCAGGGCAAGATTCTGGCGACGGCGCCGCTGGTCGCCCTCGACGGCGTTCCCGAGGGCGGGTTGTGGGCGAAAATCCGCGACACCATCCTCGGCTGGTTCTAACCGCCGGGACGCTCGGAACTCGAGGAGCGCCGGTATCGTGCCGGCTCCCTGGAGCGAGGCACGGGTGTAGGCTGATGGGATGGTCTCCTCCCGCTCTCTTACGGCATCGTAATGTGCCAG
>CAZKOE010000110.1:0-8522 GCA_964554305.1 uncultured Gammaproteobacteria bacterium
CCTTGAGCGTGAGCCCGGCCTCGTGGACCTTCTCCAGGATGTCGTTCATAGAGTCGTGGTTCGTGCCCGAGACCGTTCAGTTGTTGGTCGAGGTCGCGGGCTTGTGCGCCTGCGCGCCGGCGTTGGAGGTGATGCGCCCGGCCGGGATCGCGCCGTGCCTGAGCGCCCACAGGAAGCGCTCGTACCACTCCTCGCGCTTGCCGGGCACCTCCACATCGGCCAGCGCGCGCGCGACCCGCTGCCAGGTATCGTCCACCGTCTTGTCGAGGATCGTGCCGTCCTTCGCCTTGAGCCGATACTTGGTATCCCAGATATCGGCCGAGGCCGGCTGCAGCGGCATGTCTTCGGGGTTTTCCGGTGCGATCGGCTGCGGGTTTTTCATCGGTGTCATCGTTTCTCCTGATTGTTGCGGAAGCGGAAAACCTGTGGACAGGCTGTGGATGTCCAACCTCAATATCTTGGGTGGTCTGCTTATTGAATACCATCCGGGCGCCCGCTGTCAACGGCCCATTTAACTTGCTGTTTTATCATGCTTTTTTATCGCATCCCCGAAACCGGCCCCAGCCCGGCGGAAAAAGCACGCAAGCACAAGATGTAGTAGCCGGCCCGGAGGGTCGCGAGCCTCTTCAGTGCTTGAAAAATCGCGTCCGAACCTCATTATTGCTGCGTCGCCCCGCTGGGGCTCAATCGTTCGGAACAGGAGTCATCACCATGAGAACAGCCTTGACAAACTACCGGCCCTGGAGCCTGCAGGGAGAATTCCAGCGCGAACTCGAGGAACGGCTCAACCCGGCCAATGACGCAAGCGTCGTCGCCGGCGACTGGGCGCCCGCCGTGGACGTGCGCGAGGAGAAGGAGCGCTACCTGATCCGCGCCGATCTGCCCGGCGTCAAGCCCGAAGACATCGAGGTGACGCTGGAAGAGGGCATGCTCACGATTCGCGGCCAGCGCGAAAGCGAAACCACGACCGAGGAGAACGGCTGGCAGCGCCGCGAGCGACTGTCCGGCAGCTTCTACCGCCGCTTCAGCCTGCCCGATTCGGCCGACGCCGAGCAGGTCAGCGCCAACAGCCACGACGGCGTGCTCGAGATCACGATTCCCAAGCACGCGCGCGTCAAGCCACGCACGATCAACGTGTCAAGGTCGTGATCCGCCGGGCGGCGCGGGAACTTCCCCCGCGCCGCCCTGTCTTTAGCGGCAAGAGAACGGCACGGAAACGCGGCTCCGCGCCCCGTTACCGGGCAGTCAGCCATCCGATCCAATCGTTCATCAATCAGGAATCCCAAATGCTCAGACGATCGTCTTTTATCGCCTTTACGTTCTTTTTGCTCAGCGGTCTCGGTGCCGGCGTGGCGCAGGCCGCCCTGCCCGTCAATTCGGCCGGCATGCCCAGCCTCGCCCCGATCATCAAGAAGGTCGAGCCCGCCGTCGTCAATATCTCCACCCAGGGCGTGATCAAGCGCCACGTGCAGGGACCGTTCATGAACCCCCTGTTCCGCCAGTTCTTCGGCATACCTCAGGGCCAGACGGTGGAGCAGCCGTTCAAGAGCCTCGGCTCCGGCGTCATCGTGAACGCCGCGAAAGGCTACGTCCTCACCAACTACCACGTGATCCGGGACGCCAACACCATCACCGTCACGCTGTATGACGGGCGTCAATTCAAGGGCAAGGTGATCGGCCACGACGCGAAAAGCGACCTTGCCGTGGTCCAGATCAAGGCCGACAACCTTCACCAGATCGAACTCGGCGACTCGAACAACCTGCAAGTAGGCGACTTCGTCGTCGCGATCGGCAACCCCCTGGGCCTGCATCACACGGCGACCTTCGGCATCGTCAGCGGGCTCGGGCGAGGCAACGGCCACGGCGCCACGGGGCCCGAGGGCGGCAAGCCGCTTGGCACGCTCGACCTTTACATCCAGACCGACGCCGCCGTGAATCCCGGCAACTCCGGCGGGGCGCTCATCAACCTCAAGGGTCAGCTCGTCGGCATCAACTCCGCCATCGCCACCAACACCGGCACCAACATCGGCATCGGCTTCGCCATCCCCGTGAACATGGCGGAGACGGTGATGGAACAGCTCATCAAGTACGGCGAGGTGAAGCACGGCGTGCTCGGAATACGCATCCAGTCGGTGACGCCCGCCTTCGCCAAGGCATTCAAACTTCCGAACGGCATGCAGGGCGCGCTGGTCTCCCAAGTACTCAAGGGCTCGGAAGCCGACAAGGCCGGGCTCAAGCAGGGCGACGTCATCACCGCCGTCAACGGCCAGCCGATCAAGAACGCCCAGACACTGACGAGCTATGTCGGCATCCGCCGCGTAGGTACGCCACTCGACCTCACCGTGTACCGCAACGGCAAGAAGATGACGATCCATGCCAAGATCGGCAAATCGAGCAGCGCCACCGGCTCTGGCTCTGGCGCCACCGGCAGCGAGCACCAGCAACTCGGTGCGACCTTCGGCAACATAGACAAGAGTTCGCCGCTCTACGGTCAGGTGAAGGGCGTGGTTGTCGAAAACGTCACACCGAACGGCGAAGCGGCCGCGGCCGGTCTGCGGGCGGGCGACGTCATCGTCGCCGTGGATCGCCACCCGGTTCACAATCTTGCCCAGTTCAAGAACGCGCTGTCGCACTACAAGGGCACGCTCCTTCTCACCGTGCGGCGCGGCAACACGGCCTTTTTCGTCACGATCCGTTAATCAATCTCCCTGTCAGACGGATCGACCGACGGCGGCCTCCTCACGCAAGTGGGGAGGCCGTTTTTATGCGGATCGCAATGCCGACAAGCGCGGTTCTTCGGTTTTTCCGGATCGGCTAGTCACCCGCACGACGCTCACCACGATTTCCCGCATGCCGTAGCGATCGGGGAACGGGAGCACCGGAAAAATGCCGACTCTCCCGTTGGCGCTCTACGAGCATCGCAAGCAAGCCCGTTCGCGGGTTTACCCTGACGGGGATGTTCGTGTGGACCGCTTGACCTTGCGCGCGGCGGCGATCCGCGCCTCGCGGAGCGCGCGGCCGATTTCGGGGCCGGAAAGCTCTTTGGTCTCCACCCTGACCGCGGCCGCGGCCGCGCGGACTCGTTCCAGATAGGCGGCAGGCGGATATTCGGCATTCTCGTTGCCCCGGCGTCCGCGAGTGTCGGCCGCGCAGGCGGCAAGCACCTGCGCGAAACGCTCCGGTCGCCGCCAGGCGTCAAGCGCCGTCAAGAGATCGATCAGGGTTTTCGGCCTGAGCTCGAGGGCGCGATGAATCTTCAAATGTTCGCGGGTCACGGCAAGCGCGAGTTCGCGCCAGGCGCGCGGCGCACCGAGCCGCCCGCAGACGGCGGCGACGAGCGGCACGCCGCGGGCGTCGTGGGCAGTGTGGCGCGGAAGCTCCGCCGCGGGCGTCGCGGCCTTGCCGAGATCGTGCACCAGCACGGCGAACACCGTTTCCGGCGCCGCCTTCATCGCCGCCGCGGCACGCAATGCGAGAAGCACGTGCTCACCGGTATCAATTTCGGGATGCCAGCGCTCGGGCTGCGGTATGCCGAAGAGCCTGTCCACCTCCGGCAGCACGCGCGCGAGAGCCCCCGCATCGCGGAGCACGCGCACGAACGCATCGGGGCAAGGTCCGGCCATCGCCCGCGCCAGCTCCTTCCATACCCGCTCGGGCACAAGGTGATCGGCCTCGCCGGCCGCGACCATCTCGCGCATGAGGGCAAGCGTTTCCGGCGCCACCGTGAAGCCGAGCGGTCCGAAGCGGGCCGCAAAGCGCGCAAGGCGCAGGATGCGTACCGGATCCTCGCGAAAGGCGGGCGAAACGTGGCGCAGCCGCCTTGCGGCAAGATCGGCCTGCCCGCCCCAGGGATCCACGAGGTTCCCCGATTCGTCCTCGGCCATCGCGTTGACGGTGAGGTCGCGGCGGCGGAGATCGTCTTCCAGGGTCACGTCGGGGGCGGCGTGGAACTCGAAGCCATGGTAGCCGGGCGCGGTCTTGCGCTCGGTGCGTGCGAGCGCGTACTCCTCGCCCGTGTCGGGATGAAGAAAAACCGGAAAGTCCTTGCCGACCGGCTTGTAGCCCGCCGCGAGCATCCCATCACGGGTCGCACCGACCACGACCCAGTCGCGCTCGCGCACGGGCAGGCCGAGCAGGCGATCACGCACCGCACCGCCGACGAGCCAGATTTTCATGCTCCGGCCCCCGGAATGCCCCTTACCGGGCGATCAGGGATTGGATGAAAACTTGCCGACTCCCTCTTGGCGGAAGCGGTTAAACTCCGCCTGCCGCTGAGCCGAGCCCAGATAGGCCGGCACGACCGTTTCCACTGCCGCGGGCTCGACACCCAGCGCGCGCAGGGCGGCACTCGGTACGGCGGTATCCACCGTGAGGCTCTTGTATTGATCGGGTGAGAACGGGCGGCCGGGCAGAAGTCCCATGAAAACCGCCTGCAGCCTCGCGACCGGATCGGGCAGGTTGATCAGAAGCCGCCTGACGCCGATCTGGCGGGCCGTGTAGGTGACCATCCCGCGCATCGTCCACTCCTCCGGGCCGCCGAGGGCTAGGTGCTGGCCGATACGATCCTCGCGCGTCAACACGCGGACGATCGCCTCGGCCAGATCACCCACGTACAGCGGCGAGAAGCGGGCGTGCGAGCGAACGACGGGCATGACGAGCGGTGCCAGCTTCAGCAATGCCGCAAATCGGTTGAACAGGCTGTCACCCGGGCCGAACACGGCGCTCGGAGCAAGGATCGTCCACGGTGCACGGGCACGACGGATGCGCGCCTCGCCTTCGCCCTTGGTCGCGAAGTAGCGACTCGGCCCTCGCGGATCCGCACCCGCTGCGCTGATATGCACGAGGCGGTCCAGATGCTCGCTGCCCTCTGCGAGCCGGCCCGGCCAGTCCACGTGCAGTACGCGCATGAGCCGAGGCGGCAGATCGAGTACACCCACCAGGTTGACGGCGGCATTCTGCCCCGCCAGCGCACGCCTCGTTGCCTCGGGATCGTGTACATCACCCGCCACGGCCCGCAGCCGCTGAAGCACCCCCAGTTCCTGGCAACGTTCGGGGTGACGCGCGAATAACGTCACATAGGCGCCCCGCCGAATCAAGCGCGGGATCAAGGCCCGGCCGACAAAGCCGGTGCCACCGAATACGACAATGCGTTTGTTCTGGAGCGAATACATGTTGGCCATCACCGGGTGGGTCGGTAAATTTTACCAGCCCGCGGCCACCCGACAACAACCTTTGGCTCTGTGCCGGCCCAAGCTCGCCGTAACAAATCTGGGAGCGTCGGCTTCTGCCGGCCGGCAGACGAGATGTCGGCGCGCCCCACCAATACTGAGGTTGCTATTTCCGGCGGTGCTTGGCGATCGAACGCAACCATGGCGCGGCGGCGGCGGCAACGCCAATGCCGGCGAGAATCCAGGTGGGATTCTCGGGCGAATTCACGCAACCATCGAAGGCGAAAGCCGTGGTAGCGATCAGGCTCAGGCCGGTCACGGCGATGCCCGCCAACATGGCGCTTGTCAAGCTGCGTTTGAACATGGTTTTACCCTCCGTTGAAAAAATCAATGCGCATCACTGCGCAAGGCCGCTGTCATTCCTTGCACCCCGACCCTCTCCGTTTCGGGAGAGGGAAAAGATGCGTGAGGTAGCGCAGGTCGGCATATTTCTGCACTGGATGCAGGGTTTCCGGTACCACTCCTCTCGCCTTGCGTCGGCCTGCACAGGGCCGCCCTCACTTCTTACTTCTCTCCCCTCACTGCTTCCTACGGCTGGATGGCGATCGAGACGGGCACGGTGCCGCCCGCCGGGAAGGGGCTGCCGCCCAGCGGATAGGCGCCGAACAGGATCGTGTTGGCATAGGCGGAAAGGTTATTGGAAACGGAGTTGGTCACGTAGAAGTAGAAGCCGAGCGGATCGGTCGCGATGCCCTGCGGACCATCTCCGGTCGCGACGGTACTGATGGCGGTGAGCACGCCGCCGGCGCCGATCTGGTAATAAGAAACCGTGTCGTCGTCGTAGTTGGAGACATAGAGGGTATCGAAGGCGCCGGCCGCGACCGATCGCGGCTGGCCGCCCGTGGCGAAGGGGCTGCCGGCGACCGGCGTGAGCGCGCCGCCGGCGCCGATCGTCCAGGCCGAGACGTTGTCGCTGCCGCTGTTGGCGACATAAACATACTGGCCGCTCGCATCCACCGCGACCGAGTAGGGGGCGGAACCCGCGAGGTAGGGGCTGCCCGCGACTTCGCTGAGCGCGCCGCCGGCGCCGATCGCGTAGGCCGAGACGCTGCCGCTGTAGTTCGCGACATAGAGAGCACTCCCGTCGGGTGCGAGCGCGATCGAGACCGGATTGGTGCCCGTCGCGTAGGGGCTGCCGACGATTTCACTGAGTACGCCGCCGGCGCCGATCGTGTAGGCGGATACGGTATCGTCATTGTAATTGGCGACATACACATAATGGCCGCCCGCATCCTCCGCGACCGAAACCGGGTAGGCGCCGGTGGCGAAGGGGCTGCCGGTAACCTCGGCGAGTTTGCCGCCGGCGCCGACCAGGAAGGCGGAGATGCTGTCGTCGTCGTGATTGGCGGCGAAAACGTAGCGGTCGACCGGGTCCACCGCGACCGAGTAGGTGCCGGCGCCCGCAGCGAAGGGGCTCGCGGCGACCGGAATGAAGCCGCCGGCCGTGCCGATCGTATAGGCGGAGACGGTTTGATCCCCGTTGTCGGCGACATAAATGAAGCGGCCACTCGGGTCCACGGCGACTGCCCACGGATTGACGCCCGTGGCGGCGCTGCCAACGACCTCGCTGAGGCCGCCGTCGGCGCCGATCGCATAAATGACGACGCCGTTGTTGTCTAAATCAGTCGCATAGACAAAGCGGCCGCTCGGGTCCACCGCGAGCGATATGAAGAAGCTGCCGCCGGCATACGGGCTGCCGGCGATTTCGGCAAGACTGCCGTCGTCGCCGATTGTGTAGGCGGATACGCTGCCGTCGGCATTGGCAACGTAAAGATACCGCCCGTTTGGGTCTGTCGCGGACCAGTGGGCGCCGCCGTCGGCGACGGGGCTGGCGGCGATTTGGCTGAGTGCACCGTTCGCGCCGATCGCAAAGATGTAAATGTCATCGTTCGCGACGTAAAGGTACTGTCCGCTTGGGTCCACCGTGACGGAATAGGTTGTACCGTTGACGTGGTAGGGGCTGCCGGGCAGGGCGTAGAGCCCCCCGGCGTCGATCGCGAAGGCGGAGACGCTGCCATCGGAGCGGTTGCCGACATAAACGTAGCGGCCGCTCGGGTCCACCGCAACCGATTCCGGCTGACTTCCCCCTGTGGAGATGGGGCTACTACCGTTTACGCTGAGCGCGCCGTTCGCGCCGATGATGTAGCGAGTGACGCTGTCGGCGTAGGGGCCGATGACGCTGTCGTCGGTGACGTAAAGGTGGCTTCCGCTCGGATCCACCACCACCGCAGCCGGGGCGGAGCCGATGGTGAAGGGACTGCCGGCGATCGGGTTGAGGACGCCGTCGTCCCCGATCGTGTAGCCCGAGACGGTCCCGCCTTTGTTGGCGACATAGACGTAGCGGCCATTGGGGTCCATCGCGATCCCATCTGGATTGTCGCCCGCGGTGAAGGGGCTGCCATCCATGGTCTCGAGGTCGCCACCCATGCGCCAGGCGGACACGGTACCGGTGCCGGAGTTGGCGGAAAAGGCATAGCGCTCGCCGCCGACAGTCCAGAAGTCCCCCACGATTCCCGCCGGCACGGTCGTGAGCGCGGGTGTAAATACCGGAGATTCGGGAATCAGCGTGTAGAGTGCCTGGGGACGCGCCGCGATCACCGGAAAGGTGGCGATCTCCCAAGCCGCGTGGAGGGTATCGGTCGGGTTGTCGAGCAGGGCGCCGAAAAGCCCGGTGCAGGCGGTGTCACCCGGCCCCGCCGAGTTCACGCAGGCGGCGAGCACGCTCGCGAGCGTGTCGAGCTTCTCCCGCGTCGCGCGCAGGGGCGAGCCCGCCGTCTGCGAGGCATCGGCGAGAAAATCGCTCGCCCGGCCGGTCGCGACGTTGACGAGGTTGCCCATGGTAGGCGCCATGTGCTCGAGCCCCGTCGAGTCGTCAATGACGGGGCAATCGCCCGACTGGCTGTTGTTGGCGATGGTGCTGCAGGCGGCGAAGCTCATGGCATGCTTGAGTACCGCGGTGGCCGCAATCGTCGTCAATTCGTTGATGTTCACGTTATCGGGAAACGCGCAGCCCGGCGTGCCGCTGGTGCAATAGCCGCCCGCGACGGTCATGAGCGCAATCGCCGGGTTGGAGCCGATGCCGCCGCCGCCGTTGCCGCCGGTGGCGGTGACGAAGACGAACTGTCCGGTCGCCGGCGTGGGGCTGAAGGTCATGCTGAACCGGCCATTGGAATCGGTGACGCCGCTGCCGATTTCGGTCTGCGGCGAACCAATCTCGTAGGCAACGACGCTCGCGCCGGTGATCGGCTGGCGCCCGCCGAAGGCGACGCCGTGAAGGCTCGCGCTTCGCGCCGT
>CAZKOE010000111.1:0-8478 GCA_964554305.1 uncultured Gammaproteobacteria bacterium
TGCCTCCGTTCAACGATCGGCTCTGCGGCGGTGCACCCGCCTGCATCCCGCAGCCGCCTCCCGGCGATGCCTTGCAGTCGGTTTCCGATCGTCTCATGTATCCGCTGGTCTATCGCAATTTCGGCGATCGGGGGGTGCTGACAGTCAACCATACCGTTGGCACTGATCCGCGATCCCGATCCGGGTTGCCCGCGGGCATCCGCTGGTATGAGCTTGAGACCTCGGCATCCGGCGCCGGGGGTTGGGCGCTCGCTCAATCGGGAACCTATGCCCCCGCCGACGGCGCAAATCGCTGGATGGGCTCCATGGCCATGGACCGCATGGGCGACATGGCGCTCGGTTACAGCGTCGCAGGCCAGCGCCTCTTTCCCTCCGTTGCCTTTACCGGGCGGCTCGCGAACGATCCCGAGGGCACGATGACCCAGGGCGAAAACATGTTGGTCACGGGTGGCGGCTCGCAGTTCGGAACGGATAACCGTTGGGGCAATTACTCCTCGATGGTGCCCGATCCGGCGGACGACTGCACCTTCTGGTACGCGCAAGAGTATTACACGGTCACCGGCGCCGGGTTGTGGTCTACCCGAATAGGCGCTTTCAAGTTCGACAGTTGTGTGCCCGAGCCCGAGGGGACGCTGGCGGGCACGGTGACAGACGCCGCGAATGGCGGGCCGCTGCCGGGTGTCACCCTCAATCTGGAGCCCGGCGACATTCAAACCCGAACCGATCAGGAAGGACATTACCGGATCGAGATTCCGGCGGGTTCTTATTCGATAACGGCGACCCTGTATCCGTATGCAATCACCACGGTTTCGACCACGGTGAGTGACGACGATACAACGACAAAAGACATCGGGCTGCCTGCCGCCAAGACATTTACCTTGTCCGGGCATGTCACCGATGGTTCGGGGCATGGCTACGGATTGCCGGCCCTGATAGATATCGCGACACCGAACCTGGGCCATGTTGCCACGGCGACGGCGCAGGCGGGGAAGGGCGGTTCGTACCGCATCAAATTGGCCAGCGGATTCGAGTATGTTCTCGACGTGCATGCCTTGATGAAAGGTTACGAGCCGGCGAGTGCGCGGCTCATGCTGACTGCGGGCGCCACCCGAAATTTTGCCTTGCGGGCGGAGACGGCCTGCACGGCACCGGGTTACGCATTCGCGCGCGGCGGCTTCGGCGAGGACTTCAATGGCGGCTGGCCGCCCGCGGGTTGGACGGTGACCAATGAGGTCACCGGATCGCCGGTCGCCTGGAACAGCATGGGCTATTGGGATGATGAGAACTACACCGGCGGCGGTGGCGGTGCCGCCACGGTGGATTCCAACAAGGCGAAGGTGAAGCTCAGCTATACCGGTCCTTTCGACAGTTCGCTGATTACTCCGCCGCTTCCCGTATCCAGCCTTCCGGCCATGCCGATTCTCGACTACAAGGCAAATTTCTGGAATTTCATAGGCGATGTGCTGGACCTCGACATCAGCGTGGACGGCGGAGGCTGGACGACCCTCCTTCACTGGAAAGAGAGGTATGGCGGGCTGTATTCGTTGCCCGGGAAGAAAGTGCGGCTCTCGCTCGACGGTTATATTCCGCCGGATGCGGAGAGCATTCGACTTCGGTGGCACTATTTCGCTCTTCAGGTTCCGCCCGGAACTGCCGACTGGTATGCCCAGATAGACGACGTCGTCATCGGCCGATGCGCGCCCCTGCCGGGTGGCCTGATCGTCGGGCAAATCACCGACGCCAATACCGGCGAAGGGATTGCCGGCGCCATCGTCAGTGACGACAAGGGCGCGCAAACCCAAAGCCCGGCATCGCAGTCGGGGATTGCGGCGGGAGCCTATACCCTGTTCGCAGCGAACGGGCGGCGGACGCTGACGGCAAGTTCTCCGCATTATGCAAACGGGCATGCCGAGTTGACCGTCAAGAACAATGCCGTCGTGACCCGTGATTTCGCCCTCGATGCCGGCCGGTTGACCGCCGAGCCCGTCGGGCTCGACCTGCACGCGAAGATCAATGCTCATACACGCGAGCAGCTCGTAATCAGCAACTCGGGTGCGGTACCGGCGCACTTCCGCCTGCTTCCGCTGGATGCGCCGGCGCCCGGTAGTGCTGCGGAATCAGCGGGTCCGTTTGCGCCGAAACCGAGTTACGCTGACGGTGCGAATCTGGCCGCATTGAGCGCGGGCGCAAACGGTGCGCCTCATCATTCCGATCGGCGTGTTTCGGCACCCGTTCCGGCGAGTGCAAATCCGGTTGCGGGCGACGTTCTTTCCTCGTTCCCGAGCGCCTTCCCCGTCTACGGGCTTGGCGTGGATCGTTACGTCGGCACGTTGTGGTTGGGCAGTCCGGCCTATGGCGGATTGGGTGGCGACAACCGGGATCATCAAGTCCTGTTTGACGGCTCCGTCACCGGTGATTCCATGGATGTTGCGAACGAATCGGTGTTGTTCATGGCCGACATGGCCTGGGATGGCAACACGGGCATGTTGTGGCAATTGAGCGTGGACGTACCCGATGGAGAGCGTTCACATATTTACGAGCTGGATCCGAAAACTCTGAAACCGACCGGGCTCAGCATCGAAGTGCCGAGTTTTCAATCCGAGCGCGGGCTCGCCTACGATCCGCTGGACGATAGTTGGTACGCAGGGGATTTCAACAGCGGCGTCATCTATCATTTCGATTCCACCGGGCAGATTCTCGATTCGGCGGATGTGAATCTGCCGATACTCGGCCTGGCCTTCAACAGCGCGACCGGGCATCTGTTCGTGCTCACCAGCGACGGTGTGCACGATGTTTACGTACTGGATACCGGGAACCAGTACGCGCCCGTGGCCACATTTGATATCCCGGACTTCGACACGGCGGGGGCGGGAGCGGGTTTCGGCTCCGATTGTGCAGGCCATCTCTGGGTGACGGATACTGCCGGCCGGCAGGTGATCGAGGTCGCCTCGGGCGAGACGGGCTGGTGCGCCTATCGCGGCATACCCTGGCTGACGATGACGCCGGCGAGTGGAACGATCGCGGCGGGCCAATCCGCCACGGTGACGCTCGATCTCGACGGCGCGGGACACCTGGGCTTCACGGTGTCCCGGGTACATTTGCTCCTGACCGGCGACACACCCTATCCCGCCCGATCCGTTCCCTTGACCGTCAATTGGGATGCGCAACCCGTGGCCCTGACGGTAACGGGGAGCGCGAGTTCGGACGCGGTGCAGAAAGGCAGCAATCTCGTGTACACCCTGAATGTCGAGAACAAGAAGGAGACAGGGCACGGGGCCGCTACCGAGACGATGCTCGATTACACGTTGCCTTCCGGCGCGAGTTATGTGAACGGAAGCGGGGAGGGGGTGACCTGCGGGGCGCCCGCTGCGGGGGTAGTGAGTTGCAATCTGGGTACGTTGGATCAGGGCGCCTCCAGGACAGTGACGATCGCCGTGCGCGCCGACGAGGCAGGCAAGCTCACGAGCCACTTCGAGGCGAGCGCGCGCGAGTCCGATGATGCGGGCGAGAACACGCTGGATGTGACCACCACGGTGATCGGCAAGGCCGATCTCAGTGCCAGCGCTGAGAATGCGACGTTAACGCAAGGAGGTACCGGCACGCTGCACCTGGCCGTGGCCAATGCCGGACCCGATCCGGCGACCGACGTGAAGCTCAAGCTGAGCGCGGGAGCGGGCGTGAAACTCCAGAGCGCGCAGAGCGGGCAGGGGGGTTGCACCGTTTCGGGCGGCGGGCTTGAATGCGATCTGGGCGAGATAGCCGCCGGCGGGCAGGCGGAGGTGACGGTCACCACTTTCGGCATTGCGGCGGGCTCGGCGCAGTTGACGGTACAGGCGACGACGACGGCGGACGATGCCGACAGCGGCAACAACGTGGCTACGGCACAGATAACCGTCGAAGCGACGGGCACGGGTGGTGGTGATAACAACGGCGGGGGCGGCGGCTTCGGTTGGTTTGCGCTCGCCGCGCTGCTCGGAATGGTTCTGGCAGGATTCGCCGGCCGGCGCTTGAGGCCGGGGGCAGCCTCGATGGATGTTGAATGCGTAAAAAACGGAGAGACGATGGTTGCAAGTGATCATGCGAAGCGTGGCTGGTTATCCGCGCTGTTTGTTGGACTGGCCTTGACAGGGTTGGTTGGCTTCGGGATTGCGCTCGCGCCGGGCGCATGGGCGAAAACGGCCGACCCGGCGAAGACGGGATTGCGCGCGGGGCTTGCACCCGCCGGTATCGCCTTGGCCCAGGCGAAGGCCGACGCGGTTTCGAAGGTCGTCGTAATGGCGTCGCAGAGTGCGCCGGTTCTGTTGCAAAAGGCCCGGTTGATCGGCCCTCGTGATGCTTCCTCGACCCTCTCGCTTACCGTGAGCCTGAAGCTGCGCAATGTCGCGAAGCTCAGGCAGTTCCTGCGCGAGGTGCAAAATCCCGCGAGTCCGGCTTATCGGGATTTCCTGACTCCGGATGAATTCACGGCGCGATATGGCCCGAGTCTGAAGCAGGTGAGCGACGTCGTGAAGTACCTCAAACGATTCGGCATTCGCGCAACCCATGTTTCGTCCAACCATGTTCTGATCCATACCGAGGGCACAACATCGGCTTATGAGCGCGCCTTCGGAATCGGAATCAACGACTACGTCCTGCAGGGGCGGCATTTCTTCAGCACTCCGGACAAGCCGCGGCTTCCGCGTGCCGTCGGATCGTTTGTGCAAAACGTTATCGGGCTGGCCAATGCCGCACGGATGCACCCGTTGCATCGCAGCGAGCCCCTGGTGCTGCCGCATGAGCGGGTGACCATGAATGCACCGCCGCCGGCTTCTTCCGGCTACTACAACCCGATGCAGATCGCCAAGGCCTACGAGTGGCCGGACATCACCGACGCGAACAACGGGGCCGCGGTCACCATCGCGATCCTGACCGCTGCGAGTTCCAACCTGTCGGCCGATGACTACAACGATTTCTGGAGCGGCTACGGTCTGCCCGGTCATGACGTGGACATCATTCCCGTGGACGGGGATCAGGGCATGACGTCGGGGACGACCGAAACCCTGCTGGACATGGAGTGGTCGGGCGCGATGAGCCCCGGCGCGGCGCTCGATGTTTATGTGGGATCGGATCCCGCCCTGGCTACGTTCATAGACATGTACAACCAGTTTGTGACCGATAACAATGCGCAGGTCATGAGCACGAGCTGGGGAGCGCCGGAAACCGTTTGGGGGGATCTCGCGAAGACCACCGATGAAATTTTCATGCAGGCGGCGGCGCAGGGGATTTCCATGTTTGCGGCGGCCGGAGACCACGGTGCCGCCGATAACAGCGGGCAGGACAACGCGGCGGATTATCCGTCCGTGAGCCTCTACGTCGCATCGGCCAACGGTACGATTTTGTATGCCGACAAGTCCGGCGATTATATTTCCGAAACCGCCTGGGACAATACGGGCGGAGCGGTAAGTCAGCTGTTCGATCAGCCGAATTGGCAGATCGGTCCGGGCGTGCCCGACAGCGGATGGCGAATGAATTCCGATCTCGCCATGAATGCAGGGCCGGATCGGCTGTACGTCATGCGTGCCGGCGGGCAGTGGATCGGCGTTTATGGCACCAGTGCCGTCGCGCCGCAGCTCGCGGGTCTTTTCGCCGTCGGGGTTTCGCAACAAGCCGGGAATGCTTCTCTGGGCCAGTCGAACAGCCTGCTTTATGACGACGTCAACGCCGGGAATTACGACGCCGACTTTCGTGACGTGACCACCGGGTGCAACGGCAAGCTGCCCGATGGGGCCCCGTCCTGTGCCAAGGCCGACTGGGATCATCCCACGGGTTGGGGGAGCCCCCGCGCGTCGAGCCTGCTCTCCCATCTGGGTACGCCTGTTCCGGCGGGTACGCTTGAGGGGACGGTGACCGACGCGGCGGACGGCACGCCTCTCGCCCATGCCGTGGTGACCGTTAGTCCCGGCGGCTATCACCGCGAAACGCACGATGCAGGCACTTATTCGATGCGCTTACCCGTGGGCGATTACACCCTCACCGTAACGGCCTACGGTTACGAGCAGAGCAGCGCCACGGTTTCGATTGCAGACGGAGACACCGCCACGCGCGATTTTGCATTGACCGCGGCACCGCGCGCAACGGTTTCGGGCACGGTGAGCGACGGTTCCGGTCACGGCTATGGTCTGTATGCCGCGGTCAAGGTGGCAACCGCGGATTTCGGCCAGGTTGCCGAGGTCTGGACCAATCCCGCGACCGGACAGTACAGCGTCGAGCTGCCCGTGGGAAGCGAATACACGCTGAACGTTGTTTCGGCTCTCAACGGTTACGATGAGGCTTCCGCGTCCGTGACGCTCACGGGCGACACCACGAAAAACTTTGCCATGACGGTGGGGGCCGCCTGCACGGCACCAGGCTATGCCTACGGTTTTGCGGAGGATTTCAACGGCACGTGGCCGCCTGCGGGGTGGACCGTTGCCAATGGCGTGAGGAGCTCCAAGGTCATGTGGAATTCATTGGAGTATTGGGGCGAGCCCAACTATATCGGAAGCACTGGTGATGCGGCGACTGCCGATGCCTTTACCGCGGGAACGAGGGATCATTACTACGGCCCTTTTGACACTTCCCTGATTACTCCGTCCATACCGACCGCTTCCCTGGATCTCGCTGGTTTGCAGTTGACGTTCATGGCCAGCTACGTTGCGCCCGGGGGCGGGGGACGTAGGTCTTTACCCGTCGGCGTCGTCGGTCACGCCCCCCGGCCGCCGGCCGGCGATAACAAGCCCCTGGATGTTTACGTGAGCGAGGATGGTGGCCCCAGGCTGACCGCCTTGAATTGGCAGGGCGGCATACAGGGGCAACCGTTCGCTCCCCCGGGTGTCAGTGTCCAGGTACCGCTCGGCAGGCTGGTGCCGCCCGATGCGGAAAGTTTCCGGCTGCGCTGGCATTATTACAGGCAGTCCATTTCCACGACGGGATCCTACGCACAGATTGACGATGTGCGCGTCGGCAACTGCGACCTTGTCCCCGGGGGATTGGCGTTCGGACAGGTCACCGATGCCAATACCGGCCATGGCGTCGTCGGCGCGAAAGTAAGCGACGATCGGGGCGACAGCGTGGAAACGGTAGTCAATAGTGACGACCCAAATCTTCCGATTGGCGCCTATCTGCTTTTCGTGCCCAACGGCAAACACACGCTGACCGCCTCTTTTCGCAAGTACGCGGATGCAACGGCCTCGGTCACGATGAGCGCCAACGGTTTCGTCACGCAAGACATGACCCTGAAGGCCGGCCGCATGGCGCTCGATCCGGCCGCTCTTTCGGTACACGCGGTGGTGAACGGTCATACGGAGAAGCAACTCGAGGTCGAGAATTCGGGAGGTACGGCGGCGGACTTTCGGATCGTGCCGATCAACGTTCCTGCCGCTTCTTCGGCCTCGCGACAAAACAGGACGTTTGCCGCCGTGCCCGAATATGGTAAAAATGCCGACCTTGCGGCTCCCCGGGCCTGCGATGAGAAAGCCTGCCCAAAAAGCGAAGCGCCCTACGGGAAAGCGATGCGTAATCGTGCCGGCACGGCTCACGAGCCCGGTGATGTGGTGTCCACCTTCCGGGCCAATAGGCTGATTTATGGGCTCGTCGTTGATCGCCAGGCGCATGATCTGTGGCTTGGTGGCCTGAGCGTGACCGGTGCGGATCCCTTTGCGAAGGATTATCGCTTCCTGTTTAACGGCACCAACACCGGGGACACCATAGGCGTTGCCTTTCCCGGCGTTTCCTACATGGCCGATGGAGCCTTTGATGCGCTCACGGGAACGCTTTGGCAGTTGAGCATTGATTTGCCGAGCGGCGCCACGTCCCATATCTACGAGTTGAACCCGGAAACGAAACAGCCGACCGGGAGGAGTATCCTGGTGCCAAGCCAGCAATCCGAGCGCGGTCTGGCCTACGATCCGGCGAGCAATACCTGGTTTGCGGGGGACTTCAATAGCCAGACGGTCTATCACTTCGATGCGTCGGGGACGCTGCTCGATTCGACGAATCTCGGTTTGAACATCATCGGACTGGCCTATAACCCGGCCAGCGGACACCTGTTCGTGCTCACCAGCAATGGCGAGCATGGCGTGTACGTGTTCGATGTCAGGCACCACTATAAGCCTCTGGGCTGGTTCGATATTGAGGGCTTCGATCCTTCCGAGGCGAACGCCGGTTTCGATTACAGTTGCGACGGGCATTTGCGGGCTTCCCGATATCACTACACCGATGTATTTGAATTTCTCTCCGGTGAGACCGACTGGTGCGATTACACGCCCATCCCGTGGCTTGCGCTTGCTCCGGTGAACTCCACGGTAAACGCGGGGGCTTCGGCTTCCGTAACGCTCGATTTCAATGGCGAGGGACATCAGCCCTTTACGACATCACGCGCCCAGTTGAAGTTTATCGGCGACACCCCGTATCCCATACAGACCATTCCGTTGACGGTGTATTGGGATCCGCAGCCCGTTG
>CAZKOE010000112.1:0-8447 GCA_964554305.1 uncultured Gammaproteobacteria bacterium
ACCCGCCGCGTTACGTGCTATGGGCGCATCGGCAATCGGCGTCCAGGCGTCTTCCTTCGGGTCGTACACAAAACCCGAAGCGGTCATTTGGCCTCCGATAACGCCGCCTACTACATAAACCTTGCCGGTGGTATCGTCACGAGCGGCAAAGTTGTCCCCGACCGCATGCGGGTAATCGGCAATCGCCTGCCATGCGCCTTTATCAGAAGCCGCATCCGATGCCGATTTCATGCGGAAATTGCCGGACTTCGTGCGCGCGCGAATCCACGACAGACTCGCCGACATCCACGCCAGATCGGGTACGGGCGTACCGTGCATCAGCGCGACGTTGTAGCCGGGTGACAGCGCAGTCGAAGCCGGTGGGGCGTCAATGGCCGTGATCTTGAACTGGCCAGCCCCGCTGCCCGTATTCTTCAACGCAAATGAGGCAGTGCCCGAGCTGTTCGCCTTGACATGCACGGTCAGCGTCTGTGGATTGGCTTCGAGGCGCGCAGACTTGAGCACAAAATTCTGGCTCGTGATCGCGTTCTTTTTGACCGTGACCTCAGCCGCCGCCGGCGAGTAGGGGGATTTGTTCGCCGTCAGCGTTTGATCGCCGGACTGGACGAAAAACAGGTAGCTGCCGGCGGAAAATGCCGGATCAGCCGGGTTGGCAAGGGTCCTTGTGACGTTCCCTGCGTCGTCTTGTATTTGGACGCCGACGATGCCATTTCCGGTATTGGAATCGGTGACTTGCCCCGTGACCAATCCTCCATCGAGTACGGTGCAGGCACCGATAACGACATCATCAATCTCGGCATAGTAATCCGACAAAGACCGGCCGTTCACCGGGTTGTAGTAACGCCAGCGCAATTGAAAGTCGCCCGTCGCAGGCAGGTACTGTGCGAGATCGATCTGCACGGCCACCCCGGGGGTGTCGGCGAACGCGCCGTGAGGCGAATCCCAGTGGTTGATAGTCGTCCAGGTCTGCCCGCCATCCGTGGTAATGTCCAGATCGAGCGCTTCCGTGTCGCTGAAGGGCTGGTAGTTGGCCTTGTAGCGCAGCACCGTTGCGCCATTCAACGACGTGACCGCGACGGGCGGGGTAACCAGCGACGTATCGTAGGCGTCGGTCGTCGAGTAGCTGTCGGCATTGGCCGCGCCACCGGTGCCGCCCGTGTAGTTTCCGTTCCAGAAAGGTTGCTCGCTGTTGAGAATCCAGTTGATATCGCCCTGTGGAGTCTTCACCGTCCAGCCGGGAGGCGGAAAGTTCGGGCCGTTGAAGTCGGCATGCAGCCCGCCGTTTTCGAAACGATAGCCGGGCGCGGTACAAGCGGCCGTGATTTCGAGCGGAAAATCACGGGTCTTGTTGGCGGAGAGCGTGACCGTGTCTGTGGCGGTGTTGTAGCCGTTGAAGGCAGCGGCTACCTTCAGGGTGTACTTGTTTCCCTTCGGTAAATCCATACTGTAGTGACCGGTCTTGGGGTCCGTCCATACGTCGGCCACCTGGCCAAACCCCTCCGCGGACACCTTGATATTGGCATAAAGCCCGTAGCTGTGGCCCGAGTCATCGCTCACCGTGCCGGACAGAATGGCCTGCGGTGCGGCATCGAGCGCGAAATCCTGCTCGGTGGTCTTGCCGTCGGCGATCGAGAAGGTGGCCGTGCCGTCGGCATAGCCGAAGCTGCTGACTTTCGCGGTAAAGTCTTCGGCCGGAAGAACCCGCGAATAGCTCCCGTCCGATTCGGTGCGTGTCTCGTAATCCCTGCCGTCGCTCCCGGTGAAGACCATCTTGGCACCGGCAATCGGCTTACCACTGACCGCATCGGTCACCTTGCCTTCGAGCGTGCCCTTGGGTCCCTGGATGCCGATGTGCGCAAGCAATTTCTCCACCTTGGGACTTCCCCAGCCGGTGGGATAGTCCCAGTTGGGTCCTGCCGGATGGCCGTTGCTTCCGATCGTGACATCGCGAAAATCGCTCGCGTAATGGCCGCCATTAACGTCGCCATAGATCAAGGTGTTGGACTGGCCCAGACGGGCGCCGCTCATGCTGTCTGCAACGGCGAACAGGCCGGCAAATTCGGGAGACACAAAGCTGGTGCCGACGGAGCCGGCCGTCCATGCCCCCTGAAAGTAAAACAAAAGCCCCTTGCCGCCAGCGTGCATGGCCATGTCGCCGGTCATGCGATCGCCGGAATCGGGCACGCCGGGACCGGTTTGCCAGTCCGGCTGACCGAAGGCGTGGCTGTCGCCGCCGCCCGTGCCGCTCCAGGCCTTCTCGCTACCGTATGTGCCGGCGTTGTCGGTGACAGTGAGATTGGTGCCGTTGGCATCCAGAACGTAGGGGCTCGAGGCCGGATAAAGCGCGTTGCTGCTTCCGCTGTCACAAACCCGAGGCGCGGCGGCGCCGGAATCGCCGGCCGCGGCTGAGATGGAAATTCCCTGCGCGACGGCTTGCTGCAGAATCTGCTCGATGGTCTGAAGACTGCCGGATGGCCAGGTGCTGTCGCAGCCGCCCCAGCTTATGGAAGCCACCGAGGCGATGTTGTCCGTGACCAGCTTGTTGAAGACATCAGCGAAGGCGTAATTGTATGCTTGGGAGCCTTCATAGAGAATGATGTCCGCCCCGGGGGCCATGTAGCCGCTGTATTCGATATCGAGCGTGGTCTCGCCTTCCGCGCCGCTGGCAGGGTCACCGTCAATGTCATCAACGATGGTGACCGTGTGATCGGGCACATCCATCGCGTTCCAGTAATCGTGAAAGTCGCTTGTCAGCAGGTTGGCGGAGGCAAAGGAAAGAATGGCAATGGTGACACCCGCACCGTGGTTCGGATCGGTCACCGAAGGCCAGTCGTAGGCCTTCGCAAACTGGTCTTGACTGAGGTAAACACTTGGATCCGGAGCGGGGCGCGCCTGTTGAGCCCAGGCGGTCTTGGCGTTCGGCTGCATGCCCCCCTTGTGGTGCATCGGGCGCATCAGCGCACCGCGATTCAGGCCCATGACGCTCACCACCAACGGCGCCAGCGCGCGGGGTAGAATCGGACGATCCGTCGTGCTGTAGAAGCGCCGCCCGTTGAGCTTGTAGTCGTTGACCCGGATGCCGAATGCGTGTTCATACACGCCCGTCGCCGCCTCGGTATGAATGAGCGTGCGGTTGGGCGACACATCCAGTACCTGAATGCCACGTGCCTTCAGGTATTTCACAACCCGGGCCACATTGGCCTCGCTTGGTCCATACAGTCTGGTGAATTCGGACGGCGTCAGCCACTGGTGATACACCGCGCTCGCTGGGTTCTGAACCTGGTCGAGGAAGCTCTTCAGTTTTGCCACATTGCGCAACCTCAGGGCTACCGTCAACTTGATGGTCGAGTTCGGCGAATGCGGGCCGAGCCGGGCCGCCTGCGCAAGGAGATTCAGCGAGCTCTGCGGCGTCATCTTGACCAAGTGGCTCGGCATTCCCGCCTGCCGCGCATTGGCAAGCGTGTGCTGCGTGATGCCGCTTTGACGCGGAGCCGTCGCGCCATGAGCCAGTGCAGGCGCCAGAGTCAGGGCCATGAGCATGGCTCCGGCAAGTACCATGACAAACGCCATGGTCCGGGGGTCGAATAGTCGCATCGCTGCTTCCTTTTGGCCGAGTTCCAAAATCCCGTGCATCAACGAAACTTCTTGTTTCCTCTCGCGGCGACGTACCAGGGCTGCCATTGCGGCCAAACCCGCAAGCAATATCAGCAGCAAGCCGCCAAAGCCGCCGCCACCGCCGTTACCCGAGGGTGGTGGCGGTGGCGGGGGCGGCGGTGCGCTACCCTGCACCGCAATACTGATGGTGGCCGTGTTGGAGTCGCTCTGGCCATCACTGGCTTTGAAGGAGAAGTTGTCGTCACCGAAATAATTGTCGGCCGGCATATAGGTGTATTCGCCATTGTGATTGTCCAAGATGACGACGCCGTGCAACGGCGGCACGACGAGAGTGTAAATGAGTGGATCACCATCCGGATCCTTCGCTTGCAACGTGCCTTGTGCCTTGGTATTCTTCTCCGTTGTCAGCGTTCCATCGCTTGCCACAGGCGGTTGATTCGCCATGTAGATAATCATGGAAGCGACGTTCGAATCGGCATAGCCGTCATTGGCCTTGAAGGAGAATTGATCCGCTCCGACGTAACCAGAGTCGGGCGTATAGGTATAGACACCTTTGTCGACGTTGAGAAGTTTCACACTGCCGTGTTTCGGTTGTGTGACAATGCTGAAAACAAGCGGATCGCCATCCGCGTCGGTTGCTTTCAGGGTGCCGCTGACGGGTTGCCTGCGAGCGCTGTTCACGCGACTGCCGTGAGCGACGGGCGGGCGATTGACAACGGTCGCGGCCCTGGCGGAAAGCGGCGGTTGAGCATGCAGCATTTTCGCCTGGCTGATAATGACGCCGCCACTCTTGCCAAGTGCCTTGAGGGTGACATCGGCCTTGGCGCTTCCCGCATTGCCCGCTATCGCCCCGAATTGGCAATGTACCACGCCGGCCGCTTCCGCACAGCTGCCCTGGCTGGCCGCAGCCGATACGAAGCTTGCCGCTGCCGGCACGGCAATGGAGACGGCTACCGCCGGCGAGGTGGCGCTGGAATTGTTGGTGGCAAACGTTGTCGTGACGAACCGACTGTCGAAATTGACCCGTTCGGGTGCGTTGATGGCCAGGGCAAGGTTGGGTTGCGCGTAGAAATAAGCCGAACCCTGGTAAACATTGCCGCCAATAGGCGCATGCGGGGCGCCGATCAGGATGGTTGATTGATCAATGTCAATGGCGTAGCCGAAAAGATCGCCGTTCGAGTTGTCGGCCGGAAGGATCTTCTTGACCTGCCCCCAGGCGCCACCCGACTTCTTGAAGACGTAGGCGATACCCGGTCCATTGTAGAGTATGACATCGTCCGCGCCGACAACGGCCGTATCCCCTTCAAGCGCCACCGCCGCACCGAACGAACCATACTGGCGAAGGTTGCTGCTGATGAGCGTGCCCGTCTGGTTCCAGACGCCCCCGAGTTTCCTGAACACGTAGGCCGCGCCGGCGCCCCCCGTGCCCTGGACCGTGGTAAAAGGCGCGCCTACGAGCGCGGTTGAACCATCCAGCGCAACCGACTCCCCGAAAAAGTCGCGCGAGGTGACGCCTCTCGGACTGAGTTCGGCGGCCTGTGTCCAGGAATCGTTTGCGTGAGTGAATACATAAGCCTTGCCGGGGCTGGGACCGTCCGCACCGATGAGGGCGGTGCTGTCGTCTAACGCGATCGAATGGCCGAAGAAGTCCCCAGCCTTGCCGTCGTTCGCGGTGAGTTTGGCCGTTTGTGCCCAAGTGTCTCCCGACCGGGTGAACACGTACACCGCGCCTTGCGAGTCGTTGCCGTTGATATTGGCGCCGTAGGCACTGACCAGTAGGGTCTGGCCCGAGATCGCCACCGACGTGGCGAAATAGTCGTTGGCCGCACTATCGCTTGCGGTAAGCCTCTGTGTCTGCGTCCAGTTGCCGTCCGAGCGGGTGAACACGTAAGCGGCCTCGGCTCCGGTGCCGATGACCGCGGTTGAGCCGTCCAGCGCAACGCCCAGACCGAAGTGATCGTTCGCTCCGCCATCGCTGGCGGTCAGTTTTTGTACCTGCGTCCAGGTGCCGTCCTTTTTGACAAACACGTAGGCCGCGCCCTGCTGGGCATTGCCGCCGACCTTGGCATAGGCGGTGCTGATGATAGCGGTATCGCCGTCAATGGCGACGCCGTAGCCGAGCATGTTACCCGCGGCGCTGTCGTCAACGGCCACTTCCTGTTCCATCCACACCAGGGGGTCCACGGTCAGCGGATAAGCTGCGTCGGCATCGTTTACGGAAATCAGGACGCCATGGTCGTCGCTCTCGAGCCTGGAAGGGATGACTCGGCCCGCGGCATCGGTAACGACCAGCTTGCCATAGCGCAGCTTGCCCCATGACAATGTCCGGCCCTTGTGCTGAAGCGGACGATTACTGGCCAGAACAAGCTTGAGCGTTCCTCTGCCGGCCGGGCGACGGTTGAGCGTGAACCCCTGCTCGAAGCCGACGGGCAATACGCGCCACCACTCCGTGATCGAGCCGTGACGATACCGTACCTCGTTTCGGCCGATGCTTGGGCGTACCGGCGCGACGGGTTCGAGCCGGGTACCGCGGCCATAGGCGTCAAGGCGCAGGGCAAGTGAGCGCAGGCCGGCACCACGGAAGCTCGCGCCCCTGGGTTTGAAGCAGGCCTTGAGCGATTGTTCGGGCAGCTTTGCGCACCCGGCTTTGTTGATGCTATAGTTGAAGTTCGCATTTTCGGCCAACGAGTGATACAACGCCGGGCGCAATCCCGCCGGCAAGGTCGTTGGGGAGGTCGCGGGGGTCGTTATGCTGCCAGTGATTGTCGGATTGGGTGCGCCGGCCCATGCCAGTCCGCCGATGCCTGCCAGCGACGGCAGCAATAGTGCCGCTTTCAAAAGTCCTGCTCTCATGGTCATGCTTCCAACGATGGGGGTGTTTGATGGAGGGTATTGTCCCTGACCGTTTCGGTACAAGTCAAGCCTTTTTCAGGCCAATTCATGCCATGGCATTATGTGGCCAAAATACATAATGAGCGGCCAGTGACAGGCCCTGTCGAGCTTGTCAGGCCGGGCTTTCTGCAGAAGCCTTGCTTTCTTGCTCGGAGACTTATCCGGATGAAGGATTATTCAATCGCTGATTGGCGAGCCAGCCGGCCTGGAAACGGGTACGTGCATTGAGGTTTGTCATCATGTCCACGGAACGCCGGCGAAAGGTGCGCATTGACATGTTCAATTCGGAAGCAATGCTCTTGTCGTTCAACCCCGCGGCCATCAACGAAACCATGGCTTCAATCACTCGGGACAATTCGGGGTCGGTATCCGCCGTTTCCAGCAATCCAGTGGAGGTGAATGAAACGGCCGCTGCCTGGTCCCAGAGGCTTGTAAACAGCGCATACAACGCGTCCAGCAGGGCCGAGGATCGAACCAGAAGCGATGGGCTGTCCGATTGTTGCAGGTTCAGAGGGATGAGCCCGAGCCGATGATCGGAAAGCACCATCTTGAAAGGCAAGGATGGAGCAACCCGGACTTTTTCACCGGCTTTTGCATAGCCTCGTATCTCCGGGACCACGCCAGGTAGAGCCAGAAGTTCGGTATCCACGATACAGCGAACCTGCACGTCCCGAGCCAGGGCTTCCCGAAGCGGGTCAAGTTTGAGCGCGGGCGCCGCCTCCGGCTGCGAAATGAACAGTGGCAAGCGAGACAAGGCGACAATTTCGTGTCGAGTCGCGCGGTAGAGTTGTTCGAGTATATGCGGGGTGGCTTCGCGATTGGTGACCAACTCCACCATCGGCTGCTTTTTGTCATTCGGCTGGTTTGTTATCTCTTCCTGCAACTCCTGGATAGCCGCGTCGGCGCGTTGCAGCTTTTCCTGGCGCCGCAACGAAAGCGCCTTCAGGGCAATATCCGGTGGCGCGGGGATGTAACGGCGGGGCCGTTCGGGCGAGTGGGTGACGAGCCCCTTGGCTTCGATTGCATCGAGAAGATACTGGACTTTAGTCCGGGTCAGACCGAGGCCTTGCGCCACCTCGCCGGCCGAAGCGCCCGAATGCATCAACAGCCAGCGATAGGCGCGCTCTTCCGCCTCGCCGATGCCAAGAATCTCCAGCGGCCGTTCCCCGGCGGTTTCGTTCAAGCGTAAGGTCATGGCGTTTCAGCGGACATGGCTGGTCGTCATGTTGCCACAGGAGCGCGCAGTTTGCCCGTCGTCTTGCGCCCGCCGAGGTGAAAAAAAGGGGTGGCCGAGCCGCTGGCCACCCCTGACTTCGCCCGAGGGCGAGGACCTGTTGCCCGGCATTCTCGCCGGCAATGCTCTTTGGCTTTTACGTCGGCCTGCGACGCAGACGGGCCGCAAAGCCGAGAGCGAGAAGAACCACGAGCGCCAACCCACCGAATGCGCCGCCACCGTTGCTGCTGACGTTATCGGGCGGAGACGAGGCCTTGACCGTGACCTGCGCAACCACGCCGTTGTTGTCGATGTCGGGCTCATCGCTCGCGGTGCTTGCCTGGGCGTTGATCGTGGCGGTACCGGCGGCGGTGCCGAACAGGTGTAGTTCCACGGTGACGGTCTTGCCAGCATCCACCTGGCCCAGATCGCAGGCGAGCGCGTCGCCCGAGACGGCACATTTGCCTTGCGAGGCGCTGGCCGATTGCAGAGAGACCGCGCCGCCGCCCGCCGTGACATGGATTTGCACGGCGGAGGCCGGATCGGGACCTTTATTGTTGAGCGTAAGGGTGAGCGTACCCGTTCCGCCGGCCGGGATCGAGGCCTTGTCGGCGCCGAGGGCGAGATCGGCGCTGCCGAGAGCCTCGCTGGAGAGCCTGAGCGTATTATCGTCGGGATTGCTTTCGGGTTCGCGGGCGCTCACCGTAAACTTGCCGACGAGATTACC
>CAZKOE010000113.1:0-8387 GCA_964554305.1 uncultured Gammaproteobacteria bacterium
GGGCCGAGGGTCACTTTCACTGCGTTGGCGAGGGTGTTCACGCCACGGAACATCCGCTGGCGCGCGTCCTCACCGAAACGTACTTCTTTAGCTGCCATGGTTCATGTCTCCTGTAGCGTTTCAGCCTTCGATGACGGCCATGATGTCGTCCTCGCGAAGCACGAGGAGTTCATCGCCGTCCACTTTCACTTCGTTGCCCGAGTACTTGCCGAAGAGCACCTTGTCGCCCTTCTTCACGTCGAGCTTCCTCACTTCACCGTTGTCCTGCACCTTGCCGGTGCCGACGGCAACGACCTTGCCCTTGATCGGCTTCTCGGTGGCGGTGTCCGGGATCACGATGCCGCCCGGCGAGGTACGCTCCTCATCCAGGCGCTTGACGATCACGCGATCATGCAATGGACGCAGTTTCATTCCAATAACCTCCTAGGAAACAAAGACTTAAATTCAAGCCACTGCCTCATGGAGCGGGCGCTTGCAAGCACTCGTCACCTGAGACTGCCAACAAAATGGGGGTGTACAAGGGCTTTTCAAGGGCTGCCGGAGAAATTATTTTGCGACCTATGTCACCATGAAAAAGATGCAGTGGGTCGGAAGGCGAACGAAACGATGCCGGCGAGACTGGTACTGAGTACCTGCCCGGATGCGGCCAGGGCCGCGGAGATTGCCCACACGCTGGTCGAGCGGCGGCTTGCGGCCTGCGTGACCCGCCTGCCCGGCGCCGCCTCCGTGTATCGCTGGCGGGGGAAGATCGAGGAGGCAGGCGAGGTCCAACTGCTCATCAAGACCACGGCGGCACGCGTGCCGACGCTTATCGCCGCGCTCGCGGAACTGCATCCCGATGAGGAACCGGAAGTTCTCGTCGTGAACACGGCCGGCGGCTCGCCCGGCTACCTGGCCTGGATCGAGGCGATGACCTCGGGGGATTACTGAAAACCTTTCTCATGTCCCTTCTCGGGAGAAAGTCGGGATGAGGGTCGCCGCTGAGCAGCAGTGCTCATACCGTTGAGCAGCGGTACCATTACCCTCACTCCATCCCTTTCCCGGCGGGAAAGGGAGTTTTCGACAACTTTTGTCGAGCTGTCCTTGATGTCGGGCGAATTGTTGCTGGTTTGTTAAAAAATAAACTTTTGCCAGAATTTTGGACACAGAGATCGTGCAGGCCCGTGACGCGAAGACCAAGGAGGTGGCCGATGAAACGCATAATGACCGCTTTTGCGCTGGTGGGGGCACTGGCCCTGGCCGCCTGTACCGCCCGGGCGACACCCGCACCGTTCCCGGTCTCCGCATCCTGGTACAACGTGACTCGGCCGCTTACCTGGCAGGGGCTCCGCGGGCGCGCCGTGCTGCTCGATTTTTTCACGCCCGGTTGCATCAATTGTATCCATATGGTGCCCGTCGAGGACACGCTTGCCCGGCATTTCGGCAAGCGGCTCGTCATCATCGGGGTGGATTCGCCGAAGTTCACCGACTCGGGCACGGTCTCGGGGCTGAAGGACTTCATCACCGTGCATCACGTTCGCCATCCGGTGGTGCTCGATACGCACCTGCAGATCTGGAATGCCTGGAACGCCGTCGCCTGGCCGACTTTCGTTCTGGTTGACCCGGACGGCAAGCCGCGCGGGCGCTTCGTCGGCGAGCAGAGCGTTGCCGATCTCGCCGGGCCGATCGCAGCGGCGTTGGCGAAGGCGCCGCCGGCGAGTTCGCTCAAACCCCTGCCGTTGAAAACGATGGCGATGGGCGGCGGCACGCTCGATGCGCCGGGCGGAATCGCGGTTTCGGGCAACGTGGTCGCCGTGAGCGACACCGCGCACAATCGCATCGTGCTCGCCACGCGCGCCGGCAAGGTCACGGCGGTGATCGGCAACGGCTGCACGGGCGGGCGCGACGGCGGTTATGAACGAGCCGAGTTCTCGCGCCCCCATGGCCTCGCGTTCCACGACGGCAAGCTGTATGTGGCCGACACGAAGGGCCAGCGCATTCGCGTCGTGGATTTGAAAACGCGGAAAGTGACGACGCTCGCCGGTAGCGGCAAACGCGCCTTCGTCCTGCGCGGCGAATACCCGGCGGCAGCGGCGGCGCTCAACTCGCCCTGGGACGTCCAGTGGGCGGGCGGCAAGCTCTACATCTCGATGGCGGGCGACCACGACATCTGGCGCTATGACCCGGCGACACAGCGGCTCGGCCCCTGGGCCGGTACCGGCCGCGAAGGGTTGCGTGACGGCGGGCGCCGGAGTGCCGAATTTGCCCAGCCCAGCGGGCTCGACGCCCACGCGAGCACGCTTTACGATGCCGATCCCGAATCTTCCTCCATCCGCGCCATCGATCTCGACAAGGGGCAGGTGAAGACGCTCATCGGGTCGGGGCTGTTCAAATGGGGGATGCGTGATGGCGCGGCGGACCAGGCGCGCCTGCAACACGCTCAGGGTCTCGTGTGGAGCGGCGGCTCGCTCTACATCGCCGATACCTTCAACGACGCGCTGCGCCGCCTGGATCTGGCGACCGACCGGGTTTCGACCGTCGCCACGCGGTTGGCGCATCCGCAGGCCGTGGCCGCCCCGGCGCCGGGTACGCTGCTGGTCGCCGAGGCTAGTGGCAATCGCATCGTCGCCGTGAATCCGTCCACGGGCGCGGTCGCTCCCTGGCCGCTCGAAGGGCTTGAGGCGCCCGCCGCCTGCGTGATGAAGGGGCATTGAGGCCGGGCATGTCAGCCGATTTTGTGCGAAGATAAGGACGCGATGATGAAGCGAATTATCTTCTTTGGCGTGTTGGTGGCGCTGGGCGCCGCCGTGGCCGGCACGGCACTGGCGGCGGGCTCCTACGGCAAGTTCCTGCCGCCCGACCAGGCCTTTCGGCTCCAGGCCCGCACCATGCCGAACGCGATTCTCCTCGACTGGCGGATTGCCGACGGCTATTACCTGTATCGCAAGAAGTTCAAGATCGTTGCCACGAGCGGCACCGTCGGCAAGCCGTACTTCCCGCCGGGCGACGTGAAGAACGACCCGAACTTCGGCCGCGTCGAGGTTTATCGGCGCGAACTTCGCGTTACCCTGCCCTGGAAGCGGGTGCCGGCGAACGGCCGGATCGACCTCAGTGTGACTTACCAGGGCTGTGCCGACGCCGGCCTGTGCTACCCGCCGATCACGAAACACCTGAGCGTGATGGTCCACCCGGCGAAGGCGGCGGCAGGGGCGGGCCTGCTCGCCAACGCCGCCGGCGGTCCGCCGGGCGCGGGTCCGGGCACCGCGGCGGGACCGCCGCAAAGCGCGCAGGGGCGGCTTGCGAGCCTCGCCGAGAACGCCAATCCTTTCTGGTTCGCCGCCGTGTTTTTCGTGCTCGGCCTGATCCTCGCCTTCACGCCCTGCTGCCTGCCGATGATCCCGATCCTCGCCGGCATCCTCGGCAAGGACCGCACGGAAGGCGCGCGCCGCGGTTTCGCGCTTTCCCTCGTCTATGTGGTTGCGATGGCGCTCGTGTACACGGGTGCCGGCGTAGCTGCGGGCTTTGCCGGCACCGGCCTTCAGGGTTTCTTCCAGACGCCGTGGATCATCGCGCTCTTTGCGGCGATCTTCGTGGCGCTCTCGCTTTCGCTGTTCGGGCTCTATGAGTTGCGCCTGCCAGCGTCGATCACCAACCGGCTGAGTGCGGCCTCGAGCCGGCGCAACGGCTCGAGTTGGTGGGGTGCGGCCGGCATGGGCGCGCTCTCGGCGCTTATCGTGAGTCCCTGCGTTGCCGCGCCGATCGCCGGCGCGCTCGTCGTGATCGGACAGGCGGGCGAACCCCTGCGCGGCGGCGTCGCGCTGGCCGCGCTGGCACTGGGCATGGGCACGCCGCTCGTCGTTTACGGCACCGTTGCCGGCCGCCTGATTCCGAAGGCGGGCCGCTGGATGACATTGATCGAACGCCTGCTCGGCATCGCCATGCTCGCCTATGCCGTGTGGCTCCTCGGCCGCGTCATTCCGGCGCCGGTCGTGCTCGTTCTGTGGGGCGTGGTCGGCGTGCTCACCGCTGTCATGCTTGGCGTGTTCAAACGTCCGTTCTTCGGTTCCGGGCAGGGATTCGTGCGCGGCGCCAGCGTCGTGGCGGGGCTTGCCGGCTTGGTGCTGATCGTCGCCGGTGCCGTCGGCGGCACGAGTCCGCTCGCACCGTTTTCAAGTTTGCGCGCCATGCCGCAGGCCGAAGCCATGCCGCTGATTTACCAACCGGTGCAATCGGTGGCGGCGCTCAAGGCTCAGCTTTCCCGGGCGGCGGCGGCCGGCCGGCCCGTGATGGTGGACGTGACCGCCGACTGGTGCACCTCCTGCCTCGAAATGGAGCACACAACGTTCAAGAATCCCCGCGTCCGCCAGGCGCTCGCCAAGCTGACGCTTCTCAAGGTGGACGTTACCGACAACACGCCGGCCGAACGCCGGCTTCTGAAACACCTGGGCCTCTATGGCCCGCCCGACTTCATCTTCTACGACCGCTGCGGCCGGCGCCTCAAGGCCCAGGAAGTGGTCGGCTATCTCAGCACCGAAGACTTTTTGCCGCACGTCCATGCAGCCCTGCAAGGCGTCGCCGCCGCCAAGGCTGTCGCCGACCGCGACGGTGGTCTGCACTGCGCCTCTACCGTCGGTGCTTAGCCAAACTCATCGAGAATTTTCAGACCGGATAATCCAGGTGGCTCGAAATAATGTGTTGTAAATTCACGTACTTAAAAAGCGAGCTCGGTGTTAGACAACTTTCGGACCTCATTTAAGGTTCGCCTGATTCTAGTTGACCGTGAAAGAGGGCCAGGCATCGGTTAAATACAACGAGCTCGAACTGGCTTTTGATTTTGTAAGTTCCGGCGCACCGACGGAGAACGAGGCCTACCTATGCCGTGAGAGCGGTGTCACCTATTGGCACAGTGAGTTCGGCGACAACGACGAGGAGTTGCCCGACGACATCGACTCTGAAAAATATCTCGCTGTTCCGCATAAGAATGATTTGAACCTTGGAAAGCAATGGGTGCTTCGTTTCACGGCGGAGGTCCTTCCGGAGAGAAAGTCCGAAGCTCAAGCAATTTTTAGTCGTCGGGGGAGCATATGCGCGCTTCAAGGACATGCCGGAAGACTGTGGCAAGCTGCAACAGTGGTATGAGTATGAAGCAAGAGCGCAGAGGCAGGCATTGCAAGAGTGGTGCGAGAATAATGGCATTGAAATTGACGGCTGACAATCCGCTGCAGCCGACCGTCATGCCGTTACGCGGGTCGACGGCGGTTGAGCTCAGGCGTTGGACAAGCCGCTAATCGGGCACCTGGCCGTATTGCTTCGGCTGTCTTCTTCTCGCGCGTGCCGCCGTCGACGCCGTGCGCGAAGGCCGACTGTAGGCGCTCGGATTGAAGACCGTGACGCTCTTCGCGGGTTGGATTTTTCCACCGCCCTGTAAATGGCACGAGAGGTAATAGGTTGCCGCGCGCCCGGTGAGACGAGGAACGGCATACGACCCCGCCGGATGCTGCCACGGCGCGACAACGATGACGGTTCCATCGGGGTTGACTCGTTCAACATCGCACTCCGTAGCCGAGGGTACGACCCACTGCAATCGCACCCGATCCCCGGGTCGCATGAAGGGTGAGGGCTCGGCCCGCCAAACCTGAAACGCCGCGGTCGGGCGCGGCGCGACGCCTGCTGCGACAGTCTTGCGCGCCGTCCCCCAGTGATTTTTGCAACTCAACTCGAACAAGGTGGAGGCGGCGAGCGGCGTCGAACGCCATGTGCCCGCCGCAGGGCTCGCGGCATGAAGTGAAGATGGGGACGTGTGCGGCAGGGCTCTGGGCGGCGGCTTCGGGCCGTGACTGTTCAACTTGTAGAGGCCATCGTCGATCAGCCGCAGTGGCGCATTCGCGTAATAGATGACTTTCTCGAGCCAATTCAAATGCCGCTTTGGCGGCCGCCTGATGGGTTGCGGTGCATGGGCGAGCGGGGACGCAAGCGAGTGGTGAATCTCGGGCGCGAGCGGCGAGTGCCGATAGATCGTGCAGCGCGAGGCACCCGCAACGCGCCATCGAAGCGTGGCCGTTTTGCCGGCGACGATCTCCGCATCCTGCGTGCGGCCGTTTATTTCCAGCAACTCGATCACCGGCGGCGCGTGCGGACCGCGCACGCGTATGGGGCGAAGCAGAACGCTTGTTGTGCCCGCCGGCGCGGGCAGCGCCGCGGCGAGGCTTGCGAGCAGAATCGGAATAATGGGAACCGTGGCGCTCCTCTACAGCACCTCCGAAGCTTTCGGACTATGCTATTGCCGCCTTGGTTCCGCTTCCCGTCGATCTGCTGCCGGGCCGTGGGAACCAGGGACATACTACGGTTTCCGAATGCTGCCTTGGAGCGGTCTCGGCGATGAGCAATGGAAATAATCGGCAGGTCGGGTTCGATTCTCCTTTGGATTTGCCGCGAAAGGATTGAAATCGTGACCAGTTGATTGCGGCAGTACGAGGGGATGCCAAAAATTTTCGTCTGAGTGGCATTTCTACTGTGCGGGGATGGATCAAGGCCGGACTCGATTGATTTTGTGGGGTTGGCCAATGTGATGGTCGTGGCCCGGTTGGCTTCGGTGTCAAGGGCCGCCCATGGTGGAGCGTGACTGCGGGGGAGTGCTCAACATCGGTTCGGACGCGGGTGCTCCCGGACTTCGCCTGTCGTTTCCTGATGAGGTTGTTGCCGCTGATCCCGCTGTGGCTGCGGCGTCGGCAGGCAGGGAAGATTGCGGCACGGTTGCGCGCCGCGTGTTGAGTTTGCGTCTTGTTGATATACTGCGCAAGCCATCGAAGCCGTAATTGAGGGATCGGCCATGTTTGCAAAATGCCGTGAACGCAGCACCGGTTATGGGATTGTGCTCGGCGTAGGTGCCGGCGTGGCAATAGGCGTTGCCATGGACAATATCGGTGTGGGGATTGCCGTCGGTGTCGCGATTGGCGTGGCGTTCGAGGCGGCGCTGCGCAAGAAACGGCCGCGGCCGGCAGGCGGGGATGACGCGGCCGGTGGAGAAGGTTAGCCGGGGGCCACCGTCGCTCCCGTTTCCGCTTTTATCCTATCCCACGGCGGGGTGCGTTAATTTGCTGGTCTATGGCGAAAACAGGCCCTGTTATTGCGTTTCCGAATACAAGGTTGATTTTCCCCGGATAGTAGTGGGCGCAGGCCGGAGTGGGGGTGAAGACGCAGCCGCGGCGATGATACTAAATCGGAGGCGGCATGAGCACTTATACCGCTTGGTGCCGCCGGCCGAATTCGCTGATCCGGTCACGACACTGCTCGCTCGTACGGGGCTTGATCAAGCTGACTGCAGGAGCCGTTGGGACGAAGCCCAGAATCGGTTGCCGGGTAGCCGGGGTGGACAGATGGGGAGAAATGCTGCACAATAAGCGCAAATCTCTGCATCATCGTGGCAGATACATGCATATTTTCGGGATTGGCGGCTGATGGCAACGCTTTTGTTGCTCAACGGTCCGAACCTGAATCTGCTCGGCGAGCGCGAACCCGAACTTTACGGGACAGAGGCGCTTGCCGCCGTGATCGGGCGGCTTGATGGCCGGGCGCAGGCGGCTGGCCTGAGTCTGGAACACTTCCAGACCAACGCGGAGCATGAACTGATCGAGCGAATTCACGCGGCGCGCGGGCGAATCGATGCCATCATCATAAACCCAGGCGCCTGGGGACACACGAGTCTTGCGCTCGCCGACGCGCTTGCCGCCGTCGCCATTCCCTATTTCGTGGTGCACATCACCAATGTTTTCGCGCGCGGAGGGCGGCGCGCGGAACTCTTGTTGGCGTCCGCCGCCGTGGGCGTCATCGTCGGTTGCGGGACACAGGGCTATGACCTCGCCTGCTCCGCTGCGCTTTCCCGCCTGAAATCCCGAGGAGGCTGACATGGATATCCGCAAGGTCAAGAAGCTTATCGAACTGCTCGAAAGCTCGGGCATGGCCGAGATCGAGATCACCGAGGGCGAGGAGTCGGTGCGCATCTCGCGCCAGGGTTCGATGCCGGCTTGGACGCTGCCGCCCACCTATGTACCGCCGTCATCGCCGCCTGTGGAAGTGCCGGCAACACCGGCGGAGCCGTCGATTCCCACCGCGGCGCCGCCGCCCGAAGGGAAGACGATCAGGGCGCCGATGGTCGGCACCTTCTACCGCGCGGGAAGCCCGGGCGCGAGCCCGTTCGTGAATGTCGGCCAGGCCGTCAGGGAAGGCGATGTGCTTTGCATCATCGAGGCGATGAAGATGATGAACCAGATCACCGCCGAGGAGGCCGGTACGATTAAGGCGATCGAGGTCGAGAATGGCTCGCCGGTCGAATACGGTCAGATCCTGTTTGTGCTCGAGTGAGCACGGCGGTACCTCAGAAGATGTTCGAGAAGGTTCTGATCGCCAAC
>CAZKOE010000114.1:0-8297 GCA_964554305.1 uncultured Gammaproteobacteria bacterium
ACCATCCCGAGGCGCTCCTGGTGGATGTGCGCGAAGCCGACGAGTGGGCCGCCGGCCATCTCGACGGTGCGATCCACCGCCCGCTCTCGCGCCTGATCGAGGAAGTCCCGGCGCTTCCCGAGCATGCGACCTACATCGTCTATTGCGCTCACGGCCCGCGCAGCGAGGCGGCGGCGCGCATCTTCCTGGACGCAGGCTATCGCAACGTTTACAGCCTTACCGGCGGCCTCGCCGCCGCCCGCGCCGAAACCGATCGGACACGATGATGCCGAACACCCACAAGACGGCGCACAGGATCACGACAAACCAGTTCCCCCAGCGCACGTAGGGCGTCGCGCCGGCGTAGGGCGTGATCTCGCCGGTAAGGACGGCCGTCGTGTAGCTCGGCAACCGCGCGCGCACCCCACCGCGCGGGCCGATGATGCCGGTGATGCCGTCGTCGGTCGCGGTCGCAAGAAAACGGCCGGTGGTGCGCGCCGCGAGCCGAGCCATCTGGAATTGCTGAGGCAGCGCGATGGAATGGCCGAACCAGCCGTCGTCCGAGGGGTTGAGAATGAAGTCCGCCTGCGGCAACTGGGTGATGACGAGCCGCCCGAAGGCGACCTCGTAACAGAGCGCGACGGCGGCCTGCCACTTGCCGATTTGCAGCGGCGGCTGCCGCCACGGACCCGGCGTGAAACTCGAATACGGCATGGCGTTCGCGGCCAGCCAGCGCTTGATCCAGCCGGGCACCGGAAAATACTCGCCGAAAGGCACGAGATGGCGCTTCAGGTAAGCCGCGGGCTGCGGCGTCAACGAGACCACGGCGGGGAAGCCCACTTGGCGCTGAAAATTGTAGAGCGGGGCACCGAAGACAAGCGCCGTGCCATTCCTCCGGGCCTCGGCTTCGATGTCGGCAAGCCTCGGCGCGGCGCTCGCATACCAGACGGCGACGGCATCCTCGGGCCAGACGATGACGTCGCTCGTCCAGTGTTCGCGGGTCAGGCGCTTGTAGAGATCGAGCGAAGGACCGAGCATGTCCGGATTCCATTTCACCGTCTGCGGGATATTGCTCTGGATCAGACTGACCGTGAAGGGTTTCCCCGAGGGGTGCGTCCAGGCGATGTGCCCAAGCCCCGCACCGAGACCGAAAATCGCGATCATGCCGGCAAAGGCCAACGTACGCGCCCCCAGCCGCTGCCACGGGGCGAGAATCAGCAGCAGCAACAGGGCGGCAAGGACGCAGAAAAAGCTCGAGCCGTAAACCCCCAGTACCGGCGCGTAACCGCCGAAGGGAACGGCCACCTGCGAATAACCGAGCGCAAGCCAGGGGAAACCGGTGAGCGAAAAGCTGCGCACCCATTCGCCAAGCGCCCAGCCGGCGGGCACGAAAAGCAGCCAGGCCAGGCCCGCGCGGGAGGCGAGCCAGCGCGCGAGGACACCGAGCACCGCCGGGAACACGGCGCAGGCGAAGGCGAGCAGGATGTACAACAGAACCCCGAGCCACCAGGGCGCCGGGCCGAGGCCGGAGACGGCGATGTAGACCCAGTAGATGCCGGCGAGAAACTCGGCGGCGCCGTAAAGGAAGCCGCGCCAAGCCGCGCGGCCCGGGCTCGCGCCTGTCCACAGCGCAAAAAGCAGGGCCGGGCAGACGATCGCCAGCGGCCACACACCGAAGGGCGCGAAGGCGAGAACGCTGATGCCGCCGGCAACAAGGGCGGCCAGATCCCCTGGCCAACGCGCCATCGCCCCGGCCCTGGCCACTCCGGGGTCGAAGCCCGCCGGCACGCTAGGCGTCGGCTCCCGGCGGCGGTCGATCGCCGGCCGGAGCGTTCACCCGCACCTCCAGCAACTGGACGCGGCGGCGGTCGGCGCGCAGAACGCGAAAACCGTAGCTGCCGAGCGTCACGCGCTCGCCCGCCCGCGGCACGTGCCCGAGTTCGTGCACAACCAGCCCGCCGACGGTATCGAACTGCGCATCGCTGAAGCGGGAGCCGAAATAGTCGTTGAAGTTCTCGATCGGCACGAGCGCGCTCACCGTGTAGTGCCGATCGCCGTGTTCCATGATCGTTTCCTCTTCCTCCACGTCGTATTCGTCCTCGATGTCGCCGACGATCTGCTCGAGCACATCCTCGAGGGTAACGAGCCCGGCCACGCCACCGTATTCGTCCATCACGACCGCGATATGGCCATGGCTTGAGCGGAACTCCGCCAGCAGCGCGTCGAGACGCTTCGACTCCGGAATGTAGGCGGCGGGCCGGAGATAATCGCTGATGGAGAAATTACCCGTGCCGTGACGCGCGATATGCCCGAGAAGATCCTTCGCGAGCAGGAGACCGACGACCTCGTCGCGGTTCTCGCCGATGACGGGAAAGCGCGAATGCCCCGACTCGATCACGATGGGCAGCAATTCGGCGAGTTCCGCGTCATGCTCCACGACGACCATCTGCGCGCGCGCGATCATGATGTCGCGGGCCTGCATGCGCCCGACGGCGAAAACGCCCGAGAGCATCGCGAGCGTGTCCTCGTCGATGATCTCGCGCTCGGCGGCATCCTGAAGCATCTCGATCAGCTCTTCGCGGTTGCGCGGTTCGTCGGCAAAAACCTGCGAGAGGCGCTCCAGCCAGCCCGGGCGTTCTTCGCCCTGCTCTTCCCCGGTCATCGACCGAACACCCCGGCCGCTCCCTCATACCTTCTGCGGATGCGCTTATTCATACGGATCGGGATATCCGAATTGTGCCAGCAATTCGCGTTCACGCGCCTCCATCGTTTCGGCCTCGCACTCATCCTGATGATCGTAACCGAGAAGATGCAGGCAGCCATGAATCGTGAGATGCGCCCAGTGCGCGCGCCGGGCCTTCCCCTGCTCCGCCGCCTCGCGCGCGACGACGGGCGCGGCAATCGCAAGGTCGCCGAGCAGCGGGCGCGAACCGTCGGGAAGCGGCGCCGCCGGAAAGGAGAGCACGTTCGTCGCCCGCGCCCTGCCCCGGTAATGCCGGTTGAGCCGCGCCGACTCGGCTTCGTCCACCACGCGCAGAACCAGCTCGCCCGGTGCGGCGCCGAGCGCCGCTTCCGCCCAGCGCCGGAATGACGCCGGCGCGGGAACGCCGCGACGGCCGCAAGCGTATTGCACCGCAATCCGCGATGCGGAATCGCCGCAAGGAAGCTGGCCGTTGCGGTCGAGACGGCGGCTCCCGCCGCGTCGGGACAACTCGGGAGCGCCGGCCCCCATCGCGATCTTCGCGCCCCCGGGCCGTGGAGCATATTCGGCTGACGCAGCCGTGCGAGTTTCCGGCATTCCGCTAGCCGTTTTCCTGTTCATGGCGCTCGTAGGCCTCGACGATGCGCGCAACCAGCGGATGACGCACAACGTCGCGGGCCGTGAATGCGGCCATGGCAATACCCTCCACGCCGCGCAGAACGCCGAGGGCGTGCTTAAGCCCTGATCGGGTGCGGGGCGGGAGATCTGTCTGCGTCACGTCGCCCGTCACCACGGCGCGCGAACCGAAGCCGATGCGGGTGAGAAACATGCGCATCTGCTCGATCGTCGTGTTCTGCGCTTCGTCCAGAATCACGAAGGCCTCGTTCAGGCTCCGCCCGCGCATGTAAGCGAGCGGCGCGACCTCGATCACGTCACGTTCGATAAGTTTCGCGACCCGCTCGAAGCCGAGCATTTCGTAGAGCGCGTCGTAAACCGGGCGCAGGTAGGGGTTGACCTTTTCGGCAAGGTCGCCGGGAAGAAAGCCGAGACGCTCGCCCGCTTCCACCGCCGGGCGCACCAGGATCAGGCGGCGCACGGCCTCCGTTTCGAGCGCCTCGCAGGCGCCGGCTACGGCGAGCCAGGTTTTACCGGTGCCGGCGGGACCGATCGCGAAAGTGAGATCGTGCCGGCGCATGGCGGCGATATAGGCCGCCTGGTGGGCGCCGCGCGGGTGGATGCTTTTGCGGCGGATGCGAATGCCGGCGGCACCCCGGCCCTCGGCAACCTCGCCGTTCGCGCGGGTGAGTTCGCGTTCCACGATCTCATGCGTCACGCCGCCATCGGCCGCCCGTGCGTAAAGTCGGCGCAGCAACTCGGCCGCCTCGAGCGTCTGCCGCTCGGGACCCCGCAGGCGAAAGTGGGCGCCGCGGTTGGCGAGCCGCACGCCGAAGCCTTCCTCGATCAGGCGCAGGTTTTCGTCGTAGGGCCCGCAGACGAGGGCAAGCCGCGCCTTGTCCTCCGGCTTCAGCGTCAGCTCGGTGACCGTCTCACCCGGTCGTGGCCGAAGTTCAGGCTCAGGCACCGGAGACGGCTTTCTCCGTCGTGGCCAGGCGACCGCGCAACGAATTGGCGTAGGCGGCGGTGATCGTGACCGCCGCAAAACGGCCGATCAGTTCGGCGGGGCCGGCGAAGTTTACCCAGCGGTTGTTCTCGGTGCGCCCGGTAAGCTCGCGCGGATTCTTCTTGCTCGACTTCTCGACCAGCACCCGTTCGGTGCCGCCGACCATCGCCTCGCTGATCGCCCGCCCCTGCGCCGTCAGCTTCTCCTGGAGGCGATGCAGGCGCTCACGCCTGACCTCCATCGGTGCGATGTTGCGCAGATTCGCTGCCGGCGTGCCCGGCCGCGGACTGTAGAGGAAACTGAAGGATTGGTCCAGTTCACAGTCCTCGACCAGTTTCAGCGTCTGTTCGAAATCGGCCTCGGTCTCGTTGGGAAAACCCACGATAAAGTCCGAGGTAATGCAGATGCCGGGGCGCGCCGCGCGCAGCCGGCGCAGCTTCGACTTGTATTCGAGCGCCGTGTAGCCACGCTTCATCGCGGCAAGCACGCGGTCCGAGCCGCTCTGCACCGGCAGATGCAGCTGCGCCGCGAGTTTCTCCTCTGTCGCGTAGGCCTCAATCAGGCGCTCGGAAAACTCCAGCGGATGCGAGGTGGTGAAGCGGATGCGCTCGATTCCCTCGATCGCCGCCGTGTAGTGAATGAGGCTTGCGAGATCCGCCTCGCCGCCGGCATGACGCCGCCCGCGGTAGGCGTTCACGTTTTGCCCGAGGAAAGTCACCTCGCGCACGCCCTGTTCGGCCAGCTCAAACACCTCGGCGAGCACATCGTCAAAGGGCCGGCTGATCTCCTCCCCACGGGTGTAGGGTACGACACAAAAGCTGCAGTACTTGCTGCAGCCTTCCATGATGGAGACGAAGGCGGTCGGTCCCTCGGCCCGCGGCGCGGGCAGGCAGTCGAATTTCTCGATTTCGGGAAAGGAAACATCCACCACCGGCCCGCCGTGCGCCGCGTGCTCGGCCAACATGGCCGGGAGGCGATGCAGGGTCTGCGGCCCGAAGACGAGATCCACGAGCGGCTCGCGCTGCGCCAGCGCCTCGCCTTCCTGGCTTGCCACGCAGCCGCCCACGCCAATCACCAGGCCGGGGTTCGCCGCCTTCAGCGGCCGCCACTGCCCGAGACGCGAGAACACCTTCTCCTGCGCCTTCTCGCGCACCGAGCAGGTGTTGAGGAGGATGAGATCGGCTTCCTCGGGCGTCGCGACCGGAACGTAGTCCGCCTCGGCGGCGAGCACATCGAGCATCTTCGCCGAGTCGTACTCGTTCATCTGGCAGCCCCAGGTCTGGATGTAAACCCGCTTGTTCACTGCGCCCCGCGCAAACTCGGCAATGTGTCTATTGTAAGGGCCGTCCGGTTCAATCGAGCGCCCTACAACAAGGCCGGGAGGCGCGAGCGAATGCTCGCGGGCGGAAAGGCGGAGAGATCCTTCGCGACTTCGCCGACCACCAACTCGCGCGTACCCTCGTCGAGCGCCCGGCGCAGCTCGCCCAGGAGATTCGGCGGAGCGACCAGAAACAGACGCTCGAAGCGGCCCTCCAGTCGCGCCTCGCGCAGACGCCCGGCGAGATCGCGGGCAAAACGGCGCGTGGTCTCGGCCTCGGGATCACGCCCGCCATCCTCCCGATGCTGCAAGTGTTCGGCCGGATCGGCAGGCGGCCCGCCCGCGCGTGAATCGGGATTCGGCCGATCTTCCAATTCCTCGAGCGGCGCCGCCCGGTTGGTCGAGAACAGGCGCGCGCGTGAATCGTCACCCACCAGCACCCAGATTTTCGCCATGTCCGTATCCCTTTCGTGAACACATCTCCAAGCATGGCTCAGCCCGCCCGCGGATGCAAGCCCCCTCGCGCAAACCCGCAGCAACCGCGCGGCGGCATCACGCCACACCGGCCTTGCGGTGAAGAGTGGATGCCCCGCGAGCAGTGCGGCGAACCAGCGCCCGGGAGGGTTCGCAATGGCCGTGAAACGCTCTTGCAGTCCGCTTGCGTTGCACGGATTGATGCGACCTCGCCGCAATCACCGAGTGGCGAGCTTCTGCTCCCAGGCCCAGGCATGGGCGACGATGGTTTCGAGATCGTCCAGGCGAGGCTCCCAGCCAAGGGTATCGCGGATACGCGCATTCGCGGCGACGAGCGCCGGCGGGTCGCCCGCCCGGCGTGCCGCTTCGCGCATCGGAAACTCCACCCCGCTTACACGCCGCACCACATCAAGGACCTCGCGCACGCTTGCCCCGCGACCATAGCCGCAATTGAGGACCGCGCTCGCACCATCGTCGTTCAGGTAACCGAGCGCGTCCACATGCGCGCGGGCAAGATCCTCGACATGGATGTAATCGCGGATGCAGGTGCCGTCCGGCGTCGGATAATCGGCGCCGAAAATGTCAATGCCATCGCGTTCCCCGAGCGCCGCCTGGCAAGCCACCTTGATGAGATGCGTTGCCTCCGGCGTTTCCTGGCCGATACGGCCCGCCGGATCGGCGCCGGCGACGTTGAAGTAACGCAGCGCAACGTAGTGCAAATTGGAACGAGCGCGAGCAAGGTCGGCCAGAATGCGCTCGTCCATCGTCTTGGAGGCGCCATAGGGATTGATTGGCGCGAGCGGTGTCGTCTCTTCCACCCGCTCGACATCGGGCATGCCGTAAACCGCCGCCGTGGATGAAAATACGAAGTGCGGCGTTTTGCAACGTTCCACGCGTTGCAGGAGATTGAGCATGTTCGCCGTATTGTTCGCGTAGTACTTGAGCGGATCGGCTACCGACTCGGGTACCACGATGCTCGCCGCAAAGTGCAGTACCGCATCGAAGGCATGGCGGGTGAAGAGCGCGTCGAGCATCTCGCCATCGGCAAGATCGCCCACCACCAGTTCGGCGCCGATGACCGCATGCGCCTTACCGGTTGACAGGTTGTCGAAAACGATGACCTCGTGCCCCGCCTCGGCAAGTTGCAGGGTCACGTGCGAGCCGATGTAGCCTGCCCCGCCCGTAACCAGCAACTTCATCAGCGTACGTACCCGAGGTTTTCGAGTTTGAGCATCACTTCCTGCGCGTTCTCGTCCGGAGCACTGCTCTCGGTATGCAACACGACTTCCGGATGCTCCGGGGTTTCATAGGGATCGCTCACGCCGGTGAACTCCTTGATTTCCCCGGCTCGCGCACGCGCGTAAAGCCCCTTGCGATCCCGCTTCTCGCAAGCTTCGAGCGAAGTAGCCACGTGCACCTCGATGAACCCGCCGCCGGTCGCCTCGACCATCTCGCGCACGGCCCGCCGGGTCGCCCGATAGGGAGCGATCGGCGCGCATAGTGCGATACCGCGATGCTTGGTGATTTCGCTCGCGACGTAGCCGATGCGCTGAATGTTGGTATCGCGATCCTCCTTCGAAAATCCAAGTTCGCTCGAGAGATGCTTGCGCACCAGATCGCCGTCGAGCAAGGTCACGCGGCGTCCGCCGAGTTCGAGCAGCTTCACCATCAACGCATTGGCGATGGTGGATTTTCCGGAACCGGAAAGCCCGGTAAAGAACACGGTAAAGCCGCGCTTGTCGAGCGGCGGGTGCGTGCGCCGCAGTTCCGCGACCACCTCGGGGAAGGAGAACCACTCCGGAATATCGAGTCCGCCGGCCAGGCGCCGGCGAAATTCGGTGCCGGAAATGTTGAGGACGCTTTCGCCCTCCTTCACTTCGTTTTCGGGCGCGTAGCCGGCGCGCTCCTTGACATAGAGCATCATCTTGAACGGCACCATGGTGATGCCGATTTCATCGGCATGCTTCGCCACCAGTTCCTGCGCCTCGTAAGGCCCGTAAAACGGCTCGCCCTCGGAGGTTTTGCCGGGACCGGCGTGATCGCGCCCGACGATGAAATGCGTCGCACCATGATTGCGCCGGATCATCGCGTGCCAGAGCGCCTCGCGCGGGCCGCCCATGCGCATCGCCAGGTTCAGCAGGCTCATCGTCGTGGTCGCGGCGGGATACTTGTCGAGCACCGCCTCGTAGCAGCGCACGCGGGTG
>CAZKOE010000115.1:0-8289 GCA_964554305.1 uncultured Gammaproteobacteria bacterium
CCGGGCGCATCGAGCCTTCGCCAGTCGAGCCGGATCACGGCAGCATCTTCTCGATCGGGAGTACCAGCATGGCGCTCGCCCCCGCGCCCTTCAGGTTCTCGAGCGTCTCCCAGAACACCGTTTCGCGGCACACGGCATGCACCGCCACCTTGTCGGCTTCGCCGTCGAGCGGCAGAACGGTGGGCGACTCCGCCCCCGGCAACAGGCGGCGAATCGAGGCGAGCGCCGGGCGCGGCGCGTGCAGCATGATGTACTTGCTGCCGTTCACCCGCAGCACGCCGTCCATGCGCCGCTTGAGTTTTTCAAGCAACTCGTCCTGTTCCGGCGAGCGCTCGCGCCTTGAAACGGCGAGCGCCGCTTGACTGGCGAAGACCGTCTCCAGCTCGCGCAGACGATGCGCCTTGAGCGTGACGCCGGAAGACACCAGATCGCAAATGGCATCCGCCTTGCCGAGCGCCGGCGCAAGCTCCACCGCGCCGTTCATGAGGACCGCGGAAACCGTCATGCCCCGCGCCTCGAAATAACGTCGCGTGAGCAACGGATAGCTCGTGGCAATGCGACAACCCTCGAGGTCCGGCAGCGTCGCAATTCCACCATCGAGCGGAACGGCAAGCGCGAGCCGGCAGGTGCCGAAATCGAGCGGGCGACAGACATCGAAGCGCATCGCCGCCGAACTCGCGAGCCGATACTCCTCGAAGACGTTCAGGCCGGCAATACCGGCGTCGCAACTGCCGTCAACAAGCAGTGCCGGGATATCGTCATCGCGCACCAACACCAAGTCAACCGGCAGGTTTTCTCCCGCGCAGACGAGACGGTCCGGCGCGCGCGAAAAGCGCAGTCCGCAACGGCGCATCAATGCAAGCGACGGCTCGGAAAGCCGCCCCGACTTCTGCACCGCGATGCGCAAGCGTCCTGCCTCGGTCATGATTTGCGGCCGGCCGCGGCCTTTTTTCGCCGCGGTTTCGCCTTCGACTTGCCTGCCCGGCTGTTCCGTGCCGCCGCCGCGAGATAGCCACCGTAGCCCTGGTTGATGAAGCGCGCGACCCGGCCGATGGTCGTGATGCTCACGGCGGTGCGCTCGTGAATCTCGCGGTACGGCATGCCTTCGAGCACGTAGGGCACGACGTTCCAGCGGTCCACCAGCGCCTCCAGCTCCGCCGGCGTACACAGGTCGCGGAGAAAGGCCCGCATCTCCTCCACGCCTTCCAGGGCCAGCAACGCGCGGCAGAGGCTCGTCTCCGCCCGCTCCCAGGTGGTCTCCGGTTCCAAGGTTCGATTTTTCATGATAATGTACTAACGCGTTAATACGTTGAAGATAGAATACACGATCGAAGCGCGCAGCGCAAGCTCCGAAATATTCCACCGGCTCCCCCCAATCCCCCACTCCTATCCGGGGAAAATCAACGCTGTTTTCGGAAATCCAGTAACGGGGGCCTTTTTTCACCATGAGCTTGCCAGTGAGACTCGAATTTGGAATTACCGTCGCTCCAGCGCAGAGCCTGCCCCCGCGAAGGCGCGGGGCGGGAACCCAGTCAAAAAGATGTATCCCGCCCTGCGGACGGGACTCGTTCATTCATACTGGATTCCGGATCGCGCTCACGCGCGTCCGGAATGATGAATTTCAACTTTCCCGGGACGGCAGTGCGCCTGCGCGGGAACGACGAGTTTCAACTTCCCCCCGTGCACTACCCGTAATGCGCAAGCACCGTGGCGAGGTCGGCCAGGAGGGCGCGCGCGGTGACTTCGGGGCCTGCGCCGGGGCCCCGGATCACGAGCGGATGCCTGGCATAAGCGCGGCTGCGAATAACGGCAATGTTCTCGATGCCACTCGTTTCCGCAAGCGGCTGGTCAAGCGGCACGGTACGGGGACCGATACGGGTGTCGCCGGCGCTCGTCAGGCTCGCGACATAACGCAATGCACATCCCTGTCGACGGGTTTCGCGCACGGCCCGCTTGAGTTCGAAATTCAACGCAGGCAGTTCACGCCGGAAATCGTCCGCACCCATCTCCAGCGCCTGTTCAGAAACCGCCGGCTCGGGCGGGGCAATGTCGGCCTCTATGCCCGCAGCAGCGGCGATGATGGCGAGTTTGCGCGCGACGTCCATTCCCGACAGATCGGCGCGCGGATCGGGTTCGGCATAGCCCGCGCGGCAGGCCGCGGCGAGCGCCGAGGCGAGACTGCGCCCCCGTTCGACGGCATCGAAGACGAAGGCGAGGCTGCCGGAGAAAATTCCCTCCACGGATTCGATCCGATCGCCGGCATCGCGCAATCGTCGCAGGCTTTGCAGGATTGGAAGACCGGCACCGACCGTCGCGGCATCGCCGTAAAAGGCCCGGCGCCGGCATGCTTCGCCGATCCAGCCTTCGGCCGCGGCAAGCTTGTTGGCGGTGACGACGTGAATACCGGCATCCAACCATGACGCGTGCAAACGCGCGATCTCGGTGCTTGCCGTCGCGTCCACGATGACCGGCGCCCCTTCGCAATGCGCGAACAGCAATTCGGCGAATGCCGCCGGATCGCTCCTCGCCTCGGAGGCCCCCAGCAGGCGGCGGGCGCGGTTGCGCGACACCCGGCCTTCCCAGTGAACAAGACATTTTGAATCGGCTGCGCCAAGCAAGCGCAACGCGTCGTCTTCCCGCGCGGCAAGCGCGTCGAGCAACGCACCGCCGACGTGGCCGACGCCGATCAGAAGCAGATCCGCGCGCGGTTTGCGCCGACACAGGCGCCGGTGCCAGATGCGCTGCGCGCGCGCGACGTCGGCGGCATCGAGCCCGACGCTCACCCGATTCGCGCTGACCTCGCCGCCGCGAAGCGAAACGCCCGCGCGCGCCAGAGCCGAGAAGGCTTCGGCCGCACACACACCGCTCCCGATGGCGCTAACCGTTTCATCATGTGCGCTCACGATTGCCAGCGGCGCAGGCGCTTGAAGATCAAGACAGGTCCCGCCGCCCGCGGGCGCAAACGTGCATTTAACGTGCAGCTTGACATTGCGCCCGTCGAGCGGCAAAAGCGTCGCGGGATGCAGGATGCGGGCGCCATGTTCGGCGAGCGTATGCGCCGCGTCAAAACCGAGGCGATCCTGGGTACGGGCGTCGCCGACGACATCGGGATCGCCGTCGAGTACGCCGGGCACGTCGCTCCAGATCGTGACCGTTTCGGCGCCGGCGAGCCGCGCGAGAATGGTCGCCGACCAGTCGCTGCCGTTGCGCCCCAGCGTGAGTGTGACGCCGCGCTCCGCACAACACGCGATAAATCCCGGCACCACGCACACGGCGGCGTTAATGGCCTCGAGCGCCCGGCCAAAGCGAACCTCGCTTGCCGCCCAGTCCACCTCGACACCGGCGGCGGATTTGAACACCCGCAGAAAGCGGCGTGCATCAAGCGTTTGCGCATCCAGACCACGTCCACGCAGCAAGGCCGTCAACAGGCGCATGGACCACAACTCGCCATACGCGGCAACGGCGTCGGCCGCTTCCGAAGACGCCGCGTGCAGCAATTCGGCAGCGGCAAGGAGCTTGCCAAGCGCCAGGAAATCCTCGTGCAGCGCCGCATGCAGGTCACGCCTCTGTACAGCATTAACCGTATCGTCAATCAATCCGGTCTGACGGCGGCGCAAGCGCGCGAACGATCGGCGCCAATCCGTGCCTTCCGCCGCGCCGCGCAGGCAATCGAGCAGCGCATCGGTCGTACCGTACGCGGCGGAGACGACGATGTAACAGGGGCTGACCGCCTCGTCGGCGACGATCGCGGCGGCCTGGCGGATGCTCGCGGCATCGGCGAGGCTCGAGCCGCCGAATTTGTGCACGACCGGGCGCCTCGCCACCTCGGGCAATACCTCGCGGGCCAGCGCGACGCTCATGCCTGCCTCCTCGCACACGGTGCCGACAATGCACGCTCGAGTGCGGCTTCGAGATCGGCCGCAAGATCCTCACCGTCCTCGATCCCGATCGAAAGGCGCAGCAACGTATCGCCGATGCCCGCCCGGCGCCGCGCCTCGGGCGCCATGGCCACGTGCGTCATCGTCGCCGGGTGCGCGACGAGGCTCTCCACGCCGCCGAGCGACTCGGCAAGCGAAAAATAGTGCAGCCCGTCGAGGAATGCGCGCACCGCCGCCTCTGCACCGGCGAGATCAAAGCTCAGCATGGCGCCGAAACCACTTTGCTGGCGGGCGGCGACGGCATGGCCCGGATGGCTCGCGAGTCCCGGATAGTACAAACGCTCCACCGCGGGGTGCGCCTCCAACTGGGCGGCGATGCGCGCGGCATTTTCCTCGTGCACGCGCATGCGCGCAGCGAGCGTGCGCAGCCCGCGCAAGGTGAGATAGCTGTCGAAGGGCGCGCCGGTCACGCCCAGGCAATTCGCCCACCACGCGAGTTCCTCTCCGAGCGCGGCATCGCGGGCGACGATCGCCCCGCCGACCACATCCGAATGCCCGTTGAGATACTTGGTGGTGGAATGCACGACGATGTCGGCGCCGCGTGTGAGCGGGCGCTGCAGTGCCGGCGAGAGAAACGTGTTGTCGGCGACAACCAGCGCGCCGCGTGCGTGAGCCGCGCCGGCAACGGCGTGGATGTCGGTAATGCGCAAAAGCGGATTGCTGGGCGTCTCGATCCACACCATGCGCGGATCGAGCGCCAACGCTTCGCCCAACGCCTCCGCGTCGTTGAAGTCAATCAGGCGCAGCCGGAAACAGCCCTTGTCCGCGAGCGCCGTAAATAGCCGCCAGCAACCGCCGTAGCAATCGTGCGGAGCGACGAGCCAATCGCCAGGCTTGAGCAACTGCAATACGCTCGTCACCGCACCCATGCCGCTCGCGGTCACGACGCCGTGTGCGCCGCCCTCGAGTGCGGCAACGGTCTCGGCAAGCAGCGTGCGGGTGGGATTGCCCGAGCGGCTGTAGTCGTAGCGGCGCTTGGCGCCGAAACCCTCGAAGCTGAAGGTGCTGCTGAGATGGATGGGCGGGACGACGGCGCCGTGCTCGGCATCGCAATCTATGCCGGCGCGGGCGGCACGGGTTGCGGGGCGCAGGCGGCGCCGGGTTGATTCTGCGAGTGACATTGCGGATTCTCCTATGACCGGGTTTCGCTCATCGGAAACCTCGGCGGAGACCCGCGAGGGAAGATGTGCCCGCGCCCCTTATCGCACAGCGATAGTTACCGCGACCACTCATCTTCCGGTGGACTGCATACAACCTGCGAGGCAGCACGCGAGTCACCGTCGGAGTTGGCACCTTTGCGAAGTGGTTGGCTTCGCAGGTTGCCCCGGCGTCAAAGGGCCTGTCCCTCAGCCGGTCTCGATGAGTGCGGAAAATCTTAACGCATAGGGTGGCGGGTTTGTCAACTCTCGGCGCAGCGGTGTACAGAAAGCAGCCCGCGCTCGCTCCCCTGCGACCCTCGATTGGAGCATTTTCCCATCGGCTAAAGTAGGCGCATGCGAAAATTGGCGATAGGGCACTGGACCGTCACCAGCGCACTCGGCGCGGGCCGGACGGCGACGCTTGCCGCCCTCAAATCCGGCCGCGGCGGGCTCGTGCCCAACGATTTTCCCCACGCCGAACTCGCGACCTGGATCGGGCGCGTTGGCGGTCTGGGGAAAATGCCGCTCGGCGGCGAATTCGCGGCCTGGGACTGCCGAAATCACCGACTCGCCCGCCTGGGACTCGAACAGGACGGCTTCGCCGCCGCCGTCGCGCGGGCACGCGAACGTTACGGTGCGCAGAACGTCGGCGTCTTCGTCGGCACCAGCACCTCGGGCATCGGCGCGACCGAGCGCGCCTACCGCGAACGCAACGCGGAAGGCAAACTCCCGGACTGGTTCGACTACGACCGCAGCCAGGACATGCATGCACTCGCGGGGTTCGTGCGTGCATACTTGAAACTCGGCGGTCCGGCCCTCGCCGTTTCCACCGCCTGCTCATCGAGCGCCAAGATATTTGCCACGGCGCACCGCTACATGGAGGCCGGGCTATGCCGCGCGGCCGTGGTCGGCGGCGTGGACACCCTCTGCCTGATGACGCTCTACGGTTTCCATTCGCTGCAACTCGTCAGCGCCGAACCCTGCCGCCCGGCCGACGTCGCGCGCGATGGCATCAGCCTCGGCGAGGCGGCGGGCTTTGCGCTCCTCGAGTGGCCCGAGGAGGCGCCGGATACGCGGCTGCACCTTCTCGGCTACGGCGAATCGAGCGATGCGTATCACATGTCGGCACCGCACCCCGAAGGCCTCGGCGCGCGGCTCGCCATGCAAGCGGCCTTGCAACGCGCCGACCTCGCGCCGCTCGACATTGACTGGATACACCTGCACGGAACCGGCACCCCGGCCAACGACCTCGCCGAAGACAAGGCCGTCACCGCCCTGTTCGGCGCGGGCATGCCCTGCTCTTCGACCAAGGGCTGGACCGGGCACACGCTCGGCGCCGCCGGCATCGTCAACTTCGCGCTCGCCGCCCTCGCGATCGAGGAAGGTTTCCTGCCCGCGAGCCTCAACACCCGACAAGTGGATCCTGCGTTCGCCGCCGACGTCGCGCTCGAAAACCGCGCGCAAGCGCCGCGCCGCGTCCTCGCGAACGCCTTCGGCTTCGGCGGCAACAACGCGAGCCTCGTAATCGGTATCGCCGAATGAACGGCGTTGTAATCCGTTCGCTGAGCTGCGTCGCGCCCGGCCTCCCCGATTGGTCGGCGATGAAAGCCGTGCTTCGCGGCGAAACCCGCTACGAACCAGCCGAACTCGGCAGGCTCAAACCCCGCTGGGTACCGGCGAACGAACGCCGCCGCCTGAGTCCCGTGATGCGCCTCGCTCTCGCCGCCGGCGAGCAAGCTCTGGAGACCGCGGGTTGCGCGCGCGACTTGCCGGCAAGCGTGTTTACCTCGGCCTGCGGCGACGGCGGCATCATCCACGCCATCTGCGAGGAGCTTGCCCGTCCCGCGCCCGAGCTCTCGCCCACTCGGTTTCACAACTCGGTGCACAACGCGCCGGCCGGCTACTGGGCGATCGCGAGCGGCGCGCGCGCCCCCGCAAGCGCTATCGCCGCCCACGACGCGAGCTTCGCTGCCGGCTGGATCGAAGCCACATTGCTTGCGGAAGAAACCGGCGGGCCCGTGCTGCTCGTCGCCTACGATCATCCGCTTCCCGCGCCGCTCGACGCCAAACGCCACCTGAGCGCGCCTTTCGCCTGCGCGTTACTGCTCGACGCCGAGCCAAACGCCAGCGGCCTCGCCCGCGTCGAAACGGGAACGAGCGCGAGCACCGCCGAAACGACGCTCGAAGACCCCGCACTCGAAGCACTCCGCCGCGGCAATCCCGCCGGCCGCGCCCTGCCCCTTTTGTCCCTCATTGCCCGAGACGAATCCGGCAGCGCCGCTCTCCCCTGGCTACCCGACTCACCGCTTGTGCTGAAAGTTTTGTAGGCCGACATAAGTCAAAGATCGTTGCCGACCCGGCCGACTGGAAGCCGGCGCTCCGCTGTACTTCTACAGCCTGTTCTTGAGGTAGCCCGCCATCACGACGGCGTTGTTGTGCTTCTCGTCGCGCGCGCCGTAAACGAGCGTCATGCGCTTCGCGCCTTTGAGCTCCTTGCGCAGTGCTGCAAGTCCGTCCTTATTCGCGCGAATCTCGGCGAGATAGCGCTTCTTGAACTCCGGCCAGAGTTCGGGATCGTGGCCAAACCATTTGCGCAGCTCCGTGCTCGGGGCCAGATCCTTCGCCCAATAGTGGATGCGTGCATCTTCTTTCTTGATGCCTCGCGGCCACAACCGATCGAGCAGCACCCGCCGGCCGTCGGCACTGGCCGCCTTTTCATACGCGCGCTTGATGCGAATTTCCATGCCTTTCATCATACACCCGGAAAACGGGGCTTACACTTGACCTGCATCAACCGGAAACACCGCCATGCCTGTCGAACTCCTCATGCTCGCCGCCGCGACGTTGCTCACGCTTTTCGCCTTCGTTCCCGCCTCGGCAGCCAAGGCGCGCAGCTACGGCCGCGGCTGGGTCGTCTCCAACCGCGAAACGGCAAACCTGCCGCCGCTTCCGCCCTGGGGCGGGCGGGCCGAGCGAGCGCATACGAATCTCCTCGCCAACTACCCCGCCTTCGCCGCCGCCGTACTACTCCTTGCGTTCACCGGCCACTTCGGAATCGGGACCGCGATCGCGAGCATCGTCTTCGTTGCCGCCCGCCTCGTCCACCTGGCCGCCTACGTCGGCGGCGTGTTCTGGCCGCGCACGATCTCCTGGGTGATCGGCCTCGCCGCCACGATCTACGTGCTCTCCCTGGGCAGCATCATGGCCGTGGG